>CAZUUQ010000065.1:8052-16194 GCA_964622625.1 uncultured Phycisphaeraceae bacterium | reverse complement strand
CTTCTCCGCCTCCGTGCTCTCCGTGTCCTCTGTGGTGAAACTCCTCTTCCTCACCCGATGCGGTCGGCCCCGGCCATGTAGGGCCGCAGCACCTTGGGGATCGTGATCGAGCCGTCTTCGTTCTGGTACATCTCGATCAGGGGGATGAGGATGCGCGGGCTGGCGGCGACGGTGTTGTTCAGGGCGTGGCAGACGACCGTCGCCTTGCCGCCTTCGGGGCGGTAGCGCAGGTTCAGGCGGCGGCACTGATAGTCGTAGAGCCGACTGGCCGAGTGCGTCTCGCCATACGCGCCGGTCGGCCGGCCGGCGGAATCAAGCTCGCCGCGCCCCGGCATCCAGCATTCGATGTCCACCTGGTCGGCATTCTTCGGCCCAAGGTCGCCGGTGCAGCACTGAAGCAGCCGGTAAGGCAGTTCGAGGCGTTGCAGCAGCGTCTCGACGTAGCCGATCATTCTGCGGTGCCACGCCCGGCTCTCGGCCTCGTCGGCGCGGCAGACGACGACCTGCTCGACCTTGTCGAACTGGTGGATGCGGTACAGTCCGGCTGTGTCCTTGCCCGCGGCCCCGGCTTCGCGGCGAAAGCAAGTCGAGACCGTCGTATAGCGCAGCGGAAGCTGGGCCTCGTCGAGTATCTCGCCCTCGTGCAGGCCCATCAGGCCGACCTCGCCGGTGCCGGTCAGGTAGAGGTCGTAGCCCCCGCCGCGCTCGGTCTCCCTGATTTCGTAGGCCTGGTCGCGGCCATGGGGGAAGAAGCCCGTGCCGACCATCATCGCGTCGCGCACGAGCACGGGCACGCTCACGGGCGTGAAGCCGTTCTCGCCGGTCATGTAGTCGAAGGCATAACGCAGGATCGCCTGGTGCAGCCGCATGCCGTCGCCGGTGAGCACGTACGAACGGCTGCCGGCCATCTTCACGCCGCGTTCGAGGTCGAACAGGCCGAGCCGCTTGCCCAGCTCGACGTGCGTCTTCGGCTCAAAACCCCTGCTGGCGGCAAAGGGCTTGCTCGCGTCGAACCCCGGCGGATTCCAGCGGCTGATCTCGATGTTGTCGTCGCTGCTGCCTCCCACCGGCACGTCGGCATCGGGGGGCTGGGGCACCAGCAGCCAGAGCGCGTCGCGCTGCGGCTCAAGCTCCCTGATCTTCGCGTCCAGATCGCTTTCGCGCTGCTTGATCTCGTTGGGCCGCTGCTGAAGCTGCGTCATCTCCTGCTGAAGCGCCGCCCGCTCGTCGGCCGAGGCTTGCTTGAGCCGGCCGGCGAGCTGGCCGATGGCCTTGCCGATCTTGTTTTTCTCGGCCGCGAGCTGCTCGCGCTGGTTCATCGCGGCCCGCAGGTCGGCGTCGAGGGCCAGCAGCGCGTCGATGTCCACCGCCATCTGCTTGGCGGCAGCGCCGCGGCGGTACTTGTCGGGGTCTTCGCGAAGGTCTTTGAGATCGATCATGGGAATAGCTGCCGGGGCTGCGACGGACAGGAAACCAACCGCGAGGCGCGCGGTCGCAGGCCATGTTAACCGAGTCAAGTCGTTGAGGCCCTAGCGTCGCAGGCGACGGCGGCAGCGGTCCAGCAGCAGGTCCAGGGCGAGGCGGCGGCGCTGCGTCAGCGGCGCGCCAAGCCGGCGCAGGCGCCGCTGCACGGCCCGGGCGCGACGGGGCTGCCCGGCCCGCGCCAAGGCACGGGCCAGCAGTGGCAGAGCCGCATCATCGCAGGGCCGATGGTGACAGGAGCTTCGCAGATCCCTCACGGCCGCGTCGACCTGGCCCAGCATCAGGTGCGCCGCCCCGCGCATGCGCAAGGCGGCCGCCACCGCATCGGGATCGTGACGGCCCACTTCCAGCAGTGAACAGGCCAGACGCTGCGCGTACCCCGGCTGCCGCAGGCGCAACAGCAGATCCGTCAGCAGGGCCATGCTCCGGGCCGTGTGATCAAAGCGATGCGCCGCCCGCACGGCATGGCGCAGGGCCGCGTCGCGCTTGCCAAGCGCCATCGTCAGCAGGGCCCGAAACAGGTCGATGCCCGGCATGCGCGGGTCGAGCCGCGTCGCCCGCTCCAGCGAACGGGCCGCAAAAAGCGTATGCCCCTTGCGCAACGCCAGTTCCGCCGCCAGCAGGTACGCCTCGGCGCAGTCCTCCTCGATCACCGCGATCTGGGCGAGGATCTCCTCGACCTCGGCGTCCTGGCCCATTTCCAGCAGCAGGCTGGCCAGGGCCAGCAGCGTCTGCGCGTCGTGCGGCTCACGGTGGATCTGTTCGAGAAAGTGCAGCCGGGCGCGCTGCCGCTGGCCGCGCTGCCACAGCAGGTGGGCCAGATGCAGATTCGCGTCCGGGTGCTCGTGCTCCAGACGCAGCACCCGCTGCCAGCACCAGATGGCCTTGTCGAGCATTTCCCTGGCCGCGAGGCTCTGGGCGATATGTTCGTAGCAGCGCGGACACTCGGCCCGAAGCAGCCGGGCCATGTAGAACATCTGCTCAGCCTGGTCGTGCTCGTCGAGCATCGCGTGGGCGAGAATGCGGTAGCAGTAGCCGGCCTCGGCCTGGGGATTGATGAGCGTCAGTTGCGCCAGCGCCTCGACCGCCTCGCGGCAGCGGCCGAGCTGGATCAGGTTCACGCCCAGGTGTTCGAGCGTCTGCTCGTCCTCGCCGCGCAGCGTGAGCACCCGCTGAAAGCAGTCCAGGGCCTCCTCGTGTCGCTGCAGGGCCTCAAGGGCCAGCCCCATGCCGAAGTGCCAGTCGCTCTGCTGGGGATTGACCCGCACGGCCGCACGCAACTCCGCCAGGGCGCGGCCCCATTGGCGGCGCTTGAAGTACCGCTGCGCCCGCTGGGCGTGCTGCTCCGCCCGCGTCCAGTCGTTCATGCTTTCCATCGCTGTCCCTCCTCCTGCCTTCTGCCTGCCTCCTGCCGCGCCGACTTGCAGCCGGGAGATGGGAGCACGCTGCACACGGACCAGAACAGGCCGATGAAGCGCCGACGCGGTGCCTGTATCATATATCCTGTGACCGCATCTTCGAGCAATTTTTTCGAGGCTGACGACGTCCGATTCCTGCACGAGCGGATATCCATCGCATGGCCGTGGCAAACTGGCGAATCTGCGCTGGATAGTCGCCGCGCATGGCGCACGATCAGGCCCTGGATGAAGACGATGGTCTGGACGCTGCCCGTCTTGTTGATGCTCATCGGCTGCGCCAATCCGGGCACGGAGGCTGCGTCGGTCACCCCCCCTGCCGCGCAGACGGACACGCAGGCCGAGATCGCGGCCCTGCGGCAGGCGGTGGTCGATCTCCATGGCCGGCTGTATCACCAGACGGCGCAGGATCTTCGCCCGCAACTGCTCGAAGCGATGCTGCGCGACGCGGTGGTGGACGTTCGGCTTCTGGGTCTGGACCTGGTGCGTCAGCGGCTGCTGGACCTGGGCCCGGAACAGGTCGCCGCGGAACTGCGGCAGGCCCTGCGGGCGCGGATCGATGACACGGACGCGCAGGTGCAGCGCGGCTCGGTGCTGCTGATGCGTGATCTGGCGGATTCAGTTGCCGCTGAAATGGTGGCCCAGCGCCTCGCGGCCGCCGACAATCAGACACCTCTGCCGCTGATCGAGGCGTACCTGCTCATGCTCGCCCGCGTACCCCAGGCTGAGGCTGTCGATCCGGCCATGACGCTGCTCAACCATCCGACACTGCGCGCCGAGGCGGCATGGGTGCTGTCATCAGCAATGGAAGTGGGCCTGGTCAGCGGCGACGAAAGCCAGCAGATCCGCAGCGTGCTGCGCCGACAATTGCGCGGCAACCGCGAACCGCACCCGCGCGTGGTGCGGCTCTACGGACAGGTGGCGACCGACGACGACTGGACGCGCATCGAACGCTGGCTGGACAGCGAGGACGCCGCTCTGCGTGAGGCGGCCGCCCGCGCGTGGGCCAACTCCACACAACCTCTGGGCGTCCTGGTGGACCGGGCCGTGGACCCGCTGATTGAGCCGATCTTCCTGGCCGCCGCCGCCCGCCGAGGCCAGAGACCGGCGACGTTCCTGGCCGTCGTCGACCACACCCCGCGCGATGCCGCGGCAGCCGAGGTCTGGGCCGACGCCCTGCCGCGGATGGCCGGACGCATGGACGCGGCCGTGGTGCTCGAAGCAGATGGACGTCTCGCCGATCGAGGGGTCGAGCCGTCGGTGCGCCTGCGTCTGCTGAGCGCGGCCATCGAGCGTTTCGGCCTGCCGGCGGTCAGCGACGGCCGCGTGACCGGCCCGATGCCCGCCGACGGACAAGTGGGCCGCCTCCTGCTGGCGCGGGCCGCGCTGCGCCAGGCCATGGGCGACGCGAACTCAGCCCGCGCCGACTTCCAGCGCATGGCCATGCTCTGGGACAGCCTCGATGACGCCCAGCGCCTGGCGTGTGAACTGGGCACGGTCCAGACGACGCTGGCGGCCGACGAACTCGACGCCGCCCTCGCGGTGATGCGGCAGAGCCTGCAGCGTCCCGGCCAGGCGAGCGATCCCGCGGCGCCGGCTCGCTGGACCGCCGTCGCCGACGTTCTGCTCGCCGCCGTCGCGGAGAAACACGCGGCGGATCAGACCGACGCGGCCATACACTTGCTCGACGGGCTGAGCCAGTCCCTGGCCGACGCCCGCTTCGACGGCCTGGACCAGCTCCAGCAGCGCATCGCCGACCTGCGCCGCCAGACCAGCCCGCCCGATCCTGATGTCGTCAAGTGAGCGTGGTAGCCCGCTGCCGGCGAATGGACAGCCTCATACAGCCCCCCGCGTCAGAGCACTTCCTTGGCGCGGGGGAATGACCCGAGGATTTTCAACTGCAGGCAGTGCTGGCGGGCGGCGTCGATGGCCTGGCGCACAGCCGCATCGTCTTCGTGACCTTCGCAGTCGATGAAGAAGTAATACTCCCAGTTGACGCGCTGGCTGGGGCGGCTGTCGATGTGCGTGAGGTTGATGCGGTGCTCGCGGAAAACGTCGAGCACCTCGGACAAGGCGCCGGCCTTGTGGGCGGTGGTGAAGACGATGGCCGTCTTGTCGTCGCCGGTGGGCCGGGCCGCCTGGCGGCCGATGACCAGGAACCGCGTCGTGTTGTTGGGATTGTCCTCGATGTTGCGGAACTGCGCCTTGAGGCCGTAGAGCTCGGCCGCCAGCGACGAGCCGATCGCCGCCGCATTGGTCTCGGCCGCGGCCATCTCCGCCGCCCGGCTGGTCGAGGCCACCGGCACGTGCTCGGCCCCGGCAAGCTGCACGCTCAGCCAGCGCTGGCACTGCGCCAGGGCCTGCGGGTGCGAGTAGACGCGCCCAATCCGCTCCGGCGGACAGTTGGCCAGCAGGTTGTGATGGATCGTCAGCAGCAGTTCCGCGCAGATGCGCAGCGGCGATTCCAGGAAGACGTCGAGCGTGGTGTTGACGTCGCCCTCCGTCGAGTTCTCGACGGGCACGACGCCCAGGT
Organism: uncultured Phycisphaeraceae bacterium; assembly: GCA_964622625.1. Classification (GTDB taxonomy): domain Bacteria; phylum Planctomycetota; class Phycisphaerae; order Phycisphaerales; family Phycisphaeraceae; genus CAZCWM01. The sequence continues at coordinate 10,764 of CAZUUQ010000065.1, read as the reverse complement.
CGACGTGGCCGCGGCTGATCTCGTCGAACACCGCGGGAATGGTGTCGATCGGATCGTACTCGACGCTGGCCCCGAATTTCCGCCGCGCCGCGATGTGCGTGAACGTGCCCGGCCGGCCGAAGTAGCCGATCCGCAGCGGCTTCTCCAGGGCGAAGCTGCCGCTCATCAGCTCCCGCCAGATCGCCTCCAGGCAGGCGTCGGGCAGAGGCCCGCGATTGAGGCTGCGCACCTGGGCCAGCACCGCCTGCTCGCGGTCGGGCGCGTAGATCGGCGTGTTGTCCTTCTGCTTGACTTTGCCCACCTGCACGACCACGCTGGCCCGCTGGTTGAGCAGGTCGACCAGTTGCCGGTCCAGGGCGTCAATGCGGCCGCGCAGTTCGTCAAGCGAGGGGTTGCTGCTCATGCGGGCGGCATTGTAGCGGCCGAGGGCGGTTTTTGGCGATAATTGCAGCAGCAGCCGACGGGACGACCGCCATGGATATCCAGCAGATGGAACAGCTCGGCCAGCAGGCGGAGGCCGCCCTGGCGTATGCCGCTTGGATCGGCCCGATCGGGCTGATCCTGCTGGGCGCCGCCCTGTGGCTGGGCGGGCGGCGGGTGGCGCGGCCGATGGGCGTGATGGCGGGCATGGTCGTCGGCGCGGGCGTGGGACTGCTGCTCGCGCAGTCGCGCGGCCAGGGGGCGGTGATGATCGCCGGCACCGTGGGCGCCCTGATCGCCGGCGTGATGGCGTGGGCGCTGTTTCGCATCTGGATGGCCGCCACGCTCGCGCTGGTGCTGGCCGTCGCCCTGCCGCTGGCGGGACTCGCCCTTCAAGGCGTAACCCCACCGCCGCTGGCGCCCGCCCGGGCCGCGGACAACAGCGAAATCCCCAACGCCGACCTCGCGGCCGAAGACACGCCCCAGAAGCTCGCGGCCGACCTGATCGAGCAACTCCGCGACGCTGTCATGGCTCCACGCGCCGCCGAGGCACAGCCGCAACAGACCGACGTCGAGGCCAACGACACACTCGGCCAGGGAATGCGCTCGGCGGCGGACGACTGGTGGACACGCCAGCGCGCCGGCGTCGATGACTGGTGGCGGTCCCTGCCGACGGTGCAGCGCGGCAGCGCATCCGCGCTGGCGGGACTGGGCGCGCTGCTGGGCGTGCTGCTGGGCCTGATCGGGCCATACACCAGTGCGGCCATCCAGTCGTCGCTCATCGGCGGCATGCTGGCGATCGTGGGCCTCGGCCGCCTCGGCGCTCTCAATCCCGAGGGCCCGCTCGCCGGACTGCTGCCGCAATCGCCCGTGCAACTGGTCTCACTGCTGGGTCTGATAACCGTCATGGGCGTGGGCCTTCAATGGACGCTCTGGCGGCACCGTGCCGATAAGTGACTGTGCCCGACCCGGCCGCGATCCACCCGATCACACAGCCAACACCGCAGGCGGCCCGGGCACAGGAGCCTGCCATGTCCATCACACCCGCCTTCACCACCCTCGCACAGAGCACGCGCGGCAACGCCGCGTCGGACAACATCTGCGCACTGATGACACAGGTCTTCTCCAGGCCCGACACACTCGCCCATCCCGAGCCGCTGCTGACCAACCTCCAGAGCCTCTCGGTGGTCTGGGCTGTCGTGTTCGTCATCGCCGGCGTGGTCTGCCTGCTCAACGGCTACAAGCTGTACAAGTGGGTGACGGTGATCGCCGGCCTGCTGCTGGGCATCCTCGCCGGCTACTACCTGGGTCAGAAGATCAACGCCGAGGTGATCGTCGCCGGCTGCCTCGGCCTGCTGCTGGGCGTGGTCTGCCTGCCTCTGATGAAATACGCCGTCGCCGCTCTGGGCGGACTGGCCGGCGCGTTCATCGGCGCCAACGCATGGTCGAGCGTCGCCCGACTCGTCGCCGACGGCTCCGCCGCCGAACAGGCGGCCGCCAACTACTGGGTCGGCGCCCTCATGGGCCTGATCGTCTTCGGCATGCTCTCGTTCGTGCTCTTCAAGTTCTCGGTGGTCATCTTCACGACCGTCAGCGGCTCGACGCTCGCGGTGCTGGGCCTGGTGGCCCTGCTCATGCAGGTGCCCGCCTGGCGCGGCCTGGTGAGCGAGAACGTCGCCGCCCACGCGGCCATCATCCCCATCCTCGTCTTCGTGCCCGCGGTCATCGGCATCATCCTCCAGCAGACCCAGCCGGCAGCCAAAGCCAAACCCGCCGCCTGACGCTCCGGACTTCAGTCTTCCCTGCCGCTTCCCCCGCGTCCTCACACCGGCAAGGGGGAACGCCGGTCACCGTGCCGCGGCCCAGCGCCGCGGCACTTTGTCATCCGCCGCGAACCACCCGCACGCATCCCCGCTCCCCCTGCCCAACGACGTCCCCTTCCGACCCCCGCCGCCCGCCCCCTCAGCCCCCGGCTCCGCCGGGGGGCAACCATCGCCGATTGCCGATTGCCGATTTTCGATGCAGTGGCCGCTCCGCTGTTGACGACCGTTTGATATACGATTTTCGATTGATCCCAGCCCGCGCCCCGCCACCCGCGCCCGGTCAGCCGCGACGCGCAGCACGTCTCCCCCTAACGCCTGAATCCCAACTCCCAACTCCCCGCCCCAACTCCAGCCCCGCGACTGGGTCGCCGGTATGCCCGCCGGGCGGGACTTTCCCCCATCGAGGCCAATGGGTACACTAGGCTTATAGCACATCGGGGCAGGCGCCGGACATGCTCTCACGCGTACG
>CAZUUQ010000065.1:0-7952 GCA_964622625.1 uncultured Phycisphaeraceae bacterium | reverse complement strand
TGTGCAAATATTCTGTCGCGGCGAACGATCGGCAGATGAAAGGCTTGCAGTGAGTGGTGGGACGTGAACTTGTCATCAAAGAAGGCCGCTCGTTCCAGGCTCAGCGAACGATTCCGGGCAATACAAGGTCGAGGTGGCCGGATCGCTGCATGCCGTGGGACAAGGCCGACTGGACCAACCCAAAGATCGCCGAAGGCCAAGACCGGCAGACAAAATGCGAGCTGCCGGACTTCGTGGAGTACCTCAGCCACCACGTTCCGCGGGCCGCGGCGCCGATTGACCCCGCGCCGGCCGCACTGCCCGCAATTCGCGCCCGCCGCATCACAAGACAAACCCCCGTTCCCCCACTATCCTAGAGGCCATGACTGAAAGCCTCTCCACACGACTCGACAGCGGGCGTCTGCGCGATCGCTACCGCCGCCTCAAGGAGCGCATCGCCGCCGCCGCCGACAAGGCCGGCCGCGATCCCCAGGCGGTGCGCATCGTCGCCGCCACCGACAACGCCATGCCCGACCAGCTTCGCCAGCTCGTGGAGCTGGGCCAGACCGACCTGGGCGAGCGCGATATCCAGCGCCTGCCGCAGCGGGCGGTGCAGCTTCGCGAGTTCCTGGGCCGCAAACGCTTCCTGTCGCGATTCCGCGACACAGGCGCGGCCGACGAGACGCGCGACGTCGGCGATGTGACGCCGGCCGCGGCCAGGGCCGAAGCCGGGGCCGAAGCCGGCGACGACGCCATCCGCTGGCACATGCTCGAGGCTGTCCCCCGCGCCAAATTCAAAACCGTCGTCTCACTCGTGCGGCTGATCCACGGCATCGACAACCTGCGCATGGCCGAAGATCTGCATACCTTCGCCGCCCGCCAGCACGACATGCTCACCGCCTCGCTGTCCCGCCGCGGCGAGCAGGCCGCCCCCGCCGCCGACATGCCGCCCATCGAAGTCCTCCTGCGCGTCAACACCACACGCCACGAAAAACAGCCCGGCGTCGCCGCCCCCGCCGCCATCCATCTCGCCGCCCAGATCGACACCATGATCAACCTGCGGCTTCGCGGCCTGTGCCTCGCCTCCCCGCCCGACGACGACCGCCGCCTGCTCGACGACGCCTTCGCGCGCTGCCGCGAAATCTTCGAGGACATCCGCAACGAAAAACTCGGCGGCGACGGCTTCAACTTCCTCGTGCTCGGCGGCGACAGCCAGATCGAAACCGCCGTCGGCCACGGAGCCAACCTCGTGATCGCCGACGTCTCGCTGTTCGATCAGGTCAGCAGTTGACCGCCCCCCGCGGGCTGGCGGGGCGGTCAGGAACGCATTCCCATGGCGCGTGAAGTCCGCTGGCATCGCATGTTTCCCGACGAGCTGGAAGCCGCCATGGCCCGGCGGCCCGTCGTCTATCTGCCCCTGGGACTGTGCGAGCTGCACGGCTACGGCAACGCCGTCGGACTCGACGCGCTCAACGCCGAGGGCATCGCCGTCCGCGCCGCTCAGCGCGACGGCGGCATCGTCGCGCCCACCGTCTACTGGCACGAGCAGGAGATCGGCGAGTTCGCGGTATGGAGCCACAAGACCATCGGCCCGGCCCGCACGTGGATGACCGCCCTGCCGCCCTGGGTCTTCCTCAAGAATCTGCTTTACCAGTTCCGCGCGTTCGACGCCCTCGGTTTCAAGGTCGCCGTCGCGCTCACCGGCCACGCCGGCCCCGGCCTGCCCGACATCCGCCGCCTGGCCGAAATCGCCCAGCCGCACCTGAGCACGCGCCTCATCGCCCAGCTCACGCTCGACGACGTCATGCCCCAGGCCAAAGAACTCGGCTGGGAGATGGCCCACGCCGGAGCGCTCGAGGCCTCCTGCCTCCTGGCCGTCGCGCCCGACTGCGTCGACGCCTCGCGCTTCCCGAAGCCCGGCGAGCTGCCGCCGCGCGGCACGCATCAGCCCCTGGCCACCGGCGGCGACATCAACCTCAGCCGACGCCGCGACGGACAGTGGCTGGTCGATCAGGTCGTCGCCCGGCTCACGGAGCACGTCCAGGCCGCAGTGAACGACCACGACCGCCTGCACGCCGACGCCCCGCGCCGCCCCCTCTCATTCGCCGCGACGGAAGCCATCTGGCGCCAGCAGGTGATGCCCGCCCTGCCGTCGTTCACAAGCATGAAACAGCCGTCCGCCGACCGCATGCCGCCCGAGGATTCGCCCTGGCGGCTCAACAGCGCCGTGCCGCCTCTGCAGGAGATCGTGCCGTGACCGATGCCGCCGCCGACAGGCCCGTGTCCGTCCGCGAAGTCCGCTGGGAGCGGATGTTCCCCGATGAACTCGAGGCCGCCTTCGCCGCCCGCCCGCTGGTCTACCTGCCGCAGGGCCTGTGTGAGCCGCACGGCCCGCAGAACACGCTCGGACTCGACGCCCTCAAGGCCCACGCCATCTGCTGCGCCGCCGCCCGCGCCCACGGCGGCATCGTCGCCCCCGCCGAGTGGTGGCACGTACACGAGGTCGGCGGCATGGCCTCCTGGGCGCACGACCAGATCGGCCAGGCGCGACCATGGCTGACCGCCTTCCCCCCCTGGCTGCACTTCAAGAACGTCGCCTACCAGATGCGAGCCTTCGACGCCCTCGGCTTCCACGCCTGCATCATCCTCACCGGGCACTACGGCCCCAACTGGCTGGACCTGCGCCGACTCGTCGAGCTGCTCCAGCCGCACATGGCCATGCGCATGCACGGCCTGCCGGACTTCGAGGTCAATCAGCCCGGCTTCGACGACTCGGGCAAGGGCAGCGGCGACCATGCCGGCCGCGTCGAAACCTCGCTGCTCTGGGCCCTCGAACCCGACTGCGTGGACATCTCCCGCCTGCCCCCGCGGGACGCGCCCAGGCCGCAGTTCGCCATGGGCCCCAACGCCTACGACGCCGACCGACGCGTCGGCGAACGCATGGTCCGCGATGAAGTCGCCGGCCTGGACGCCATCGCCGCGCGCCTGCTCGATGAATACACCCGCCACGCCCCGGCCGACCGCAAGCCGCTGAGCTTCATGGATATCGAACGCATCTGGCGCGACGTCGTCGTGCCCCAACTGCCGCAGTTCAGCACCATGAAACCCTCGCCGCCCCACTGGCGCCCGCCCCCGCCCGACTCGCAGTGGTCCCTCAATTTCGCCGTCCCCGATGGCGTCATGTAAACTCCTCCCCGACTCCTAACTCCTGACTCCCAACCCCCGATTCCCGACTCCCAACCCCCGATTCCCGACTCCCAACCCCTGACCCCCCCCCCCCATCCCCATGAAAATCGCACTCCGCCTCCAGCAGACCCCCGCCGACACCATGCGCGACAAGGCCCAATGGGCCGCCGACAACGGCGCCGACGGCGTGGAAATGGGCGTCGGACCCCACGACGCCATGCGCCGCATCGCCGACGAAATCCGCGGCATCATTCCCATCACCAGCGTCTGCGCCAACGCCACCGCCGACGGCCGGCGCGTCTTCAACTTCCTGCACCCCGACAAAGCCCTCCGCCGCGAGAGCATCGAAGCGTCCAAAGGCGTGCTCAGGTTCTGCGGCGAAGTCGGCGCCGTCGGCCAGATCGTCCCGCCCATCTTCGGCCCGGCCGTCGTCCCCGACCTCTCGCCCGTCATGAGCGTCTTCGAACTCGAGGAGCAGCTCATGATCGCAACGCTCAAGGAAGTCGGCCCCTATGCCGCCGAGCACAACACGCTGTTCCTCGTCGAGCCGCTCAACCGCTACGAACAGCACTACCTCAAGACCCAGGCCGACGGCGTGCGCGTCCTCGAAAAAGCCGCCGCCCCCGGCACCGGACTGCTCACCGACTTCTTCCACATGCACATCGAAGAGACCGACACCCCCGCCGCCATCCGCGCCGCCGGCCGGCACGTCGCCCACGTCCACCTCGCCGACAACACCCGCCAGGAACCCGGCAGCGGAGACATCGACTTCCTCGCCGGGTTCAAGGCCCTGCGCGACATCGGCTTCGACGGCGTACTCGCCTTCGAGTGCGGATTCACAGGCGACAACACCGACCAGCAACGCGCCAACCTCGCCCGCAGCATCCAGTTCGTCCGCGACTGCTGGCAAAAAGCCCACGCCTGACACCACCCCCAACCCGCCCCCAACCCGGCCCCTTCAGGGCCGGATATCTCACGCCCCCGATCCGTTCACCACGGAGACACGGAGTACGCGGAGACCGCCCCAAGCCGCACCTTCGCAACGCGAAGGTGCGGATGCCCCACAAAGCCGCGACCACCGGCCGCGGTCCCCCACACCCTACGAAAACAACTGCGCAGATTCCCCCTGCGGCGGACGCCGCGCCGCATCAGGCACGGCCGGCAGGTCAGCCGCCGGGATCAGCCCCGCCCCGAGAATCGCGTCCAGCACCGCCGCCTGTTCCCCGTAACCACGCACCGTCGCGTCCAGCACCCACAGCAGTTGCAGCAGTTCCGTCGTGAATGCCGCCGGCCAACGCTGCGTTGTGATCGCGTCCAGCGGCGACGACCGCCGACCCGCCGGCTCGCGCATCCGGTAGCCCAGCCACGATCGCACCACCTTCAAACCCGACACCTCGAAGTCCCACACTTCCGCCGCCACCGGCGCGAATGCGCCCCGCCCCACGTGCAGCGTCCGGCTTCCCGCGTCGTACGAAAAGGCCGCCGGATAATCCGCCTCATCCTGCGGCACCGGCCGCACGCATTCGGTGTCGCTGCCCGTCGACGCCTTGCTGATCCCGCCCGGTGTACGCCCGTCGGCCGCATCGATGAACCGCTCGCCGTACGTGTGCAGCCACAGCAGCCGCCGGCCCAGCGCCGCCGCCCGCTCAAACAAATCACCATCCGCCGTCAACGGCACCCGCAGCTCCCGTGTGGCCAGCTCCTGCGCATACCGCCGCGTGAACGCCGGCTGCGCCAGCACCGCATAAACGTAGGCCGCGAAATCCTCCGCCGTCACCGCCCGGCCGTAAGCCTCGCCGAAAACATCAAGCAGCCCCGGCATCACGTTCGCCGCCTCGCCCGCCGCGTCGCAATGGAGAGGCAGCACTTCCTTCGCCCCATACGACCCACGGAAATGATGCAGATCAGGAATGTCGGCGCTGGCCGTCAGCGCCGGCCCCTGGCCAAGCGGATGATTCAGAAGCGTCGTCAGATACACCTGCCGCGCGCTGTGGGTACGCCAAAGGTCCGGCCTAATGAAATCTCCGAGGCGGTTGTCCGCGAGGATCCATTGGCGGTCAAACGACCGATACGCGTATCTCTCAACCGGTGGAGCCGGCGCATCCCGTTCCAGTTCAGCAATCGCCCGCCCCTGATCCTGCCCAGGCAGTGGCGGATACCGGCGGCTGATTTTTCTATCGCGCGTTTCCTTGAACGTGCCAGCCTGATCGGCCGCCGACAGCAGACTCCGCCACCGCGATCTGAGCGTCTCCTCGTCAGCGGCAATAGGCCACGTTCGCTTGAACTGAGCGCCCGAATGCTGCCACGGCATCAAGTCGGTGAGCAGGGGCCAGTCGAAGTACGACCCCGCGCCCGCCGGCCGGAAGGGCGCATGCCACTCGGTCGGACATTCCTGCCACGTCAGATCGCCCAGGCCATGCACGCCGTCCAGCGCCGCCAGCTTCGCCGCGCGGTCGCCCTCGATCCGGCAGTAATGCACCCGCGCCGCCGTATCCCGCTGCGTCGCCGTCGCACGCTCGTAACGCACAGCCACCGCGATCGCCACCGGCGTCTGGATCGCGAAAACGTTGTCGTCCTGCCGCGTGCCCCGACCCTCGCCGCCAAGGTCGATGATCCAGATATCGTCGCACTCGCGCCGAAGCGTCTGCCGCAGACCCACGAACGCCGCACCGTCCAGGTACGATGAGCCGGTGATGAACGTCACAATCCCCGGCCCCGGTGCGCGGTCGCTGACGAACACCTTCCAGATCGCCCAGACCCAGAAGTAGACGTAGAGGTTGTACGCGTTCTTCAGGTGCGTGCCGAGGCCGGCCTCGCGCGCCGGCCGCGCGATCATCCGATCGAAGATCGCCCGACGGGCGCGGGCCGCAAGCGTGTCGGCCGTCGTGACCTCGCCGCGCCCGCCCCGGCGGCGCTGGCGCGTCCCGCCCGTCTCCCCCACCGGATCGGCGAAGCGCACCCACCCGCCGGCCCGCTCAGGACCGATCACGTTCACCGACTTGTGGCGGTCGTATGGCGGATTGCCCAGACACACCAGCACCGGCGTCGCGTTCTTGACCTCCATCGCCTTGCGGTGCTCCCGCGCCAGCGGTTCATAAAGAAAGCCGTAGCGCGCCTGCGCCGGATCGGCATGCGGCGACTCCAGCGTGTCGGTGAGAAACACCTTGATGCCCGGCTCCGGCAGCGACCCGCCATGGGACGCGATGGCTCGGCTCAGGCGCAGCTTGGCCACGGCATACGGCCCGACCATGAACTCGAAGCCGTGAAGCGTGTTGACCAGTTGCGTCGCCAGACCAGACACCGCGCCGGGGCCCTGCTCCCGACGGATGCGGCCCAGCGTCTGCTCGATGATGCCCAGCAGATACGTCCCCGTGCCCGCCGCCGGGTCCAGCGTCAGCACTTGCGGATCGGTGAAAGCCTGCGGCTTGTTCAGGCGCGGCCCGCGCAGCAGTGATTCCGTCAGCCGCACCTGGCACCGCACGACCTCGACCGGCGTGTAATAGACGCCTGCGTCGCGGCGAAGCTCCGGGTCGTACTCCGCGAGGAAGTCCTCGTAGAAGTAAAGCCACGGATCGCTCTGTCCCGCGAATACGGCCTGCGGGTCGACGGCCGCGATCTGCCGTTGCAGCGCTTGCAGGGCCGTCTCGATCTCGGCGCGGGCACGCGCGTCGGTCAGCACCTCCAGCGCCCGGCCGAGCATTTCATGATGTTCCACAAGCCGCTCGGCCGCCTGGTGCAGGTCGGTGACCCTGCCGCCCTCGGCCCGCGCCAGCAGCAGGACGTACGTCACGGTCTGGGCGTATGCGTCGGCGAAGCGCTCGTTGTCCGCCCCCGGAAACAGCAGGTCGCGCCACTCCTGCGCCAGCCGCACGAGGCTGGATTCACTGTTGCCCAGCGCCTCGGCCACCTGCTGGCGCAGCAGACGGCACAGCGGGGCCAGCAGTTTCGCCAGTTCCCTCGCGTCGGTCGGCGAAGATGGCGTCCATGACAGGAACGTCGTCCAGACGCTCTTGATCGCCCGCACGTCATCGTCGTTGACAGCTCGTGCGCCTTGCGCGACCGCATCGCCGGACAAGGTGACGATGGGGCCGATGCGCTCGCCGGTGCGATACAGGGCGAACGATTGGCCGTCCGTGTAGAGAACGTTCGGCAGATTGGCGAAGCGCTGCCACTGTTCGCGGTTATGCCCGCGAAAGCCGCGGACGTCCACACCCGTGCCCGGTGCCTTGAGTTCCGCGTGGCCGATCAGCAGTTGCCCGTCGAGAATCGCGTAGTCCGCCCGCCCTAGGCGATCCGCCAGCCGCACTTCGCCCGCCGGCCGGAAATTGCGATGAAGCGCGGCGCTGATGTCCTGGGTCAATTGCTCGAAAGGGCCGCGAAGCTGATCTTCCGCCTCACCGCGCACCGGCGGACGGAAGCGTTCCTGAATCGTCGCGGCGAAGCGCCGCAGCGCATCAAGCAGTGCCCGGTCTGTCTGCGTGGACGCTTCTGCCATGAGCTTGCCAGAGGTCATTTCGTATCGACACAAAGAGCTTGAACAAGGTAATCATTTTGTCGCAGTTCCGCCCCTCTGCGCTCTCCGCGACCTCAGCGGTAAACCTTCCCCCCGCCGCTTCTTCTCCGTTCCCCTCTGCGCTCTCTGCGTCCTCTGCGGTGAAATCCCCCCCTTCCCCGCCCGCTATACTCCCGGCCATGGCCGGATCAGCCGCCGATGCCATGCTGATGCTGACGCTGACGCCCGGACTCGGGCCGACGCTCATCGCCCGCGCCACGCGGCAGCTCGGCGG
>CAZUUQ010000064.1:0-16291 GCA_964622625.1 uncultured Phycisphaeraceae bacterium | reverse complement strand
CGTTTCCCGGCTCGATGGCGAGCCTGATCCAGCGGCTCGATGACATTCTCCGCACGGCCGACGCCCTGGGCTATGGCCTGGAGCCGCGGGCGATGGCGGAGTAAGCCTTACGCCTGCCCTTCGATCAATGCCAGAGGCGCATCTGCTGCCGTGTGGTCGCGGCATCGGAGCGGACGTCGATCCATGCGGTGCGGCGGCGCTGCTCGGTGAGCACCAGGCGCGGCGCAAGGGTGGCATCCTGCTCCCAGACGCGATGGATGCGCATGGGGTGGTTGCACTGGCTGGAGCGGTGCAGCAGGACGATGCGTCGCGGCGAGCCGGCGGGGCAGCGGTCGGCGATGGCGCGGGCCGCGTCGAACGCCTGCTGATTCGACAGATGTCCGCGCCCGCCCATGATCCGCTGCTTGAGGAACGCGGGGCGGCTGCTTTCCAGTTCAAGCTGCGGGTCGTAGTTGCTCTCGATGGCCAGCACGTCCACGCCGGCGAAGCGGTCGATCAATTCGCGCGGCACGTGGCCCAGGTCAGTGGCGTAACCGAGCCGGGCGCCGTCAGCGTCGACCACGAAGCCCACAGTGCCCTTCTGGTCGTGCGGCAGGGGCACAGCGGCCAGCGACAGTCCGCCAAGGCGCGGCAGGGGGGTGAAGGGCTGGCCGTCGAATACAGCCAGCAGTCCCTCCTGCTGCAATCGATCGCCGTCGGGCAGACGCCGCAGCGCGTCGAGATGCCAGCGATGCAGGAACAGCGTGATGCGCAGGTCGAGCAGCGCGCGGATCCAGGTGGCGCGGAAGTGGTCCTGATCCAGGTGGGTGACGCAGACGGCCTTGACCTGTTCGAGCGTGACCGACGCCTGGGCGAGCCTTCGCGCGGTGGTGCGCGGTCCGAAGCCGGCATCGAGCAGCAGGCAGTGCTCGCCGATGCGCAGGACGGTGCTGTTGCCCCCGGAGCCGCTGCCGAGCACACAGAACGACAGGCTGAGGGGGAGTCTGCGAATGATCCGGCGCGGTCGTCGCGCGGCGAGGGCGGCCGCGGCGTCGTCGCGGTTGCACGCGGGGAACAGGTGCGTCTGGCTTGAGCCGGGCGTGGACATCCTTGTCTCCGACGCGGAGGAATGCGGGCATCGTCCACCCGGCGGGCGGGTCCGTCAAGACACACTTTTCGACAAGGGGGCGGATCGCGTATGCTGGCGCATCGTGTCCGGTCCTTCGCGTCTGGTCCTTCGCGGCCGCGGGCCGCCCGCACTGAACCTCACTCGGGAATCATCATGCAAGCAACACACTCGAACGTGCGTCTCGTGGGCCTGTGTCTATGCGTGTTGGGGATCGCGTCGTGGTTGACCGGTTGTGCCCGCTCCGAGCCCGGCTCGGACGACGCGGTCCCGCGGGTGGGACTGATCAACCTGGACAAGGTGGCCCAGGAGACCGGGCGCAACACGCAGATTGAACAGCAGTTCCGCCAGCGTCTGGGCGAAGCGACCGAGCAGATCCGCACCCATCTGGAGGAGCTGCAAAACCAGGCGAACTCGGAAATCGCACGCATGTCGGAGCGGTTCGGCCCATCGCCGACGCCGGAGCAGCAGCGCGAGATCCTGGGCGTGCAGCAGCAGGCGCGGGCGTCGGCCGAGCGCCTGCGCCTGGAGTTGAATCAACGTCAGCAGGTGATCGTCGCCGAACTGCGTCGCCAGTTCCGCGATGAAATCCGCCCGACGCTCAACGAGGTCGCGGAAGAGCGCGGCGTGGCGCTGGTGCTGACGCTCGACGACGGGGTGATGAGCTTTGACCCGGCGCTGGACCTGACCGACGCGGTGATCGCGCGTCTTCAGCCTGCGCCCGCGGAGCCGGCCCAGCCCTAGGCGCATCGGCCGCTGACCCTGGTTTCTGAATCCAGCCGCGATCCGGTCCGTCTGGACCGGCGGTGGCGGTTGTACGGCCGTGCGCCATGCGGCCGCGAATATCCGGCGCGATGTTTCAAGTCGCGCTTCAGTGTCTTTGCACCTCGCCCGATAACCCCCATGGCGGAAAGTGCGCTCGAGGTCCGCCCTGGACCGGGACGATGGTCCCGTCAGGGGTGCCTGGGTCTGTGCGGCCCAACCCTGCATCGGACGATTCGATTCCGGTTCAACCACCTCGACGCGGTGAGTAGGCCATGCGGAGTTTTCTGAGCAGGCTGGGAATGGTGGTGTTGGCGGCCGCGTCGGTCGGCGGGTTGCTGGCGATGTCGGGCTGCGCCAGTGCCCGGCGTCCGCCGGTGACGGTCGGGGCGAGCTATTCGATCATGCGCGACCCGGCGGCACTTGAGGCGATGGCCTCGGAGTCAGGCCCGGTGTTCGACACCGCCAGCGGGCAGGTGGCCGGCGTCGTCGGCCGCGACGACGTGCGCTGAGCCGTCGGCCGCCGCCGTCACGCGACATCCAGGGCGGCGCGATAGCCGCCGGCCGGGAAAGTCAGTCTGACAGCGTTGTCTCGTCGTGCTTCTCGGCGGGCTTCGCCTCGCGTTCGAGGCCCGCGAGGCGTTTCTCCAGCTCACGCAGGCGGGCGACCAGTTCCGGCAGGCGGATGACCTCCATGCCCACGCGTTTGGCGTCACTGAGCAGAATGGCCGGCGACCCCCCGTACTGCGCCTTGGCCGGCACGTCGCTGACGATGCCGCTCTTGGCGGCGATCTGGGCCTGATCGCCGATGGTCAGATGCCCGGCCACGCCGACCTGACCGCCCATGGCCACGTAGTCACCGGTAGTCACCGATCCGGCGATACCGACCTGCGAGACGATAAGGTTGCCGCAGCCGATGCGGCTGCCGTGGCCGATGTTCACCAGGTCGCTCATTTTCGTCCCCGTGCCGATGACCGTCGGGCCGGCCGTGCCGCGCTGCACGACAGTATTGGCGCCCAGCTCCACGTCGTCGCCGATCTCGACGCGGCCGACCTGCGGAATCTTGTGATGCACGCCCCGGTGCGTGGCGAAGCCGAAGCCATCGGTGCCGATCACGCAGCCGGCGTGCAGGATCACGCGGGCGCCGATCACGCACGCCTCGTAGATCACGACGCCGGGATAGAGGATACAGTCGGCCCCCAAGGTGGCGTCCGGGCCGATCACGCAGTGCGGATGAATCACGCAGCGGTCGCCGACTTTCGCGCCGCGGCGGATGACGGCGAACGGCCCGACGCTGCAGTCCTCGCCCAGTTCGACACCGTCCTCGACCACCGCCAGGGGGCTGACGCCCGGCGGCGGCTGCGGACGGAAGCCGTGCAGGGCGACGACCGCCTGCTGGAATGCGTAGTAGGGATCGTCGGCTATGAGCAGGGTCATGCCTTCCGGGGCGCGGCCGGCGTTGTCGTCACCGATGATGGCGGCGGCGGCCTGCGACTTCTTCAGCAGGCGTGCGTATTTCTGATTGGCGATGAACGTGACGGCCTGGTCGTCGGCGGCGTCCAGCGGGGCGCAGTGGCGCACGACGCGCGCCCCGTCGCCGCGCAACTGCGCGTCGATCCGCTTCGCCAGCTCGTCCAGTCTCATGCCGCCAGTGTGATTCATGATGGCCACCGAATGCCAACCGAGACCGGGACCACCTATAGCTCGACGTACTGCATGTCGGCCGCGCGGCGGTTGTCGCGGACGGGGCGGCGGACGTCGGTGACGAACGGGCCGCTGATTTCTTCGCGGATGGCGGCCGCGTCGTACCGCGCCGGCCCGCGCCGGCCGGCCAGGGCCAGCAGGTCCAGGGCGATCTGCGCTTCGGGTCGGGCGAACTCGATGGGGGCGATGGCCTGCTCAAAACTCTGAAGCAGGCCGTCGGCATTCTCGAACGTGCCGGCCTTTTCAACCCAGGCGGCGGCGGGCAGGACGACGTTGGCTTTCTCGACCAGCACGTTGGGCAATGTATCGATGGCCACGACGAACCTGCGGGCCAGGGCCTTGGACAGCTCCTTGTCGGGCCAGTCGCCGCTGGGATAGTTGCCGGTGACGATCACAGCCTGCGTCTCGCACTGCTTGTCGGCAAGCATTTCGAGGAAAGGCCCGAAGTCCATGACCTGTTCGCTGCGTTCGCACAGCAGTTCCAGGACGCGGCGGACGCCGCGGCGGTTGGGGCACTTCTCGGCCCGCACCGTGTAGCCGCCGGGGAACGTCTTGTCCTGGCCGTGGGTCGGCACCGGCCCGACGGCGAGAATCGCTTCGGGATCCAGGCTGCGCACCAGCCGGCCCAGCAGATAGGCGTCCTCGCAGGAGAGCATCGGGCTGATCATCGCCGCCAGACAGCCGGGCCCCTTGTCGCTGACCGCCTGGCGCATTCCGGTGAGGGCGTCGCCGTACGCCGACTCCCACGAGCAGTCTTCGAGCGTGCCCAGTTGCAGCCGCCGCGGCGTGGCGAGCCGCTGGTCGCTGTGCACGAACTTCCAGCCGTAGCGGATCTCGTCGCTGATCCACCACTTGTTGACTTCGAGGTTGGTCCGCGGCTTGACGCGGTAGACGCGGCCTTCGTTGTGTTCCACGGAGATGTTGTCGCCCGAAGCGGTCAGGCCGTCGATCGATGGCGTGCTGGTCAGGAACCACACCCGCTGGCTGAAGAGGAAGTCCTTGTCCAGCAGGGCTCCGACGGGGCAGATGTCCACGACGTTGCCCGACAGTTCGTTGTCCAGGGCGATGCCCGGGAACACGTCGATCTGCTCGCGGGCCCCGCGGCCGAACACGCCCAGCTCGTTGGTGCCCGTCACTTCGCGGGTGAAGCGCGCACAGCGGGTACACATGATGCAGCGGTCGGCATAGAGCAGCACGTGCGGGCCCACGTCCTTCTTGGGCTGCTTGATCTTCTCTTCCTTGAAGCGACTTTCGCCGCGGCCGAACTGGTAGCTGTAGTCCTGGAGATAGCACTCGCCGGCCTGGTCGCAGACGGGACAGTCCAGCGGGTGGTTGATCAGCAGGTACTCCATCACCGCCTTCTGATTGGCGATGGCCTTGGGGCTGGCGGTGTGAACCTCCATGCCGTCGGCCGCGGGCGTCTGGCAGGTGGGCATCAGCTTGGGGATCATCTCCAGCTTGTTGTCGTTGCGCGGGTTGGGCTGGGCGATCTCGGCCAGGCAGATACGGCAACTGGCCACGATCGACATACCCGGGTGGTAGCAGTAGTGCGGCAAGGCGAGGCCGTGCTCCAGCGCGACCTGAAGAATCATCTTCCTGCCTTCGAACTCGCACTTGCGTCCGTCGATGGTGATGGTGGGCATGGCGGAGAGGATCGGGGGTTGGAAGTCAGTCGTCGAGGTTGGTTTCGCGGCCGGTTGCTGACGGCATGCAGGTCGTTGGCTGCATCGGCGCGCGTGGGGCACGCTCGACGGGTTCGACTATCATAGCGGTCCGCCAAGGGACGAGCGACCGGGCCTTGCGTCGCGGTCGGTCCCGCTGATTCCAGTCGTTCGCCGGTTGCAGGGAGGCCCGGATGCCCCGTGATATTCCGGTCGGAAACGGGCAGATGCTCGTGACTTTCGACCATCATTACCAGATCCGCGACGTCTACTTTCCGCACGTGGGGCAGGAGAACCACGCCGGCGGCGGGCCGTGCCGCTTCGGCGCCTGGGCCCACATTCCCCAGACGGCCGCCAACAGGCACGACCGGCGCAAACGCCGGCTCTACTGGTCCGACCAGGACTGGCGCATCAGCCTGCGTTACATCGAGAACACGCAGGCCACCGACGTGCACATGGTCAACGACCACCTGGCCCTGGAGCTGCGGTGCAACGACGTGGTCGACTTCCACCGCCCGCTGCTGGTGCGGCGCATCGAGGTGCGCAACCTGCACGACCAGGAGCGCACGATCTGCCTGTTTCACCAGAACAACTTCAACATGTACGGCACGAAGATCGGGGACACGGCCTACTTCGACCCGCAGCTTCGCGCGATGATCCACTACCGCAAGACGCGCTACCTGATGACGACGTGGTACCACCAGGGCGAACAGCGCGTGGATGAGTTCGCGACGGGCACGGCCGGCTACTTCGGGGCTGAAGGCACGTGGCGCGACGCGGAGGACGGCGTGCTGGGCAACAACCCGATCGCGCAGGGGGCGGTCGATGCGACCACGATGCTGCGGCTTCAGGTGCCGGCCGGGGGCGTGCAGGTGGCGTATTTCCTGCTCGGGGCCGGACGAGACCACGACGACATGCGGCAGCTTCAGCACTTCATCCACCGCGAGCAGCCGCAGGGCGTCATCGACCGCACGACGGCGTACTGGCGGCTGTGGTTGTCGGCGGCGCACAACGGCCACGCGGCCGCGGACGCCGGCGGCCCGTCGGCCAAGGTCGTCGAACTCTACAAGCGCTCGCTGCTGGTGATCCGGTCGCAGGTTGACGACAGCGGGGCCATCATCGCCGCCAACGACAGCGACGTGATGCAGTTCTCCCGCGACACCTACAGCTATCTCTGGCCGCGCGACGGGGCCCTGGTCGCGGCCGCCATCGACGACGCCGGCTTCCCGGCCGTGTCGCGATCGTTCTACCGCCTGTGCGCGAAGATCATCGACGAGCAGGGTTTCTTTCTGCACAAGTACAACCCGGACGGCTCGCCGGCGTCGAGCTGGCATCCGTGGGTGAGCATGGGCCGGCCGCAACTGCCGATCCAGGAAGACGAGACGGCCCTGGTGCTCTGGGGTCTGTGGCGGCATTTCGTGATGTACCGCGACATCGAATACGCCCGGCCGCTGTGGGTCAACCTCATCACCAAGGCGGCTGACTTTCTGGTGCGATTCACCGATCCGGACACGAAGCTGCCGCTGCCGTGCTACGACCTGTGGGAGGAGCGTTGGGGTATCCACGCGCACACGGTGGCGACGGTGTATGCCGGCCTCCAGGCGGCGGAGAAATTCGCGGAATGTTTCGGCGATCGGCGGCGGATCGTGATCTACCGGCAAGCGGCTGAGCAGATCCGCGCCGCCTTCTGCCGCTACTTCTGGTCGGAGAAGGACGGCCGCTTCCTTCGCCGCATCGTGCCGCTGGACCATGACCGCACGGCCCGGATGATGGCGGCGGTGCTCGAAGGGCGCCAGCCCGACAACCAGAGCATCAACGACCCGTCGTTCAGCCGCGCCCGCAAGGGCGGCAAGGGGCGCGCCGCCGACCCGGCCACGAGCCTGGAGTGGGAGCTGGACACGACGATCGACAGCGCACTTTATGCCATCTTCGCCATGGGCATGCTCGAACCCGACGACCCGCGTGTGGAGGCGACGATGCGGGCGGTGGAGCAGAAGCTGACGGTGCGTACGGCCGTGGGCGGCGTGGCTCGTTATGCCGGCGACACGTACTATCGCTCCAGCGACGACATGGAGAAAGTGCCGGGCAACCCCTGGTTCATCTGCACGCTGTGGCTGGCGCAGTGGCGCATCGCGCGGGCGAAGACGCTGGAGCAGCTAGCCGAGGCGCTGCCGGTGTTCGACTGGGTGGCGGACCGCGCTCTGGCCAGCGGCGTGCTGGCGGAGCAGGTCCACCCGATGACCAACGCGCCGCTGTCGGTTTCGCCGCTGACCTGGAGCCACGCCACGCTGGTGGCGACGGTGATCGCGTACAACCAGAAGCACGAGCTGATCCGCACCGGCCGCGTGGATGACGCGGGCTGCACCGGTCTGGCCAACCCGGCGCACCGTCAGCTATTCAGCCGCTCGCCGCTGCCGCTCGGGGGCGCGTGAGCCGCAGCCGCGTCCGCCGGCTCAAGGTCCGCCAGGCCGCGGTCTCCGCAGTACAAACTGCTGGATGTCACCAGTCCGCTGTCGGCTGTCACGTTGACAAACCAGATCCGATCAGCCGTCGCCTGACGTGGGACCGTCACCACGCGCTCCGTCACCGCCGCGGTTTCGCTGTGCCAGACAAGTTCGGGCCAGGCGATTTCTTCCCAGGCCGCGTCCACAGGTCGATCTGCGACAAACAGTTCCGCCTTCGCCACACGGGCCGCTCCTTCCAGCTTGAATCGCATCCGCGCATCGTCGGCATTTCCAGTCACGATTGTCAGCCATGGGATGGCCGTATTGCGGGCCGACGCGGCGAAGCGCGTCAGCGCCTCGTGCATGGCGGGCGGCAGGTCGTGGTTCATATTGGCGGCGATCGCCTGCTGCACGTGCGAGCAGGCGAGCCGCATCCGCGTGGCGACGTTGTCCGGCAGGGCGAAGAATGCGTCATTCGCGGCCGTCATCAGATAAACGGCCAGGTCGGGTCGGTATGTCTGGCACGCGGGGTCGAACGCCGCCCGCCATCGCTGCCGCGCTTCATCGGGCATGCGGGCCACGTCGCGTCCGATCGAGCCATAGCGCAGCCGGCCGGCGCCGTAGACGGCCGCGACGCCCGCGATTCGCGGATCGGCGGCTGCGGCCAGCAGCGACACGACCGCCCCCCAGCTCCAGCCTTCGAGCATCACGCCGCTGTCGGGGATGCCCAGCGGGTGTGCCGCGTCCAGCAGCCGCCGCACAGCCGCGACCGCGTGCCACAGGTACGCACCGCGCAGATCGCCCTTCCAGAACATATTGCGATAGACCATGTCCGGGCCGCCCGAGCGCGAGGCTTCGCGCAAGTCGCCCTTTCCCGGCAGGTCGAGGCCCAGGACGCTGAAGCCGTTATCCAGGTGCGGCTGCACGCGCCAGCGGGCGAAGGGCTGCACCGTGCCCCCGCCGCCATGCACCAGCACCATCACCGGCGCGTCGTGCGGCCGCGGCTGGAGCGACGCCAGGGCGAAGATGCGCACGGGCCGGCCCTCATGCTCGGCCGCGTTGAAGCGCAGGGCCAGCCCGCGCCCGCCGGGCGCGACGGGCCATGCGTCACACGGTTCAGTCCGGACGGCTGGGTCACCCAGGCCGCTGATGTCCCACACTGGGTTGAGGCTCATGTCGCGCCCTCAGGCCGGTCAGAAGTTAGCGAAGTTTTCGCGGTCCGCACCGACACATGGCGCGCGGCCGGCGATGTTGCAAAGCGTCTGGCCGGCTTCTATTCTTGCGGCCTGTATCGCGGCCGACCGTGAGATACGGAGACGGACGGCGCGGCAGGCGAGCACGCGCGGCGGCAGCGACCCGATCAGCGACCCCGGATCAGCGACTGGATCACGCCCAAGGCCCAATGGTTTACGCCCTTTACATTGCATCCGCCATCGGGGCGATCGCCTTGTTCATGATGGCACCGCGCCGCGGGTACAGCCCCGTCCGCCTCGGTGGGCTGCTGGGCGCGATGACTCTCGGCGGCTTATGGCTGACGCTGGCCGGCCACCTGCCGGACCTCGGTCCCGACCGCGCGGCCATGGGCTACTACTACATCTTCAGCGCCATCGCCCTCGTCGCGGCCGTCCGCGTCATCACCCACCCGCGTCCGGTCTACTCGGCCCTGTGGCTGGTGATGGTGATTCTCGCCTCGACGGGTCTGCTGGTGCTGCTGGGCGCGAGCTTCGTGGCCTTCGCCATGGTCATTATCTACGGCGGGGCGATCGTGGTGACGTACATGTTCGTCATCATGCTGGCCACGCACGCGCGGTCGGAGGAAGTCGCGGAGACGACCGATTACGAGCGATCAGCCCGCGAGCCGCTGGCGGCGGTCGCGGTGAGTTTCGTGCTGCTGGCGGTGCTGCTGACGGCGGCATTCGAGCCGATGACGCCCAACCCCGCGGCCGCGGGCCCGAGTGAGGCGGCCCTGTCCCGGGAACTGACGCGCCGACCGGCGCAGCGCCTGGAGGAACGCATGGGGCTGAACGATGCCAAGGCGACTGACGTCGCCCTGGGCGCGGCCGGACTCGACAGTGTCGAGCACGTAGGCATGGACCTGTTCCACGGCCACCCGCTGGGCCTGGAGCTGGCGGGCGTGATCCTGCTGGTGGCGCTGGTCGGCGCGGTGGTGCTGACCCGCCAGCGTGTGACGCCGGAACCCGACGCACCCGCTCGCAACCTGACCGATCCCGACGCGGCCGCACATGGCGCCGCCGCGAGATTCCCATGACCCAGTTGCCCTCCGTCGTCCTGTCGCACTACCTGCTCACCGCCCTGGTGCTGTTCGCCGTGGGCCTGGTCGGCTTCCTCACGCGGCGCAACCTGATCGTGATGTTCCTGTGCACCGAGCTGATGTTTCAGGGCGTGGTCATCGCCCTGGTGGCGTTCAGTCGCTTTCACGGCAACATGAGCGGCCAGTCCTTCGTGATCTTCGTGCTGACCATCGCCGCGGCCGAGGCCGCCCTGGCCCTGGCGATGGTCGTCCTGCTGTTTCGCCGCAAACACACGCTCGACGCGTCGGCCTGGGTGGCATTGCGCGGCTGAGTCGACAACGTGAGGCGATCCATGCTCCTTCACACCGGCCGGAACCATCCATGAGCATCGAACTGGCCAAGTTCATTCCCTGGATTCCCGCCCTCGCAGCCGTCGGGTGCGGCCTGTGCTGCACACGCAAGTCGCTGCGGAAGTTCGCCGCGCCGATCTGCATTGCGGGCGTCCTGCTGGCCTTCCTGCTGGCCGTAGCCGTCAGCGGATCGGTCAAGCCTTTCGATCCCGCGCATTCCGACGCGGCCGACCTCGCCGCCCACACGGTCACCGCCTGGACATGGATCGCGGCCGACGGCTTCACGGCCGGCATGAGCTACTTTCTCGATCCGCTGACAATGGTGATGCTCTTCGTGGTCTGCGGCATCGGCACGCTGGTGGCGGTCTACGCCAGCGGCTACATGGCCGGCGACCGGGGCTATGCCCGCTTCTTCGCCGGGGTGAGCCTGTTCATCTTCGCCATGACCAGCCTCGTCATGGCCGACAACCTCGTTCTGCTCTACCTGGGTTGGGAGGGCGTGGGCCTCTGCTCGTACCTGCTGATCGGCTACTACTACGACAAGCCCGCGGCCGTGGCGGCGGCGAAGAAAGCCTTCATCGTCAACCGCATCGGCGACCTGGGCTTCGCCCTGGGCATCTTCCTGACGTGGAAGACCTTCGGCACGGTGAGCCTCGGTGAGGTGCTGGTGCAGGCCAGCGCATTGGGCGCCGATCCGCACGCATTCGAGCACGGCATCACCGCGGCCCACCAGTGGATTCCCTTCCTGCTGATGCTCGGCGCCTTCGGCAAGAGCGCGCAGATTCCGCTCTACGTCTGGCTGCCCGACGCCATGGAAGGCCCGACGCCGGTCTCCGCCCTGATCCATGCCGCGACGATGGTCACCGCCGGCGTTTACATGATCGCCCGCCTCCTGCCGGTCTTCGAGCTTTCGCCCTATGCCCTGCCGACCGTGGCCGCCGTCGGCGCGCTGACGGCCGTGTTCGCCGCGACCATCGCCCTGTGTCAGTATGACCTGAAGCGCGTCTTCGCCTACTCGACGATCTCGCAGCTCGGCTACATGTTCCTGGGCGTGGGCGCGCTGTCGAGCGTCGGCGGAATGTTCCACCTGTTCACCCACGCGTTCTTCAAGGCCCTGCTGTTCCTCACCGCCGGCTCGGTGATGCACGCACTGGCGGGTCAGCTTGATATGCGGCACATCTCCGGCCTGCGGCGGAAGATGCCGGTAACCTGCTGGCTGATGTTGGTCGGCTGCCTGGCGCTGGCGGGCGTGCCGCTGACGGCCGGTTTCTTCAGCAAGGATCTAATCCTGGCCGACACGATGGCCCGCGGCCTCGAAGGTCACGCGCCGTTCTACACCGTGCTCGCGGTCGTCGGCCTGTTCACAGCGGGGCTGACGGCGTTCTACACCTTCCGGCTCTGGTTCCGTGTGTTCATGGGGCCCGAACACTACGTCATGGGCGACGAGCACCACAACGCGGATCACGCCCACGATGCACCGCGCGGGGCCGCCCATGACGCCGCCATCACCGTCGAGCATCATCACGAGCCGCACGAGATGTCGTGGCTGATGAACGGCCCACTGGTGATTCTGGCGATCGGCTCGCTGCTGGCGGGCCTGGTGTGCGCGGACTGGATGCGCGAGATGGTGACCGGCTCCAGCGCGGCCGTCATCGTCGAGCATGGCGCAGCACACGGCGCGGACGCGCACCACGCCACGCTCATGGGCATGGACCTGCACACGGCCATGGCGGTCATCAGCGGCATTATCGCCGTGGCGAGCATCGCCGCGGCCGCATATTTCCACTGGCTCAACCGTCCCGCGGCCGACGCTGTCGCCCGACGCTACCGCGGCGTGGCGCGCCTGCTGAACAACAAGTATTACATCGACGAACTGTACGACCGCGTGCTCGTCCAGCCGCTGCGGCTCATGGGCGACCTGTTCTACGTGATCGACCGCATGGTGATCGACGGGCTGGTGAATCTCGTCGGCTTCCTGCCCCGGCTGATGGGCCTGGGCGTGCAACCGGCGCAGCGCGGCATCCTGCAGGGGTACGCCCTGGGCATGGCCGCGGGCGTGGCTGTGCTGGCGCTGTGGCTGCTGTTGATGATGGGCCGCTGAGAACCGGCGCCGGACCACGAAACTCCGCCCACCGGGCACACGACATGCTCTACAACACCACCGTACCGCTGATGATGCTGCTGCCACTGGTCATGGCCCCGGTGGCGTTCATCCTCCCGGCCCATCGCGTCCCCGCCCACGCTCTGCTGACCACGCTGCTTACCCTGGCCGTATCGCTGGTCGCGGCCGCGGGATTCGACTGGACCGTCGCCGACTACGTGCAACTGACCACCGAACTTACCTGGGTCGCCGGCTTCGGTCTCAAGTTCGGCTTCGGCGTGGACAGCATCTCCCTCTGGCTGGCGCTGCTGACGACGTTTCTCATGCCGCTGACGGTGCTCGGTTCGTTCTCGGCCGTGCGCGAGAGGCAGCGCGAGTTCTACTTCTGGCTGCTGGTGCTGGAAGCGGCCATGATCGGCACGTTCGTCGCCACCGATCTGATCTTCTTCTATATCTGCTTCGAGTTCACGCTCGTGCCGCTCTACTTCCTGATCGGCATTTTCGGTTCGAGTCAGCGGCGGCGGGCGGCGCGCGTGTTCTTCCTCTACACCTTCACCGGCTCGATGCTCACGCTCGCCGGCCTGCTCTACGTCGCCAGCCACACCGCCAGCCATTCGGGCATCTGGAACTTCCAGATTTCCACGCTCACCGCCACCGGCCAGTTGCTGAGCGTCACCGCCCAGTGCTGGGTACTGGCGGCCCTGCTGGCGGGATTCGCCGTCAAGGTGCCGCTGTTTCCCGTGCATACCTGGCTGCCGCTGGCGCACACGGAGGCGCCGACGGCCGGCTCGGTCATCCTGGCCGGCGTGCTGCTGAAGCTGGGAACCTACGGCCTGCTGCGCTTCGCCATTCCGATGTTCCCCGAAGCGGTGGTGCTGTTCGCCCCCTGGATCGGCGGCATGGCGGTCGCCGGCATCCTTTACACCGCCCTGATCTGCTGGGTGCAGAAGGACATCAAGAAGCTGATCGCCTATTCGTCGGTCTCGCACCTGGGCTTCTGCGTGCTGGGACTGTTCGCGCTGGGCGCGAACCTGATCGGGCCCAGCGGCGCGGTGATGTACATGATCAACCACGGGCTGTCGACGGGAGCGTTGTTTCTGTGCGTGGGCATGATCTATGAGCGGTTCCACACGCGCGAGATGGCCCGCATGCAGGGTCTGGCGCGGATCATGCCGGTGTGGGCGTTCTTCATGGTTTTCTTCTCCCTGGCATCGGTCGGGCTGCCGGGGCTCAACGGTTTTGTCGGTGAGTTTCTGACGCTGCTGGGCGCGTTCACCAGCCCCGGCACGCTCGGGCCGTCGTTCGCCATCGCGGCCGCCTTCGGGCTGATTCTCACGGCCATTTACATTCTGTACATGGTCGGCAAGGTGGTCTTCGGCCCGGTGAAGATTCCCGCCAACGATCACGACGACGCGGGCGGCTCCCATGCCGGTCACGGCTCGGTGCGCGACCTGAACCTGCGCGAGATCATCACCCTGGCGCCGCTGGCCGCGGCTTGTCTGTGGCTGGGTCTGTTTCCCAAGCCGATGCTCGACACGTTCCAGGCGCCGCTGGGCCGCCTGGCCGCGCCGGTGACGCGCGTGGTCGCGGCCGCGAGTGCGGAGCCGGCGGTAAGGCCGCAACCGGTCTTCTACGTCGACCCGATCGCGCCTTCCCCGGCCGTTTCGATTGCGGCCGCGGCTCATGAGGAGGCCCGTTGAGATGTTCACCGTTGCGACGGCGACGATCACCGACAAGCTGGCCTCACTCAAGCCCGAGATGGTCATGGGCGTGGGCGCGTGCCTGTGCCTGATCCTCGGCCTGGCGCCGCGGCTGGACCTGCGGCGGCTTTGCGCCGCCGTCGCGGGCCTGTCGCTGCTGCTGGCCGGATCGCTGGTCTACACCGATGCCGGCGCCGGCTTTCCGCCGCCGTCACTGGCGTGGTTCGTCAAGTTGATGGTTGTCGGCATCGGGCTGCTGCTGGTCATGGTGACCGCCAGCCTGCCTGTGTCGTGGCGGCACACGCGCGACAACGAGGCCGACCCGCAGCGCTTCGACCCCGGCGATGCCATGGGCGGTGAGTTCTTCGCCTTCTTCCTGCTGTCGCTGATGGGCCTGATGCTCTGCGCCGGAGCGGGCGACCTGATCTGGCTGTTCCTGGCACTCGAACTGGCGAGCCTGCCGACGTACGTGATGGTCTGCGTCTCGCGTCCGCGGGCGGCGGCGCAGGAGGCGGCGGTCAAGTACTTCTTCCTGGGCGCGATGGCCACGGCCGTGTTCCTGCTGGGCTTCACCTTCCTGTACGGCGCGACGGGCTTCACGGACCTGTCGTCCATCGCCGCGACCGCGGCCACGGCGGGCGCGTCGGGTGACGGCCTGCCGCCGCTGATGACCGCCGGCCTGGTGCTCGCGGTGCTGGGCATCGCCTTCAAGATCGCGGCTGTGCCCATGCACTTTTATGCGGCCGACGTGTATCAGGGCGCGGCCATCCCCGTGACGGCTTTCCTGGCCTTTGTGCCCAAGGCGGCCGGCTTCATCGCCCTGATGCTGCTGCTGCAGACGGCCGGCCCGATGCCCGAGCCGCTGGTCGCCCTGCTGTGGCTGATGGCGGCCGCGACCATGACCGTCGGCAATGTGCTGGCCTTGCTGCAGACCTCCGTCAAACGCATCCTCGCGTACAGCTCGATTGCGCACAGCGGCTACATGCTCGTCGGTCTGCTCGCCCCGCCGCAGGGCTTCGCCAGTGCCGAGAACGGCGCGCTGGGCAACGGCTACACCGGCATTCTCTTCTATCTGACGGGTTACGCCCTGGCGACCATCGCCGCGTTCGCGGTGCTCGGCATGCTGCGTCGCGGCGGCGAGGAGGCTGATGACATCAACGACCTGGCGGGCCTCGCCTCGCGCCACCCGCTGCTGGCGGGCGTCATGGTCGTGAGCATGCTGTCGCTGATCGGCCTGCCGCCGATGATCGGATTCCTGGGCAAGGTCTACCTCTTCGGATCGGTCATCGCCCAGGCGGACGGACGGCTGGACTTCCTGCTGCTGGTGGTCATCGGCGTGGTCAACAGCGCCGTGTCGGCCGTGTACTACCTGCGCATCGCGGCTGTCTGTTTCTTTGCCTCGCCTGGTGAGGGCGTGGCCCTGGCGGTCGCGCCGGCGCGCACGTTCAGTGCTGTGATCGCGGCTGTGATGATTCCGGTGCTGGGCATCTTCGCCAGCCCCCTGGTCGACGCCAGCCGCCGCGCCTGGCCCGGACCGCAGCGCGAGTTTCCCCAGTTCAATGTCCAGGCCGACGCCCCAGCCGCCCCGGCTGTATCGCAACTACCGCCGCTCGACGCCGACGCCCCGGCCGGCTGAGACGTGGCCCGGCCGCGCCCGCCGCCGTCGGATCAGCCATCGCCTTGAAGAAACGGATCCGCCATGAGCAAGCCCGCACCGCATGCCGCCGCCGGAACCGACCCCATGACCGACAATCCCGTCGCATCCATCCCTTCGCGATGGGTCTGCGATCTGCCCGGCTACAGTCATAAGTCGGCCTGGCCCGGCGCGGTGATCGCCTGGCCCTCATGGGCGGCCTATGAGTGCAACGCCCGCGCGGGCGACCAGTCCCGCACCGTCTATTCGCTCGACGGACGGAAGCTGTACCCCTACATGGGTCCGTGGGCCAATGGTATGCAGATCACCGTGGTCTCAGGCGACGTGCTCATCATCGAGTGGAAGCGCGGCGCCGAGGTCTGGCGCGAGAGGCGTCTCAAGCCGGGCGACACCTACACCATTTCGCTTCAGTCGCATGAAGACAATGCCATGATCGAAAGCCCCGACGGCGACGAGCCGCGGTTCACGGTCGCGCTGGCGAACTTCAAGCCGCAACCTATTCGCTAGTTCTGCTTGTCATTACGCGCCACGGCCGGTCAGCAGCAACTCGACCATCTG
>CAZUUQ010000063.1:12097-16863 GCA_964622625.1 uncultured Phycisphaeraceae bacterium | reverse complement strand
TGACGCCCGGACTCGGGCCGACGCTCATCGCCCGCGCCACGCGGCAGCTCGGCGGCCCGCAGGCGGTGCTCGAAGCTTCCGCCGACCAGCTCGCCGCCATTCCCGGCATCGGACCCCGGCGCGCCCAGCGCATCCGCCGCGCCATCGACGACCTGGCTGACGGGGCCGCCCTCGCCGCGGAACGCGAAGCCGTCGAACGCTGCGGCGCTGCCGTCATCGCCATCGACGACCCCGGCTATCCGAAACTGCTGCGGCACATCGACGACCCCCCGCCGCTGCTGTACGTCCGCGGCCGGCTGGCGCCCGAGGACGCCATCGCCCTGGCGGTCGTCGGGGCGCGGCGGTGTACGCACTACGGCCGCGAACAGGCCGACCGACTCGCCGGACTCGCCGCCCGCGCGGGACTGACCATCGTCAGCGGCGGAGCCTACGGCATCGACGCGGCCGCCCACCGCGGCGCGATGCGCAGCGGCGGACGCACCATCGCCGTCCTCGGCAGCGGCCTGGCCGATCCCTATCCGCCCGAACACATCGAACTGTTCGACCGCATCGTCGCCGACGACCGCGGCGCCGTCGTCAGCGAGCTGCCCATGACCGCCCCGCCGCGGCGGGAGAACTTTCCCAGCCGCAACCGCATCATCTCCGGCCTGTCGCTGGGCGTGCTGGTCATCGAGGCGTCGCTGCGCTCCGGCGCGCTGATCACCGCCCGACTCGCGGCCGAGGAGCACCACCGCGAGGTCCTCGCCCTGCCCGGCCGCGTCGACAGCCCCGCCTCCGCCGGCTGCCACCGCATGCTCCGCGAAGGATGGGCCGCCCTCGTGACCGGACTCGATGACATTCTCAACAGCCTCGGCGACACCGGCCAGCTTCTCGCGGCCGCGAATACTACCATCGACAGTATCAATGAGAATAGTAGTGTCAGCACTGCGCCGTCTGATGGCGATGATACTGTGTTCACGCGCAATCTGACCGACAGTCAGCGGCTGATCGTCGCGCGACTGGCGGAGCTGCCCGACCCGCGCGACATTGACATGCTGGCGGCGGCGACGGGGCTGGCGGTGCCGGCCCTGCGCGCGGACCTGACGCTGCTGGAGATTCGCGGGCTGGTGCGCCGCCGCGGCGGCGGCTATGCTCCGATCGTGCGCGCCAGCGCGCCCGAGTGACCCAATTGGGCGGGACGGGCGTCCCGCGCGCCATCGAAACCGTGCGCACGGCGGCGCGGCGGAAATCGACGCGAATGTGCGCATGAAAACGCCGGCGAAACGTGGAACCCCCTGACATGACCCAGCCGCCCCTGTACGACCTGAGCACGCCCGCCGGCCGCGACGGCTTCGACGCCTGTCTTGCCCGGCTGCGCCGCACCGTCAGCGCGGCAGGCGACGCATCGGCCGTGGTGGCCGAGGTTCTCGCAGCCGTGCGCGAGCGCGGCGACGAGGCGGTGGTTGCCTGCATGCGCCGCTGGACCGATCCGCACTTCACCGCCGACCGCATCCGCGTGGAGCGCAAGGCCCTGACAGCCGCGCTCGACGCGCTCGAAAAACCGCTGCGCACAGCCATGCAGCGCGCGATGGAAAACGTGCGCACGTATCAGCAATATCTGCTGCCCGAGGCCCGAAAGCCGCTGAAAGTGGGCGATTCCACGCTGAGTCTGCGTTATTCGCCGGTGGACAGCGTCGGTCTGACGGTCCCCGGCGGGACGGCTGTGCTGTTCTCGACGCTCATCATGCTGGCGGTTCCCGCCATTGTGGCAGGCGTGAAGCCGGCCGACATCGCCGTCATCAACCCGCCCCCGACGCGGCGCGAAGGCGATGGCGCCGGCGTGAATCTGGCGGGCGCCGACATCTCGCCGCTGGTGATGGCCGCCTGCGCAATGCTGGGCATCGAGCGGCTGTACCGCATCGGCGGGGCGCAGGGCGTGGCGGCGCTGGCGTACGGGACGGCCAGCGTCGAGCCGGCGGCCATGCTGGCGGGTCCGGGAAACGTGTATGTGCAACTGGCCAAGCAGCAGCTCGCGGGCGTGGTGGGGACCGACGGCGGGTTCTACGGCCCAAGTGAGATTCTGACCATCGTCGACGGCACAGCCGACCCGCGGCGCGTCGCGGCCGACCTGCTGGCCCAGGCGGAGCACGACCCGGGCAAGTGCTTTGTGGTCGGTTGGTTGCGCCCGGTGTTGGAGGCGGTGAAGGCGGAGATCGCCGAGCAGCTTCCGCGGTGCCGGCGGCGCGAGGCGATCGCGCGGGCGCTGGCGCATGAGTCGGCCGCGGTCCTGGCGCGCGACGAGGATGAGGCGGCCGCGGCGGCTAATGCGATCGCATGCGAACACGTGAACCTGGCGGTGGCGGACCCGGCCGCGTGGATGGAGCGGGTGCGGCACGGCGGGGAGTTTTTCCTGGGCGACGGCGTGCCCGTGGCCGCGGGCGATTACTACGCCGGGCCGAGCCACTGCCTGCCAACGGGATCGACCGCGCGTTTCGCCAGCGGCGTGAGCGTGTTCACATTCCTCAAGCGCAGCGGCGTGGTCGCGTATCCGGATGGCATGTCGAAGCAGACGATGGCCGACATCGCCCTGCTGGCCGAGGCTGAGGGCCTCGACGCCCACGCCCGCTCCGCCCGCGTCCGCGAGTGAGTCAAGGGTCCATCAAAGCCCCGTCCCGCAGCCGCGCAGGCAAGCGATCCTCGCGGTCAAATCGCATCGCATGATGCATCGTGCGGGCACGCGGCAGGCGACGGTCTTCAGCCCGCTGCGGGCGAAGGTGGTGATGCGCTCGTCAAGTGGAGAGCTTCGCCTCGTCAGAAGCCGGCGGATTTTGTGAGGGTGATGCAAGGGTTTCGCCCGCCACGTCGCCGCCCTGGGCGAGGATGCGGCTTATGACGGCCTGCTGCATGGATTCGGCGGTGGCGAGTTCCTCGACGGTGACGTGGTCGGCTCCGGCGGCGCGGGCGAGCATGGCCTGGCTGACGATGTTGGTGCGCACAGCAATAAACAAATCCGGCTGCATACTGCGGGCCACGGCGCAGGTGCGTACGGCCGCGTCGGGATCGGGGATGGTCACCACCAGGGCGGAGGCCTGGCGCACGTTGGCGGCTTCGAGGATCTCCGGGTTGGACACATCGCCGAAGATGATGCTGCGGCCCAGGCGGGTCTGCTTCTGTACGGTCACGGGGTTGAGTTCGACCATGACCATTTCGATGCCGGTGCCTTCGAGGCGGTCGGCGATGGCCCGGCCGACGGGGCCGAAGCCGGCGATGATGACATGGGGTCGGGGTGTGGGCTGGTCGGCGGGAATGGCGTCGCGCAGGGGCGTGGATCGCAGCCAGGGGGCGGGCCGGCTCCATAGCGGGTGCTGGGCGAAGTAGTAGCCGGTGCGGATCAGCCCGGGCGTGATGATCAGCGACACGACGACGACGGCGATGGCGATACCGGCCGCGTCGTCGCTGAGCAGGCCGGCTTCGCGGCCGATGGTCAGGATCACGAGGCTGAACTCGCCGCCCTGCGCGAGGGCCAGTGCGACGGCCACCGCCACCGAGCCGGTCGCGCCCACCGCCCAGCAGGTCAGGCCGTTGGCGACAGCTTTGACCAGCGTGAGCGCGGCCACGCCGAGCAGGATGACCCACCACCAGCGCAGCAGGCTGGCGGGGTCCATCTGCATGCCCAGCGTGGTGAGGAAGACGGCCAGGAAGAGGTTGCGAAGAGGGATGACCTGTCCGCGAAGCTGGTAGCGGAAGGTGGTGGTGGCGAGGATGAATCCGGCGATGAAGGCTCCGAGGGCGGCCCCGAAGCCGAGCCACTCGGTGACCATGGCCGAGCCGATGGCCACGGCGATGGAGAGGATCATCATCGACTCGGTGGAGTGGTGACGGGCGGATTCGGCCATGAGCCGCGGCAGCAGCAGCCGGCCGACGACGAACAGGCCGGCGAGGATGGCGGCGCTGATGGCGATCTGGATCCAGACGGGCAGGCCTTCCCAGCCGGCGGCCTGGGCGAGCGTCGGTGACATGTGGTCGGCGGCGTGTTCCGCGACCGCCGGCACGCCGGCCGCCTGCGCGGCGGCGGTCTGGTCGGTCTGCTGATAGGCCTGCCAGGCGCGCAGGGCGGGGAACAGCGGCAGGAGCGCGAGGACCATCAGATCCTGGAGCGTGGTCATGGCGATGGCCAGCCGGCCGCGGGTCTGGGTCAGCTCGCGTCGCTGGTCGAGGGTGCGCAGGACCACGGCCGTGGATGAGGTTCCCATGGCGATGGCGACGGCCAGTGCCGCCGGGGACGACAGGCCGAAGAGCATCGCCACCGGCCAGCCCGCGAGTATGCATACCGCACACGACAGCAGGCCGGCGACGACCATGCGCAGCAGGTCGTGCTTGATGATGGCGAGGTTCAGCTCCAGGCCGATGCCGAACAGGAGGAGGATGATGGCGAGCTGGCCGATGGCGTCGAGGCTTTCCGGCGACTGCACCCAGCCGAGGGCATGCGGGCCGATGAACACGCCGGTGATGAGGTAGGCGGGGATGATGGCCAGGCGCAGCCGCTGACCGAGCATGGCCAGTGCGGCCGCGGCGGCGAGCACGACCAGCAGATCGACGGAGAAGCGGGCCTGTTCGCCGACCAGCGCGAGCGTCGGCATGGCGTGACCGAGTGTCGCGTGAAGCAGCATCATGACTGCGGATGATACCGCGATGGCGCGGCGATGGTCACGCGGGATTCAGTCCCAGGTTGGCGGGTCGGCCGTGTCGGCCGACATCGGAATGACGGGCGGGACGCCCGTCCCACC
>CAZUUQ010000063.1:9962-11997 GCA_964622625.1 uncultured Phycisphaeraceae bacterium | reverse complement strand
ACGCCCGTCCCACCGATAGAGATCGTCCCACCGACGCCGAGGAGTTTACGGCTTCCAGCTTCGGCGCAGCCAGAGGGCGTTGGCGACGACGCTGACGGAAGACAGGGACATGGCGGCGGCGGCGAGCATGGGGTTGAGCCAGGCGGCGGCGGCGACGGGGATCAGCAGGACGTTGTAGCCGAAGGCCCAGACCAGCCCCATGACGATGCGGCGGCGGGTGGCCCGGCTCAGGGATATGGCGCGGGGGATGGCGCCGAGGGCCGCGCCGACGAGGACGATGTGGCCGGCGGCCATGGCGATGTCGGTGCCGCCGCCTGGCGTGTCTTCTTCGCCGCCACCCGCACCGTCATGAGCCGCGCCCATGGCGATGCCGACGTCCGCGGCCGCGAGGGCCGGGGCGTCGTTGATGCCGTCGCCGACCATGGCCACGATTTCGCCGCGCTGCTGAAGCTGGGCGACGCGGGCCTGCTTGTCCTGCGGCAGCACCTCGGCCTCGACTTCGTCGATGCCCAGGCGTTCGGCCACGCTGCGGGCGATGGAGCGGCGGTCGCCGGTCATCAGCACGGTCTTGAGCCCCAGCGCGTGCAGGGCGGCGACGACCCGCGGGGCGTCTTCCTTCAGCTCATCGGCAAAGCCGATGATGCCGACCGCCTGGCTGTCGATGGCGACGGCGACGCTGGTTTTGCTGACCTCGTCGAGGCGATCGCGTGCGGCCGCGACGTGCTCGATGTCGCGCACGAGGCGCTGTTCGAGCACGGCGACGCGGCCGATGGTCACGACGCGGCCTTCGACGCGGCCGGTGACGCCGCCGCCGTCGAGTCGCTCGAAGCCGTCGACGTCGGGGATGTTCAGATTCTGTTGCTTCGCCGCGCGCACCACCGCGCGGGCCAGGGGATGCTCGCTGCGCTGCTCGACGCCCGCGGCCAGGCGGAGCATCATGTCGCGGTCCACGGGTGTGCCGGCAGTCTCCGCATCGTCGTCTTCCCGCGGCGCGAGTACAGGCGGCGGATCGGTCAGCAGCAGGTCGGTGACCTGCGGCTTGCCTTTGGTGAGCGTGCCGGTCTTGTCGAGGATGACGTGTGTGAGTTTGCCCGCGCGTTCGAACGCGGCGGCGTCCTTGATGAGGATGCCGTGGCGCGCGCCCAGTCCGGTGCCGACCATGATGGCGGCCGGCGTCGCGAGGCCCAGGGCGCAGGGGCAGGCGACGATGAGCACGGCAATCATCGCGTAGACGCCCGTGGGCCAGCTTGAACCGAGCAGGCCCCAGGCCAGCAACGCGGCGACGGCGATGGCGATGACGATGGGCACGAACACGCCGGCGACCGCGTCGGCCAGGCGCTGAATCTTCGCCTTGGAACCTTGCGCCTGTTCGACGAGACGGACGATCTGCGCCAGCACGGTGCGCCTGCCGGTGCGGCGGGCGCGGAAGGTGAACGCGCCGCCCTGGTTGACCGTGCCGCCGATGACCGTGTCGCCTTCGCCGACGGTCACGGGGACGGATTCGCCGGTCATGATCGACTGGTCGATTTCGCTGCGGCCCTCGATGATCGTGCCGTCGACGGGGACGGTCTGGCCGGGGCGGACCAGCACCACGTCGCCGACGCGGACCTCGGCCGCGGGAATGGTCCGCTCGCTGCCGTCGCGAATGACGACAGCGGTCGGCGGCGACAGGGCCATGAGTCCGCGGATCGCTTCGGCCGCGCTGGAACGTGCCCGCGCTTCGAGACGTCTGCCCAGGCCGACGAGTACGAGGATCATCACGGCCGTCTCGAAGTAAACGTCCGCGTGTCCGGCTGTGAAGTGTGCGGTCACGACTTGGGCGACGCTGTAGGCCCAGGCGACAGTCGTGCCCATGGCCACGAGCGTGTCCATCTCGGCCCGGCCGTGACGCAGACTCTTGAGCGCCCCGCGATAGAACGGCCAACCGAGCAGCGCCTGCACCACCGTCGCCAGCACAAGCTGCGTCCAGAGGTTCCACGGCGGCAGGTGGTGCGCGCCGAAGGCCATCGGCCCCATCGACAGGGCGAACACGATG
>CAZUUQ010000063.1:0-9862 GCA_964622625.1 uncultured Phycisphaeraceae bacterium | reverse complement strand
GAAGATGATGCACCATTGACGAACCCCGCCCGGTTGATCCGGGGCTGAAGCCCGCGGCTTGACCTACAATGCGGGCCCATGGCTACCGACGATCCCCGCACGTTGACTCTGGCTGAGTTTCAGGCGCTGATCCGGCAGCGCTATCACGCCACCGACGCGGCCCGGGGCACGCCGGGGACGTTCATGTGGTTCGTCGAGGAAGTGGGCGAGCTGGCGACGGCCCTGCACAAGGCGGCGGGCGAGGGCGGGAACACGTCCGGGGGCGAAGACCTGCCGGGTGAGTTC
Organism: uncultured Phycisphaeraceae bacterium; assembly: GCA_964622625.1. Lineage (GTDB taxonomy): Bacteria > Planctomycetota > Phycisphaerae > Phycisphaerales > Phycisphaeraceae > CAZCWM01. The sequence goes on along the minus strand of CAZUUQ010000063.1, from coordinate 9,577 downwards.
GCGGATGTGCTGGCGTGGCTGTGTACGCTGGCGAACATCAACGGCATCGACCTGGCGGCTGCGGTACACGCGAAGTATCTGCAGGGCGGCGGCCCGGCGGGGCACAAGTGACGGCCGCGCAGCCACAGGGGCGGCGCAATGGACGACGCGGGAAGTATGGCCATGTCGCACGCATCGCGTGAACCGCACGATCGCAATCTGAATCCCTGGCTCCACTGGCGGCAACTCGGGCAGGCTCACCGGCCGCGCCTGTCCTGGCCGGTCGCGGGCGAGGGCGGCGGCCAAACACGTTTTGATGTGTGGCAGCGTGATCTGCTGCCGCGGGTGCTGGCGACGCTCGGGCCGCGACCGGACGGCGGGCCGCTGAACCCGCTGTGCACCGCCCGATGGGAGGAGCACGGGCTGATCAAGGAGCGCTGGCTGATTGACGTGCAGGCGGGAGAGCCGGGGTTGTCGGCCGCGCTGCTGCTGTTTCGCCCGGCCGATTTACGCGACGGTGAGCGACGTCCGGCCATCCTCTGCTGTCACGGTCACAACCGCGAGGGCAAGAAGGACATCATGGGCGTGCCCTACCTGAGCGAAGGGCCGCGAGATCCGCGCAAGGTGGACTACGGCCTGGAGCTGGCGAAGGCCGGTTTCGTGACTTACGCCATCGACTGGCTGGGCTTCGGTGAGCGGGCGTATGAAGCCAAGCCGCATTTCTATTCCGGCCTGCGCAACCGCGACCGCTGCAATGTGATGTACCTGTGCGCGACGCTGCTGGGTCGGACGGTGCTGGGGTCGAATCTGCACGACGCACAGCGGGCGACCGATTTCGTCTGCGAGCAGCCGTACGTCGATGCCGAGCGCCTGGGCGTCATGGGGCTTTCACTGGGCGGCACGATGACCACGTGGGTGAGCCTGTATGACCAGCGCGTCAAGGCGGCGAACGTGATCTGCTACAACGGCCCGTTCTTCAACATCGCCTTCGACACGTACCAGGTGTGCGGTTCGCAGATCACGCCGGGGCTGTTTGACCTGTGCGATGTCGGCGACCTTCAGGGGCTGATAGCGCCGCGGCCGCTGCTGATGGAGATCGGCCTGCACGACACGATCTTCCGGTCCGACCACACGCTGGCGCAGTACCGCCAGACGCAGACGATCTATGAGGCGGCCGGCGCGGGCGACCGGCTGGAGCTGGACCTGTTCCCGGGTGAGCACGGCTGGGGCGGCCGCAAGTCCGCGGCATTTTTCCGTCGGCGCCTGCACATCGATTGAAGATACGGCCTCGCCGCGCATGCTAAGCGCCGCGGGTCGCCGCGACGGCCACAGGCGCAGCCGAGCGTCGGACCGCGCGTGAGGCGGTGCGCGTGGCCGGCTGATGGTGGCCGGGCTTCATGCAGTTGACCGAACGGTAGCCCCGGCCGGTGCGCAGGTAGCGGTTGAGGGCCTGGCGCAGCTTGCGATCCATGAACGGCATCAGGGGCTGCTCGACGGCCGACAGGTCCGCCAGGGCCGTGCGGATGCTGGCATCCCAGCCGTCGGCCAGGCTGTCGAACTCATCGGGGCGCAGGACGCCGCGGCAGTCGGCGTAGTCGCAGACCAGCGGCATGGCCTCGCCTTCGCCCAGGAACATGCGGTAGTCGTCGGTGATCTGCTCGCCGGCCGCGATGTCGCGCACCGCGATCTCGAAGCCGTAGCCGGTGCTCAGCGTGTTGGCGTGGCAGCAGTGGTTGACGTACTTGGCGATGTCCCAGGAGATGATGCGGTTGCCGCGGTCGTCGAGGTAGGAGTACTTTTCGATCACGGGCAGGTAGGCGGGTTCGTCCAGCAGTGGGCTGTCGGGGGGAATCTCCACTTCCAGGGCGTCGCGGACGTAGACGATGGTGCCTCGTGGGATCGGCGAGCGTGCGTATACGCCATAGCCGACGACCGCGCTGACGAGGCGCAGCTCCGTGTTGGGATGGATCATGTTGTGCCGGGCCCCAGTTGGAGGCTGAGCCGCCTCCAAGTCAAGACCCGCCACGCCGGCATCCAGTCCGGTCCATCGGGCGGGTCTGTTCACACAATACGATCGGCGCGCGGCGAATCAATGGGCAAACCGGCCCGCGGCGAAATTTTTTTTGCCGCCCGCCGGCACAGACGATTCGAAGCCGGCCGCACCCGAGCCGGCAGATACGCCGCTGGTTCCGTCTCGCCGAGGGCGCGGCGCCCTTCTTGGTACGATGCTCCGATCCAACCGGCAGACCACCGGCAGGAGACCTTCCACCATGCAGGCCGACGGCATCGCCAACAGTCTGACCGAGTACGGCGACCGGGCATTTTCGCTCTACATGCGCCGCGCCTTCGCGCAGTCGATGGGCTTCTCACGCGAGGCCCTGGACAAGCCGGTGGTCGGCATCGTCAACACCGCCAGCGATCTGAACAACTGCCACCGCGACGTGCCTCAGATGGTCGAGGCGGTGAAGCGCGGGGTGTGGCAGGCGGGCGGACTGCCGCTGGCGTTCCCCACGATCAGCCTCGGCGAGCTGTTTCTCAACCCCAGCTCGATGATGTTCCGCAACCTGATGGCGATGGACGCCGAGGCGATGATCCGGGCCCAGCCGATGGACGCGGTGGTGGTGATCGGCGGGTGCGACAAGACCATGCCGGCCCTGCTGATGGGCGCCGCCAGCGCCGGCCTGCCGACCGTCGCCCTGGTGACCGGGCCGATGCTGCCCGGCTCGGTCGGGGCCGAGCGCGTCGGAGCCTGTACCGACTGCCGCCGCTTCTGGGCGACCTACCGTCGCGGTGAGATCGACGATGCCGGCATCGACGCGGTCGAGGCCAACCTCGTGCCCACCAGCGGCACATGCGGCGTCATGGGCACAGCCTCGACGGTGGCGTGCCTGCTCGAAGCGATGGGCATGATCCTGCCGGGCAGCGCGGCTGTACCGCAGGTGATGGCGCAGCGCTACCGCATCGCCGAGGCCACCGGCCAGGCCGCCATGGCCGCCATCGCGCACAGGCTCACGCCCGACCGCATCCTCACCCCCAAGGCGTTCGAGAACGCCCTGCGTGTGCTGCAGGCCATCGGCGGATCGACCAATGCCATCATCCACCTGATCGCCATCGCCGGGCGGCTGGGCATCCGAATCGACCTGGACTGGCTGGACCGCGTCAGCGAGGACACGCCCGTGCTCGTGGACCTCAAGCCGTCGGGTCAGGGTTATATGTCCGACTTCCACGCGGCCGGGGGCCTGCCCGTGGTCCTGCGCGAGCTGCGCGACATTCTGCATCTGGACACGCTGACCGTGACAGGCCGCACGCTGGGCGAAGAGCTGGATGCCACCGACGGCCGGGGGTCGATCGACTTCCCGCCGTGGCAATCAATCATCCGTCCACGCAAAAACCCGCTGCTGCCCAAGGGTGCGCTGGTGGTGGTCAAGGGCAACCTGGCCCCGCACGGCGCGGTGGTCAAACGGGCGGCCGCGGACCCGAAGCTGCTGCGTCATCGCGGCAAGGCGGTGGTCTTCACCTCGCTGGCGGACCTGACCGAGCGCATCGACGACCCCGATCTGCCGGTGACACCCGACAGCGTGCTGGTGCTGCAGAACGCCGGCCCCATCGGCGGGCCGGGCATGCCTGAAGCCGGGGCCCTGCCTATCCCCCGCAAGCTCAAGGGCGTCAAGGACATTGTCCGCATCAGCGACGCCCGCATGAGCGGCACAGCCTACGGCACGGTGGTGCTGCACATCGCACCGGAAGCGGCGGTCGGCGGCCCGCTGGCGCTGGTGCGCGACGGCGACGAGATCACGCTTGATGCCGACCGGCGGGAATTGACCCTGCACGTGGGCGACGCGGAGCTCGCCCGCCGCCAGGCGCAGTGGCAGCCCCCCACCGCCGCTCCGCCACGCGGCTACGAGCGGCTGTACCACGACCACGTCCAGCAGGCGCATCTGGGCATGGACTTCGACTTCCTGCGCCATCACTCACTGCGGGACGCCTGAGCTTCCTCTGCGCTGTGCGCGCGGCCGCAGCGGCGTGGAGGCGTGGCCGGCCGCCCAGGCCACATCAGCGCACAGCGCGGCGTGGCCGGCGGCGTTGGCGGGAGTCGTTGCCTGTTGACGCCGGCGGCGGCAACCAAAGACAAACCCCCGGAGCGGGGCCGGGGGTTTGCACGAGTGACACTGCGGGGATGTCATACGCGGGTTGTTGCGTTGGGCATCTCAGGCGCGGCGGAGCTTGCGACGCATGGCGACGGCCCCGATGAGGCTCAGACCGGCCCACGCGGCCGCGGGCAGCGGAACCATCACGAGCTGGTCCTGGCGGCTGCCGTTGGACATGACGCGCAGGGCGGCCATCTCCGTCAGGTTGCCCAGGCCGTCGAGCCAGCTCTGTGCCGTCTGCACGAACACCGGGGCGCTGCCCAGATTCGTGTAGCGGGCCTGGAAGCCGCCGTCGAACAGGTCGAGGTTGCCGTCGTAGACGATCTCCCAGACCGCGACCTGGAACGCGGCCGCGTTGGCGTTGCTGAGCAGGGCCTGATCGAAGTGGGCGGCCCAGAGCTTGGCGAGCATGTCAGCCTTGGTCTGGCCCATCGGTCCGGCACCCAGGGCGAGGCCGGGCTTCGGCCCTTCGGAAGTGGCGATGATCTCGTAGGTGAACGTGTTGCCGAGGCTGAGGGTCTGGTCCAGTTCGACGCAGAAGCTCTTGAAGTCGCCCGTGGGGTTGCTGGCATCGCCGCCGGTGCGGGTCCAGTCGAAGATGCCCGCCGTGGTGGTCAGGTCGGACGCGCCGAGCTTGTACTTGAAGCTCTGGCCCGTGACGCTGTTGAGTTTGGCGGTGACGGTCGCAGCCTGAGCCGATGCCGGGGCGAAGCCCGCCAGCAGCACCGCGACTGCCACCATCAGAAAGCCGAATTTGGTCATTACCTTGTTCATGGTTCCCCGCTCCTTGATCGCTTGTGGCCTGGTTTGTTGAACGCCGCCGATACAACGGGGCGTCGCCCGATCGTCTGGCCGGCACACTGCCCAGCCAGTCGGACTGTGGGACAACCTTGCCACCGCCTGTGGGGCACGGCCAGCGAATCACGGCAAAAAAGACTGCGGCCCGCGTGGCGGCAAATCCCTATGCGCTGTGGTGAAGATGGGAAAGGCCCCGGCGGCGGCCGCAGACGTCCGGTAACCCGGACCCTGTCTGACTGCCGACCAGCCAAATAAAAAGACAGACCCCTCGTTCAGGCCGAGGGGTCTGTGAACATTCCGCCTAAATTGTCGCGTCGTCGGCCGCCACGACCCCCCTCACCAGAGGGAGTATGGGACAGTCAGCAGCCTGGCATCAGGCAGCCAGCTCACGACGCTTGCGCATCCGGTACGCACCGACGGTGCCCAGAAGGGCGAAGCCCATCCAGACCGCCTCCGCCATGGGAACCATGACCAACTGGTCCTGGTCACGCAGGCTGGAGAGGATGACCAGCGACGCCTTGGACGTCAGGCCGGGCACCGAATCGAGCAGTCCCTGCGCGTCCTGGACCCACTGCGGGGCAGCGCCCAGGTTGGCGTAGTTGGTCTTGAAATCGCCCGAGAACAGGTCGGTGTCCCCGTCATAGACGATTTCCCAGACCGCCAACTGGAAGGCAGCGCCCTTGTCCGCGTCACCCTGGGCCCCGTTCCAGTAGGCCGCCCAGAGCTTGGCCAGCATGTCGGCCTTGGACGCGCCCATCGGGCCGGCACCAAGAGCCACGCCCGGCTTCGGGCCGTCCTCGACGTTGATCACGTCGTAGGTCGTGCTGCGCAGAAACTGGTCGATTTCGACGCAGACCGCCCCGAATGAACCGGTCGGCAGGCCGGGATGATCGCCTCCCGTACGCGTCCATTGAAGTATGCCCGCCTGTGTGTTGATGGTCTTTGAGCCCGCGATCAGTGTGATCGCGTTGCTCAAGGGTAGGCCGTCGAAGGTCATCGCGACTGTCCCTGCCCAGGCGGGCATCCCCAGGGCCAGTCCACAGACCAGGCCACAAACCCACTTGCTGACGCGTCCCATATGCACCTCCATACCGCGTGCGGAGATTTCACCCGACTCGAACGAGCGTAGGTGATGACAGGCACACGCGAATGCCCATCGAACTTGGGCAGACCACACGCTCGCGCCGCGCAGGCGCAACCATGCAGTAGCTGCCGCGAATTGTTCAGGTGGCCAGCTCGACGGGTGTATCCACCACCCCTGTCGAAGCAAACAGCTCACATCGGGCCTATACAAAGCCCTGGGAAACTGCCCCTGAGTTCCTTCTCAGCTGACCTGTCTTGGGGATTCCACCTTCCCCGTACATGTGATAATTTAGCCGACCGGCGGGGCCGGGTCAAGTGGAATATTCGAAACATTCCGATAAACCCTACTTCACGCCTCGCCTCGCTCATGTCCTGAACGCCGGAAGCCCTTCCACGCCGAGGCCCAGCCGCGAGCCAAAAATCTTCGCCCCGTTATCCAGAACTGCGTAAGTTCCACATATTCACCAACTTAATCCCTTCGGCGACGCGGCGGCCAGCCGGTGGCCTCGCCGGCGACACCCGTCACCCCTCGCGCCAATCTCGCACACGGCACATTACTTGCTCACGTGCGCCCGGTACGCTTGCCCCGCCCGCAACCCCGCGGCCCCCGCCGCCCCCCACACACACGCTTCATCGACCGTCCACCAATTCCCACGCAAGGAGTGCATCGATGCTGGGCTACCTGATCGACATGGATGGCGTCATCTACCACGGCAGCGAACTGATCCCCGGCGCCGCCTCTTTCATCGGCCAACTGCGCGACCGCGAGATCCCCTTCCTCTTTCTGACCAACAACAGCCAGCGCACGCGCCGCGACGTGGCCACCAGGCTCCGCCGCCTGGGCATCGCCGCCGACGAGCAGCACGTCTTCACCTGCGCCATGGCCACCGCGCGCTTTCTGGCCGCCCAGCAGCCCGGCGGCACCGCCTATGTCATCGGCGAAGGCGGACTGCTCAACGCCCTGCATCAGCACGGCTACAGCGTCGTCGACAAGGATCCCGATTACGTCGTCGTCGGCGAGGGGCGCAACCTCAGCTTCGAGACGGTCGAAGCGGCTCTGCGCATGATTCAAAGCGGCGCCAAGCTCGTGGCCACGAACCTCGATCCCAACTGCCCGACGCGCGACGGGCTGCGCCCCGGCTGCGGCGCGATCGTCGCCATGCTCGAAGCCGCCAGCGGCATTCAGGCCTTCAGCGTCGGCAAGCCCAGTCCCATCATGATGCGGGCCGCCCGCAAGCAGCTCGGACTCACCGCTGACCAGACCGTCATGATCGGCGACACCATGGCCACCGACATCCTCGGCGGCGTGCAGATGGGCTACCACACCGTGCTCGTGCTCACCGGCAGTACGCGCCGCGAAGACCTGGCCCGCTTCGCGTACCGGCCCGACCTGGTGGTCGATTCGATCGCCCAGCTTGACCACGAGGGGCTCGCGACCCGTTTCGGGGCGGCCGCGGCGGCGACGCATTGAGCCGTGGTCGGCCGCAGACCGGTTCCACGCGTCACCCGGCGGAGCCGAGGGCTGTGTCCGCCTCGTCCGCCTTGAAGCGCCAACGTGTGATAGTCTTGAAGGACGATGCACGCGGCTCTGCTGACGAACACCGCCTGGTTGGACGAGCAGCTTCGGCTGTTTCGTCAGCTTGTGGTGGGGCTGATGGACGAGCAGGTACGGGTCACCCAGGTGGTTCCCGACCAGCTTGCCCCGGAGGAGTCCAACGTGTTCGGGCAGGTGGTGACGTGGCGCGATTCGCCCTGGCCGTGGCGGCGACGGCTGCGACTGCTGCGGCTGGCCGACGAACTGGATCGTCTGGATGTGGATCTGATCCACGCGATGGACGGGCGGCTGTGGCAGGCGGCGATGCGTCTGGCCAGCCGTCTGGAAGCCCCCGTGGTGCTTCAGGCGGCGAGCGTGCTGGACATCAGCGAGGTCGGCCGCGTCATGCGGCGTCACGATCCGCGGTGCCGGGCGGGATTCGTCGCCGCCACCGAGCCGCTGCGCGAAGCCATCGTCCGCCAGGTGGGCGAGGCGTTTCCCGTGTGGACCATTCCGCTGGGCGTTTACGTCGCGCAGCAGCGCCCGTCGCAGTCGACCGACACGCGGATACTCTGCGCGGTGGTCAGCGGCACCGGTGAGCCGGACGAAGACTACGAAGCCCTCTTCGCCGCCATGCGCGAGCTGATCGATGACCACCCGCACCTGCAGTTCTTCCTCGACGGGCAGCGCGGCGAGCAGCACGGTCTGTGGCAGATGGCCAAGCGGATGCGGCTTCTGGAGAACGTGAGCCTGGTGCCGCGGCGGCTGGGCCACCGCGAGCTGCTGATCAAGGCCGACGTCCTGATTCAACCCCAGGCGACCGGTCGGGCGCGGACACTGACGTTGCAGGCGATGGCGGCCGGTCTGCCGGTGCTGGCCAAGGCTGATCCGTGGATTGACGACCTGGTGGATGGCACGACGGCGTGGCTGGCGTCATCGGCCGACGCGGGGACGTGGGCGAAGCTGCTGCGTCGCGTGATTGAGGCACCGAAGGACACGTGGGAACTGGGCGAGCGGGCGCGGGCGTGGGTGGCGCAGCGGCATCAGCCCTCGGCCCAGGTGCGGGCCACGGTCGATCTGTATCGCCAGATGACCGGCGAATCGTGGAACTTTCAGCGGGAAACGGGACAGCGGAAAGCCGGACAGCAGGCAGCCGGTCAGATGGAATCGCACTGATGTGGATCGCGCGCACCGTGGACGATTGCCGCCGCCTTCGCGCGGCCCTGAACAAGCAGGTCGCCTTCGTGCCCACCATGGGGGCGCTGCACGCCGGACACGTGTCGCTGATCGAAGGCGGTCGACGGCTGGCCGATCACGTGGTGGTGAGCATCTTCGTCAATCCCACGCAGTTCGCGCCGCATGAGGACCTGGGGCGCTATCCCCGTCCGCTCGAAGAAGACCTGCGCCGCTGCGAGGCCGCGGGTGTCGCGGGCGTGTTCTGCCCGCCGGTCGAACAGATGTACCCGCCCGGCGAGCCGGCGGCCGCGATCAGCGTGCCCGCGCTGGCCGACATGCTCGAGGGCGAGCATCGGCCGCACTTCTTCGGCGGCGTCTGCCGCGTGGTCATGAAGCTGCTGAACATCGTGCGGCCGGACGTCGCCTGCTGGGGCCGGAAGGATTACCAGCAGTACCGCGTGATCGACGCGCTGACGGCCGACCTGCATCTGCCGGTGGTCAACGTCGTGCTGCCGACGGTGCGCGAGCCGGACGGCCTGGCGATGTCCAGCCGCAATGTGTACCTATCAGCCGAGCAGCGGGCGCGGGCGCTGGGGCTGGTCAAGGCGCTGCGTCTGGCGCGGACGATGGTCGAGGACGACGGCGAGAGCGATCCGCGGGCGATCGAGGATGCGATGCGGCAGGCGCTGGAAGCGCATCGGCTGGCGGTGGATTACGCGGCGGTGCGTCATCCGCGGACGCTGGCGGCGCTGGACTGCGTCGAGCCGTCGCTGACCGGCGGCGTGATCGCCCTGACGGCAGCGCATGTGGACCAGGTGCGCCTGATCGACAACATGCCGCTGGGGGCGCCGGGGTGAAA
>CAZUUQ010000062.1:10013-16892 GCA_964622625.1 uncultured Phycisphaeraceae bacterium | reverse complement strand
CGCGGTGAATTCTTCCACGCATGTGCTAACCTGTGCATGCCGATGAATGGACGGCCGCACGAGGAGCCGCGCCTGTGCCACGACAGACCCACGCCCCCGCCGACTCCACCCGACGTGGCGAACCGCGCAACCCCTTCGCCGCCATCGCGCGGCAGGACGACCACCCGGCCGACCTGCCCCACTTCAGCCACGTCATTGCGGCCGGCCCCAATGCCGCAGCCGACCTCGACCGCCTGCTCGAACCGCACTGGCTGCTGACCAACGGCACGGGCGCCTATGCCATGGGCACGGCCGCGGGCGTCAACACGCAGCGCTACCACGGCCTGCTGATCGCCGCCACGCATCCGCCCGTCGGCCGCGTGATGGCCCTGTCCCAGATGCTCGAACGCCTCACGCTCCAGTCCCGCGGCAGCGAGCAGGCCATCGAGTTCACCGGCCACCTGTTCCGCAACCCCGAAGGCCGCCGCATCGTCCACCCCCAGGGCCCGACCATGCTCCGCCGCTTCGCCCGCGGCCTGTCGATCTTCTGGGAGTACACCTGGGGCGAGCTGACCTTCGAGCGCGAGCTGTTCCTGCACCACCACCAGCAGGCCGCCACGCTGCGCTACCGCATCCACGGCCTGGACCGCTGCAAGTCGGCCGCGCGGCTCGCCCTGTCGCCCATGCTCACGCTGCGCGACTTCCACAGCCTGGTCACCGGCGAACATCCAAGCTTCAGCGTCGAGCCGGCCGTCGACACGCTCATCGTGCAGCACGATGCCGCGCAGTCGCATCAGCCCGACGCCCCGGCCGTGAGCCTGCAGTGCATCGGCTCGACCTTCGCGCCCGACCCCTGCTGGTGGTACCGCGTGCACTACCCCGTCGATGCCGAACGCGGGCAGGGCGGCGAGGAAGACCTCTTCGTGCCCGGCGGATTCCACGTGCAGCTTGACCCCGCGCCGATGCAGGAAGTGCTGCTCAGCGTCGCTCTCGGCCGCGATCCGGTCGATCCGCAACCCGACACCCGCGCCCGGGCCGCGCACCTCCAGCCTGTACTGGACCACGTCGGCGCGGACGCCGATCCCCGCCGCGCCCTGCTCGCCGTCGCGGCCGACGACTTCACCGTCGATCGCACCATCCGCGGCCAGAAGCTCAAGACCATCCTCGCCGGCTACCCGTGGTTCTCCGACTGGGGCCGCGACACCTTCATCGCCCTGCCCGGCCTGATGCTCGCCACGGGGCGCTTCGAGGAAGCACGCGACACGCTGCGCGTCTTCGCCCAGTCGCGGCGCAACGGACTGGTGCCCAACCGCTTCGACGACTACGACGACAACACCGCCCACTACAACACCGTCGACGCCAGCCTCTGGTTCGTCCACGCCGCCATGGCCTACCTCGACGCGACCAACGACCGCGAAAGCTGGAACGACTGGCTCGCCCAGGCCGCCCTCGATGTCATCGACGCCTACATCAAGGGCACCGACTACGACATCCGCATGGCCGGCGACGGACTGATGCACGCCGGCTCGCCGCGCACGCAGCTCACCTGGATGGACGCGGCCTGCGGCGACGTGGTCTTCACGCCGCGCTGCGGAAAAGCCGTCGAAATCAACGCCCTCTGGCACCACGTGCTCGCCGGCATGGCCGCGCGCATCGCCGACACACACCGCGACCTGGCCGACCACTTCAACCGACTCACCGCCCGCATCCGCCGCGCGTTTTCCAAGGTCTTCTGGTCCGACGCTCACAACTGTCTGGTCGACCACGTCTGGACCGACGAGGCCGGCAACGAACACATCGACGCCTCCATCCGACCCAACCAGATCTTCGTCGCCTCGCTGCCCGACTCGCCCCTGCCGCGCACCAAGCAGCAGCAGGTGCTCGATGCCGTGACGGCGCATCTGCTCACACCCTTCGGCCTGCGGACGCTGCCCGAGCACGATCCCAACTACCACGCGCGGTACAGCGGCGACCAGTACCATCGCGACGCGGCCTACCACCAGGGCACCATCTGGCCGTGGCTGATCGGCCCGTATGCCGAGGCGGTGCTGCGCGTCGGCCGGTTCAGCCAGGCATCCCGACAGGTCGCCCTCGAAGCCGTCACCCCCCTGCTCGACTTCCTCGCCGGACCGGGCCTCGGCCAGCTCCACGAGATCCACGAAGCCCAGCCGCCGCACCGACCCGTCGGCTGCCTCGCCCAGGCCTGGTCGGTGGCCGAAGTCCTCCGCGTCCTGCGCCTGATCGACGAAGGCCAGGACACCCCCGACGCCGACTGACGCCGACCGCACCCCCACGTGATCCCAGGCCGCTTGATCGGAGCCCTTCGGGGCCGGCTCATCCCGGAATCGCACCGCACGCCGCGTTTACCCCCTTTCGTGCGCACAGACACGCACACCCGCGGCGCGTTTGTGCGCTTTTTTTATTCGTATTCCACCCGGGAAATTCCGCCCAAACCGCCCCCGCCGTGACATCTTTGCGCGCACAAACCCGGTCTTTCGCCCCTTGGTGGAGGGCTGTTCGATCGGAGTCTCACCACAGAGCACCCAGAGGCCGCAGAGTAACGCATGACATATATTTCTAAAAACATGGCGCGCCGCCTTTGGCAATATGACATCACTACTTAATATTTTCTTCTCTGTGCTCTCTGTGTCCTCTGTGGTGAAACTTCTCCTACAGCTTCTGGAGCCGCCAGACCGCGCGGTACAGGCCCGCGACGGCCGATCGGTCCAGTTGCTGCGGGGCAAATCGTGGGTTCAGCGGCTGAAGGCGCAGGGTCTGACGCTGCGGATCGGCGAAAAACACGCGTTTGAAGGTGGTTTCATGGCTTGTTTCGAGCCTCACAAAGCAGTCGCAGCCGTCCTCGACCGGGGCGGCCGGGCTGAAAACCACAATGTCGCCTTCGCTGTAGTCCGGGGCCATCGACTCGCCGACCACGCGGGCTGCAAACGCTTGTGGATCCCCGACATCCGGGCAGGGCAGGTAGTCGTCGGCCACGCGGGCGGGGTAGTCCAGGTCGGTGAAATCCCGCGGATACCCGGCCGCAACCCGATTGATGATGGGGACTTGAAATCGGATCGGCACGCGGGCGTCCAGCGGCGAGGCGCTGTCGCCAGCGGCGGCCAAGGTCGCGTCAACCCGCCGCGCCAGCTCGCCCGAGGCATACAGGGTGTCGAGGGCCCCGGGGTGTGCGCCCGGCGGCTTTCCGCGTTTTTCCCCGGCATTTTGCAGATTTCGGGCCGAGCTGCGCAGCCAGTCCGCCAGTTCCCGGCCGCGGCGGGCGGCGTCGGCAAGCTGGCTGACCTCGGCCCGGACCACCGGGGCCGCGGCATCCCATGCGGCCGCTCGCCGCAGGTCGCCGTCGGTGATGCCCAGGGCCCGCTCCAGCATCGCCAGCATCCGCGGCGACGGAGGCCGGGCCACGCGGTGGTTCTCGATCATCGACAGGTAACTCTTGCTGGCATCAATAGCTTCGGCAAGCTGGCCCAGGGAGATGCCCAGTGCTTCGCGGCGGCTGCGGATGATCTGGCCGACGGTCTGCATGACTTTTTTGCTGTCCACAGGTCGTTCAATAGGGGTTGAACACCCGTAATCGTTCACTAAAATATGGACGCATGCCGAACAAATATATAACAAATCAGCCCCATGTCAACACCCGGTGAACGCCCATGAGCATCGCGCATCTTGCCACGATCACCACCGAGCAGGCTGCCCGCGGCCGCGGCCGCCGCGACCAGTACGAGCAACTGCTGTTTCTGGCCCAGCACCTGGGCGAGCCGGACCGTCTGCTGATTGAACAGGTGTATCAGCACAAGATGAACCCCGCCGAGATCGCCCGGCTCATGGGCCAGCATAGCCGCACGGTGCGTGGGCGGCTGCGCCGCATCATCAACCACCTGCGCAGGCCGGAGTTTCGCTTCATGGTCCTGCGGGCTGATCTGCTGGCGCCGACCACCCGGCGCGTGGCCGAACTGGTGATCCTCCGCCGCATGAGTCTTCGCCGCGCCGCCCACGAACTCGACTGCACCCTGCACAACGTCCGCCAGCACGTCCAGGCGGTGCAGACGCTGGCGCGGCTGTGACGGCGAAGGCGAAGTTCACCACAGAGGACACGGAGAACACAGAGAGAAAGACAGAGCCACAGATGAACACGGATGCACGTGGGGTATGGGGTCTGGGGTGTAGGGTTTGGGGTTTCGGCATTGGGCTTTGCAGTTGAATATCGAACATCCATACAGCGGGCGGGGATCGACGCGGCGGGTAAGGCTCCCGCCAGATCCAGAGCCCAGACCCCGAACCCCAGACCCGGTTTTCTCCGTGCCCTCTGTGTCCTCTGTGGTGGAGCCTTCCGATCGGGACATTCGTCATGCTGACGCTTGATCTTGCCTTTGATGTCGCGACCGATGCGCCGCTGTCCGCCAACGTACTGGAGGTCGCGGCCATGTTCGGGTTGGCGTTGGGCGGCTCGACAAGGCGGCGGATCGTGGCGCCGACGCGGCTTGAATTCGGCCCGGGCGAAATCGTGTTCATCACCGGTCCCAGCGGCGGGGGCAAGAGCACGCTGCTGCGGCTGATCGCCGCGGCGCTGGCGGATCGGCCCGACGCCCACGTGCTCCGCGTCGATCAACTGCCGTCGCTGGCGGACATCCCATTGGTTGACGCACTGGCCCGCGTTCCCCAAGGCGCGGCGACGTCAACCGATTTGTCGCAGGTGCTGGCCGACCTGGCGCGGGTGGGCCTGGGCGACGCGTTCGTGATGCTGCGTCGGCCAAGCGAGCTGTCGGACGGCCAGCGGGTGCGGCTGCGCCTGGCGCAGGCGATGGGAGCGTTGCGGCACGTCCGCGAGCGTGAACGCGACCGCTGCGTGGTGCTTCTTGCTGACGAGTTTGCCGCGCCGCTGGATCGCGTGACGGCCGCGGTGGTCGCGCGGCAGGTGCGCAAGTGGGTGAATCAGCTTACCGCGACGGGACAACCGGTCTGCTTCGTGGCCGCCAGCACGCACGACGATCTGCTCGAACCGCTGGGGCCGGACGTACTGGTGTTCAAAGACCTGGGGCAGCGCGTGTTCGTGCGGCGGAGGGATGCGGATTTAACCACGGAGGACACAGAGAGCACGGAGAAGACGGACGAGGTGTGATATTCAGCGGGCGACCATGGTCGCCGCGGTGATGCGGGTTATGCATCCGCACCTTCGCGGGGGCGAAGGTGCGGCCTGGGAGGACGCAGCGTGCAAGCCTGCTCGCTGAATCCAGACCCCAGACCCCGAACCCCAGATCTGATTTTCTCTGTGTCCTCTGTGTCTCTGTGGTGAACTCCGATTCGAGGAGGTTTGCATTGCGATTGGCGGAACTGGAACAGCGGTTCGTCGCGGGGCGCGGGGCGCTGTTCGAAGGATGCATCACGATCGAGCCGAGCGGACCGGGCGATTACGCGCTGCTGGCTGAGCACCACTACCGCGCGGGTCGGCCGGCGACGACGACGCGGGTGTGGCGGGCGGTGTGGGAGGGGGTGCGCGATGGGGAGACATCAGGCCCTGAAGGGCTCGGCTTGGAGCGGCGGGTGGTGGGTGTGCTGGTGGAGTCGATGCCGCTGCTGCGGTGTCGGCAGCGTGACGCGGCCCTGGGCGGGCGGTATGCGTCGATCGGCTGCGCGCGGCAGCGGGCGAAGCTCATCAATGCCGAGCTGCGCTGTATCAGCCGCGTGGTGGTGCATCCGCAGTTTCGCGGCCTGGGGCTGGCGGTGCGGCTGGTGAAGCACGCGCTGGCGACGGCGAGCACGCCGCTGACCGAAGCGCTGGCCGCGATGGGCCGGGTGCATCCGTTTTTCGAGAAGGCGGGCATGACAGCCTATCCGCGCCGGCCGCATGTGTACGACGCGCGGCTCATGGACGCGCTGGCGGCGGTGGGCGTCGATCGCGCGACGCTGATGCGCCCGGACGCGGCGCAGCGCGTCATCGCACAGTTGCCCGACGCGCGGCAGCGGTGGATCGCCCGTGAACTGCAGCGCTGGCGGCAGCATGCGGAGCGCGGCAAGGCGCGTGACGGTGATGACGTGAGTATGAATCTGGATGCGGCGCGGCGGCGGTTGTTCTGCGAGCCGGTGTATTACGTGTGGGCGGAAAGACTTCACCACAGAGACACGGAGAGCACGGAGAAGATGCAAGGAGATTCAGCCACAGATGAATACAGATAAACACAGACAATACGACACTGACGAAGTGCGGAATATCAATTCCTATCCGTGTTCATCCGTGTTTATCCGTGGCTCTGTATTTCTCTCCGTGCCCTCCGTGTCTCCGTGGTGACCTTCTGAAAGGAGAAAGCATGCAACAGGATTCACGCGAACTGCCGCTGGCGGCGCTGCACGCGCATCCGGCGAATCCGAATGGGATGTCGGCCGGGGCGATGGCGAAGCTGGCGCGGCACATCGAGGCGACGGGATGCTATCCGCCGCTGATCGTGCGGCCACGGGCTGGCGATGGTGACGATGAGCAGTATGAGCTTCTGGACGGCCATCAGCGGGCGGCGGTGCTGCGGCGGCTGGGGCACGCGACGGCGCGGTGCGTGGTGTGGGACGTCGATGATGAGCAGGCGCTGATGCTGCTGGCGACGTTGAATCGTCTGCGCGGCGACGACGATCCGCGTCTGCGGGGTCAGTTGCTGCGGGATCTGGCGCAGCGGCTGGGCGAGAAGCGGTTGCTGGCGGGCCTGCCCGAATCGCGGCCGCAGCTTGAGGGGTTGCTGCGCCTGCCGGCCGATCCGCCGCGGCCATGCGAGCCAAGTGATCTGGAGCGCACGCCGACGGCGGTGCACTTCTTTCTGCTGCCGGCCCAGCGGCGGGCGCTGGAGCGGCGATTGCGCGACGTGGGCGGAACGCGGGAGGAAGCGTTGATGCGGATGGTGG
>CAZUUQ010000062.1:3007-9913 GCA_964622625.1 uncultured Phycisphaeraceae bacterium | reverse complement strand
GTCGTGGCATCGTCTGCGGCCGCGGAATGGGGAGGAGCTGCATCGGTTTCTGAAGCGCGTACTGGGCGTGGATGTGCCGCGGCAGGCGGTGCTGCCGGGCAGTTGCGCTCCGTTTGATTATCTGGCGCACTGTTTCTTTGAGCCGTCGATGGGCGACGCGATGGCGCGGCTGTGGCCGCGGGACGCGGTGGTGTGGGCGTGCCGCGGCGGGGGCAAGACGTTTCTGGGCGCGGCGGCGACGCTGCTGGACCTGGTGTTCAAGCCGGGGATCCAGGTGCGGATACTCGGCGGCAGCTTCGAGCAGTCGAGCAGGATGTACCGGTATCTGCGGGCGATGCTGGATCGGCCGGTGTTCGCGGGGCTGCTGCCGTCACGGCCGACGCGGCGGCGGATCGAGCTGCGCAACGGCAGCGCGGTGGAGGTGCTCAGCCAGTCGCAGCGCAGTGTGCGCGGTCTGCGGGTTCACAAGATTCGCTGCGACGAGGTGGAGCTTTTCAACCCGGAGATCTGGGAGGCGGCGCAGCTCGTGACGCGGTCGGGCATGTGCGGGGATGTGGCGGTGACGGGCGCGGTGGAGGCGTTGTCGACGATGCATCGGCCTTTCGGGCTGATGAGCAGGGTGGTGGAGCAGGCGGAGGCGCGGGGCGTGCGTGTGTTCCGCTGGTCGGCCCTGGACGTGGCGCGGGAATGCGAGCCGGCGCGGCCATGTGAAGGGTGCGTGCTGGCGGACGGCTGCGGCGGTGCGGCGCGGGCGGCGGAGGGATTTGTGCCGATCGCGGACCTGCTGGCGCAGCGTCGGCGGTGCAGCGCGGACGTGTGGGCCAGCGAGATGATGTGCCGGCAGCCGCAGCGAAGCGACAGCGTGTATCCGTCGTTCTCGCCGCGTCTGCACGTGACGGCCGGTCGGGCGCTGGGGGACGGCGCGGGAGGCGGTGAAAACGCGATGGTGGTGGGCGGCATGGATTTCGGTTTGCGCAGCCCGCTGGTGATGTTGTGGGCGCTGGTGGAGGCGAGCGGCGACGGGCCGCCGCGGGACTGGCCGGTGCATGTGTTTGACGAGCATGTGGCGTCGGGGCTGACGCTGGAGCAGCATGTTGAGGCGATGGCGAAGCGGCCCTGGCCGCGGCCGCGGTGGATCGCGGTGGATCCGGCCGGGGCGCAGCGCAACAGCCAGACGGGGCTGACGGACGTGCAGTGTCTGCGGCGGGCGGGGTACGCGGTGCGGTATCGCCGGGAAATGGTGCGCGAGGGGATCGAGGCGATCCGTCGGCGGCTGGAGCGGCAGACGCTGACGGTGCATCCGCGCTGTCGCGGGCTGATCGAGGCGCTGACGTGCTATCACTTCGACGTGGAGCGGCCGACGAATGAGTCGCCGGTGAAGGATGGGCCGGACCATCTGTGCGACGCGCTGCGATACCTGGTGATGAACCTGGAGTGCGGGGGCGGCAAGGTGGAGGTGCGGCGGTGGTGAGGTGGTCTGGGGTTGGGGTCTGGGGGAGTGGGGTGTGGATTCAGCGGGCGGGCTTGCCCGCGGCGTGCGTGAAAACGGTATCCGACACCGTTTTCGGCGCGCGGGGGCGATCAGGCGTCGGGCGTGACGAAGTCGATGGGGCCGGGGTCGGGGATGAGGCGGGCGGCGGCGGCTTCGGTGAGCAGTTGTTCGACAGCCCGTCGGCCGACGTGGCCGTAGTCGAGCGTCCAGCGGTTGACGTACATGCCGACGAACCGGTCGGCCAGCGAGCCATCCATGCCGCGGGCCCACTGGAGGGCGAAGCGGACAGCCTGGTCGCGGTGCTGGAGGGCGTGGTCGATGGAGCGTTTGAGCACGTCGCAGATCACGGGCATGGCGTGGCCGAGGTCGCGGCGGATGGCGTTGCCGCCCAGCGGCAGGGGCAGGTGGCGCGTGTCCTTCCACCAGCGGCCCAGGTCGACGAGGCAGCGCAGGCCATGCTTTTCGTAGACGAGCTGGCCCTCGTGGATGATGAGGCCGGCGTCAACGTCGCCGCGTTCGACGGCGGGGATGATCTGGTCGAAAGGCACGACGGTGAAGTTGATGCGGTGCGTATCGGCGAGGTCGGGGTGCTGCTCGCGGATGAGCAGTTGGAAGGCGAGCCAGGCGGTGGTGCGCAGGCCGGGGATGGCGAGGCGGGGGCGGGTGGCGTCGGGAGCGGCATTCAGCGGGCGGGCTTGCCCGCCGCGCGGGACGGCGCCATCCGGCCCTGTGGGAAAACGGTATCCGACACCGTTTTCGGGGGTGAGGAAGTCGCCGAGGGTGAGTTGGCGGGCGGCGGGGGCGACGACCATCGGGCCGTAGCCGTCGCCCATGGATGAGCCGCAGCTTGTGAGGGCGTAGCGGTCGGCGACGAAGGGGTACTGATGGATGGAAAGCGCGGTGATTTCCAGTTCGCCGCGCTGCGAGCGCTGGTTGAGCGATTCAATGTCTTCGAGCACGTGCTCGAAGTTGTAGCCGGCCGTGTCGATTTGCGGGCGATAGCGCGAGCCGTCGGGGCCGACGAAGTTCGCCAGGGGCCACCACATGAAGGCGTCGTCGGGATCGGGCGAGTGGCCGAGGCGGAGGGTCGGGTTATGGGGTTTGGGGTTCGGGGTCTGAGGTCTGGGGTGATCCGCACCTTCGTGGGTCGAAGGTGCGGCATGGGATCGGCGGGTGGGGTGCGTCATGGGAGCGGGTATGGTCGCAGATTCAGGCGGATTCAGAAGGATTCGACGGGGAAGGCGGGGGCGGGCGTGTCGGGCCGGGCGAGTTCGAGCGAGCGGCGGACGGTGCGTTCGAGAATGTCAGCGGCGAGTGCGTCGTCGCGGGTGATCGGCTGCCAGTATGGGCCATGCACGCCGATGGCGGCGACTTCGACGGGGATATCGCTCAGCAGCGCGACGGGGCGACGGGCGGAGTGCGTCATGTAACGGGCGGGTCGCTGAAGGCGTTCGATCGTGACTTCGACGCGGAGGGTGTAGTTGGGCGGCGGGTCGGGGTCTGGGGTCTGGGGTTGGGGGTCTGGGGCGGCAAGCCCAGGCATGGCCATGCCCGGGCTTTGGCGTGCGGTGGGCCGGTGATCGGTATCCGCTGGTTCGAAGAAGAGGCGGGCGACGCGGCGCTGGTCGTTGAGCGTACTCTGGCCGGCGGCTTCGAGGCTGCGGTCGTGCGTGGGTTTCCAGAACTCGAAGACGACCGGGTTGGCCAGCGGGGCCGAGGCGATCTGGCCGAAGCGATAGTCGCGGCGAGTGACAGCGAAGCCCATGTCTTCGAGCACGAGGCAGGCGGCTTCGAAGAGGCGGGAGTATTCCTGGGGATGGACGGACAGTTGGGTCGGAGGTCCGGAATCTGGGGCGGCAAGCCCAGGCATGGCCATGCCTGGGCTTTCGCGTGCGTTGAGCCTGTGAGCGGCATCCGCACCTTCGCTGCGCGAAGGCGAGGCCTGGGGGGTGGGGGCAGGTTGCGTACAGGCGATGAGGGTGGCCAGGCAGAACAGGAGCAAAGCGGCGGCGAGGGCGCGGGGCAAGGGGGACGTTCGCGGCGGCAGCGTCATGGGGGCCATGGGTGAGAGTCTAGCGGGCGGCGGCGCGGGGTGGCAAACGTGCGTGGGCTGGTGCTGGGGCGCTTATGCGGGGGTTGATAAACGCCGATGCGGATGAGAGGTATCGCCGCCACGGCGATCTCCTCGGCGGCAGGTGATCCTCCGGCCGAGCCGGGGGCTGATGTGCGATTGGGCGCAAGGTTAGCGGACGCGGAAGCTTTGCATGCAGGCGATGAATCCCAGGCTGCTGGTGGTCGAGGGTGAGCCGGCTGAGCTTCAGCGTCTGACGGCGACGTTGAGCGCGCACTTCGGCCCCGACAGCGTTCGCGGCTGCGGCACCCTGGCGGAGGCGGTTGAACTCGACCCGCGCGACGTGGACCTGGTCATCACTGAACTTGAGCTTCCCGACGGCACCGGCCGGGAGCTGCTGGACCATCTGCTCGACCTGCGGCCGGACATGCCCGTCATTGTTGTCACCGGGCACCGCCAGGCCCAGGACGCGATGGAGGCCATCCGCCACGGCGCCAGCGACTACATGGTCAAGGCCGGCGACTATCTGTTTGCCGTGCCCCTGGTGGTCGAGAAGACGCTGGCGATGTGGCGGACCAAGCAGGAGAACGTGCGGCTCGCGGCCCAGCTCGCGTCGACGCTCACCGCCCTGCGCGTGAAGAACCGCCAGCTTGAGGACGCCGTGCGCAAGCTTGAAACGATGGCGACGACCGATCCGCTCACGGGCCTGGCCAATCGCCGGGCGGTGAACGAGTCGCTCGATCGGGCCTTTGCCGAGGCGCAGCGCTACGGCCACGACCTGGCCTGCATCATGATCGACCTGGACGGCTTCAAGGCGTGCAACGATACATTCGGCCACCAGGCCGGCGACGAGATTTTGCAGCGCACCGCCCGCGTTCTGGAAGCGAGTTGCCGGCGAAGCGACATCGCGGGGCGGTTCGGCGGCGACGAGTTCGTGATCCTGCTGCCGCAGACCGGCCTGGCGCGGGCGACGCAGGTGGCGCAGCGTATCGCCCAGGAGATGCGCTTCTGCGTGCCTGGCTTCGGGGCGGAGGCGGAAGGCAGCCCGATGCTGAGCCTGAGCATGGGCGTGGCCACGCTGCGTCACAGCCGACCGGCCACGGCCGACGAACTGGTGCGTCATGCCGACACGGCCCTGTACGACGCGAAGGGTTCGGGCAAGAACCGCCTGATCGTGTTCGACCCCCCCAACCGCCACGCGGCCGTCACCCACGCGTGAGCGGCGTGGCGTGACCAAATCTCAAAACGGTATCCGACACCATTTTCATGAAACGGTGTCGGATACCGTTTTCAGGGCGGGGTTGGTCCTTTGGGTCTGCCCGGGGGGCGCAGGGTGGATTCGAGGTGGAAGCGGTTCACCTGGCGCCGCACCCAATTTTCACTGCCGTAGGGCTGGTTGCGCTGCAGCGCGCGGCGCAGGGCCTGGAGTTCGTCGTCTGTCAGCGGCGTGTTGACCGTCCGCAGCCAATGTTTCGGCCGCCCGCCGGGGATCGGCCAGTCGGTCAGGACCAGTGGCTGCGGCGAGCCCTCGATCTGGTGCGGGTCGCTCTGACGTGACCGCCAGAGGCTCGACCATCGCCAGTTCTCGGCCCGTCCCCGCTTGCCCGACAGACCGGCGCGGACGGCGTTGCGCTCCACATAACGGCAGACGGCGAGCAGGTGGCGGTCCTGCTCGATCACGAAGGATTTGAAGCGGCCCTGGTACAGCGGCCCGTCGCCGACGCTGCGGTGGGCGGTGCGATAGCGCTGCGTGTGCGTGAGCGTCAGCCACTTCATGAACGGCGACAAGGCCCCGTCACGCCGCGTGCGCAGCACCAGGTGCCAGTGATTGCCCATGACGCAGTACGCCAGCAGCAGCACGTCGCCGGCCGCGCGGTCCAGCGCTTCGGCCAGCACCTGTTCGAATGCGATGAAGTCGGCATCGCGGGCGAAGATCACTCGCCGCCCCACCGAGCGGTTGAGCACGTGATACGCATATCCGCCGACGTCGACCCGCGCTGGTCTGCCCATGATGTCCGCATCCTAGCAGAGCGGGCCGCAGGATGCAAACGGTATCCGACACCGTTATTGGATGGCGGCGGGTCGGATGGCGGGGTTTCAGTGTTTTCCGTAGCGGCGGCGGTACTGCGACGGGGTGACGCCGGTCTCGCGGCGGAAGGCTTTGCCGAGCATGGACACGTCGTTGAAGCCGCACATGTCGGCGACGGTGCTGAGGGTGTGGTCGCTGGACTGGATCAACTGCCGGGCGCGTTCGACGCGGAGGCGGCGGATTTCGGCGGCCGGCGAGCGGCCAAGCACCTGCTGGAAGCGTTTTTCAAGCTGGCGGCGTGAGACGGTCATGTGGTCGAGAATGGTCTCGACGGAGAGGGGTTCGGACAGGTGGGCGCGGATGAAGCGGACGGCCTCGACGACGACCGGCTCATCGATGGCCAGCAGATCGGTCGACTGCCGGGGCACGACATGCAGTGGGGGTATGAGGCGGACGGCGGGCACGTCATGTTCGCCATCGAGCAGCCGGTTGAGGGTTCGGGCAGCCTCATAGCCGATGCGAAGACCGTCGACCGCGACGCTCGACAGCGGCACCTCCGCTCCGTCGCACAGCAGTTCGTCGTTGTCGACGCCGATGACGGCGATGTCCTCGGGCACGCGCAGTTTCTGGCGCACCGCGGCCTGGATGACGAGTCCGGCCCAATGGTCGTTGGCGACGAGGATGCCCACCGGCCGCGGCAGACCCGCCACCCATGGCCGGACGTCCGTGGGGTACAGCGCATGCATCCCAGGTTCCAGCACACCCGCCAGGGCATCGATTCCGGCCGCCCGCAGCGCCTTCTCGAAGCCGACGCGGCGCTGCTGGGAATACCAGTGTCCCGCCGGCCCGCAGAAGGCGAAATGGCGCAGACCACAAGCCAGCAGATGCTCGGCCGCGGCGGCGCCGACGGCCTGGTGGTCGCTGAAGACGCAGGGAATGGCGTGGTTCGCTTCACCGTCGGCGACGTTCACGGCCGGCACGCCGCGGTCGCGCAGCGCCTGTGAAACGTCGCTGGTCATGGCCTGCACAACCGCGCCGGCGGGCTGCATGCGATCGAGTTCGGACATGAGGTTGCCCGGGTGCGGCAGGGAGATGACCCATTCGCGTTCGACCCTTGCATAGTCCAGCACGCCGCGGGCCACCGCGCGGCCGTACGCCAGACCGTAGTCCACGGCAACGAATATGTTGGGCGGCTCCATTGGACGTTTCCCCGCGGGACGGCGGCGGATGCGGATGCGGCGGGCGTCGGCCCGCTGAATTTTCCGCGCGCACCGCGTCCCTGACACCGTGGATGATACGGGGAAATAGGAGTAC
>CAZUUQ010000062.1:0-2907 GCA_964622625.1 uncultured Phycisphaeraceae bacterium | reverse complement strand
CGTCACCCGCGCTGGGCCAGCGGCGTGTAATCGCGCTGCGTCGGCCCGGTGTAGATCTGGCGGGGACGCATGATGCGGTCGTCGTCGGAGTTGTGCTGTTCGCGGTAGTGGGCGATCCATCCGGGCATTCGGCCGATGGCGAAGATGACCGGGAACATGTTCAGGGGAATCCCGATGGCGCGGAGGATGATGCCGGAGAAGAAATCGACATTCGGGTACAAATTGCGATCGATGAAGTAGGCGTCCTTGAGGGCGATTTCCTCGAGTTTGCGGGCGATGTCCAGCAGGGGATCCTGGATTTTGAGCTTGCCGAGGATGCGGTCGGCGACGACCTTGAGGATTTCGGCCCGGGGGTCGCGGCTCTTGTAGACCGCGTGGCCGAAGCCCATCATTTTCTCTTTTTTCTCGTGTACAAGCCCGATGAACTTGTCCAGCGGAATCTTCTCGTCGTGGATGCGCTGGAGCATGTGGATGACGGCGCTGTTGGCTCCGCCGTGCCGCCAGCCCCAGAGGGCGCAGACGCCCGAGGCCACGCTGGCGAAGAGGTTGGCCCGACTCGACGCGACCATGCGCACGGTGCTGGTCGAGCAGTTCTGCTCGTGGTCGGCGTGCAGGATCAGGATCAGGTTCATCGCGTTGATGATGTCCTCGTCGCGTTCGAAATCCTGGAACGGGATGGAGAACATCATGTGCAGGAAGTTGTGGCAGTAGGAGTATTCGGGTTTGGGGTAGACGATGGGCTGTCCGATGGAGGTCTTGTAGGCCGCGGCCGCGATGGTGCGGACCTTGCTCATCAGTCGGGCGGCGGCGCCCTCGAAGGTCTTTTCGTCCTCCATCTCGAGGACGTCGGGGTGATAGCAGCTCACGGCATTGATCATGGCCGAGAGGATGGCCATCGGATGGGCCGAGGCCGGGAAGCCGTCAAAGGTGTTGCGCAGGCCTTCGTGCAGCAGTTCGTGCTTCGTCAGCAGTCTGCGGAAGCGGGCGAGTTGTGTCTGTGTGGGCAGTTCGCCCCAGATCAGCAGCCAGGCTGTCTCGACGAAGGTGCTCTTCTCGGCAAGCTGCTCGATGGGGATGCCGCGGTAATGGAGGATGCCCTTCTCGCCGTCGATGAAGGTGATGTCGCTGGTGCAGGAGCCGGTGTTGCGGTAGCCGGGGTCGAGGGCGATGTAACCGCTCCTGGCGCGCAGCTCCCGGATGTCGATGGACGGCTCGTTTTCGCTGCCGACGACGATCGGCAGTTCCACGGACCGGCCGTCGGGAAGCTGGACCTGCGCGGTTTTGTGCTGCGAGTTTGTCGTTGTCATGGTGGGTGGGTCTTTACGAAAAGGCTCGGGCCGCGCCGTGGGCCGCCATTATCCGTTGGCGGGCTGGTAGCCGCTCTTGAATGTTTTCATGGCTTCTATCAGCCGCTGCTCCAGGTCGCTGTCCAGGGCCTTCTTCTCCGCCAGTTCGCGGCGGAGGGCGGCGGCGGGTACGGCGAAGTGGTCGACCAGGGCCTTGGCGAACGGCTGGACCTTGGGCAGCGGCAGGCTGTCCAGCAGGCCGCGCGAGCCGGCGAAGATCTGGAGCACCTGGTCGATGACGTCCATGGGTTCATAGACCGGCTGCTTGAGCAATTCCACCATGCGTGCCCCGCGGTCAAGCTGCTGCTGGGTGGCCTTGTCCAGTTCGGTGCCGAGTTGGGCGAACGCTTCCAGTTCACGATAGGCCGCCAGGTCGAGGCGCAGGCTGCCGGCAATCTGCTTCATGGCCTTGATCTGGGCGCTGCCGCCGACGCGCGACACGCTGATGCCGACGTTGATGGCCGGGCGCACGCCGGCGTGGAACAGCTCCGGCTCGAGGTAAATCTGGCCGTCGGTGATGGAGATGACGTTGGTCGGGATGTAGGCGGACACGTCGCCTTCCTGGGTCTCGATGATGGGCAGGGCTGTGAGCGATCCCCCGCCGTTTTCCTCCGACAGCTTGGTGGCCCGTTCGAGCAGGCGGCTGTGCAGGTAGAACACGTCGCCGGGGTAGGCTTCGCGGCCGGGCGGACGGCGCAGCAGCAGCGAGAGCTGGCGGTAGGCGACGGCCTGTTTGGAGAGGTCGTCGTAGATCAGCAGGACGTGTTTGCCCTTCCACATGAAGTACTCGCCCATGGCGCAGCCGGCATAGGGGGCGATGTACTGCATCGGGGCCGGCTCGGAGGCGCTGGCGTCCACGACGATGGTGTAATCCATCGCGCCGTGGGTCCGCAGGGCCTCGACCACGCCGGCGACGGTCGAGGCTTTCTGGCCGATGGCCACGTAGATGCAGTAGACCGGATCGCTGGTGTGATGCGTGGATTTCTGGTTGATGATGGTGTCGATGGCGACGGCCGTCTTGCCGCTCTTGCGGTCGCCGATGATCAGCTCGCGCTGTCCGCGGCCGATGGGGATCATGGAGTCGATGGCCTTGATGCCGGTCTGGAGCGGCTGCTTGACCGGCTGGCGGTCGGCGATGCCGGGGGCGATGATGTCCACCTTGCGGTGTTCGGCGCTCTGGATCGGTCCCTGTCCGTCGATCGGCTCGCCCAGGGCGTTGACCACGCGGCCGAGCATCCCTTCGCCGACCGGCACGCTCAGCAGCTCGCCGGTGGCGCGGACGGTCATGCCCTCCTTGATCTCCAGGTAATCGCCGAAGATCACGGCGCCGACGATGTCCTGCTCGAGGTTCATGATCTGGCCGCGCACGGGCGGCTTACCCTCGCCCAGCTCGAACTCGACCATCTCGCCGGCCATCGCCTCCGACAGGCCGTACACGCGGGCGATCCCGTCGCCGACCTCAATGACCTGTCCGACCTGGCTGACCTCAAGCTCGGAAGCGAAGCGGTCCACTTCCTGGCGAATGACGCTGGTGATCTCGTCTGTGTTGATCTTCATGGTG
>CAZUUQ010000061.1:0-17173 GCA_964622625.1 uncultured Phycisphaeraceae bacterium | reverse complement strand
CTTCTGGGCCATGTCCACCGTCTGCACCATCGCCTCGATCTTCGGCTTGAGGTTGTGGCTCTGGTCCACCATGTAGGCGATCTTCGGCGACTTGCCGCTGTCGAAGGTGAACTGCGCGATCTGGTCGAAGATGCGGAACACGGCATAGGGATCGATCGAGCCGAGCGTCAGGTCGTCGTCGGCATACTTGCGGTCATTGAAGTGGAAGCCGCCGAGCAGGCCCTCGTCGAGCAGGAACGCCACGATGTGCTCGATGTTGCAGCCGGGCAGGTGGTGGCCGGTGTCCACGAGCACCTTGGCGTTGCGTCCCGCGTGGCGGCAGAAGGCCGCGGCCATGCCCCAGTCGGCGATGTCGGTGTGATAGAAGCCGGGCTCAAAGGGCTTGTATTCGACCAGCATCGTCATGCCGGCCGGCATCCTGTCGTGGATCTTCTTGAGAGCCTTCTGAAGGTCGCGCTTGCGGCGGACGATCGAGTCCTGGCCCGGGTAGTTCGTGCCGTCGGCCAGCCACATGCTCAGCAGCTTCGAACCCGTCGCCTTGCCGATCTCGACGCACGCGAGGCTGTGCTCCAGCGCCGCCTGCCGCGCCTTCGCCTGCGGCGAGCAGAACGAGCCGAGCTTGTAGATCTGATCCTGAAACACATTGGGATTGATCGAGCCGATCTTCACGCCGTGCTTCCGCGCCAGCCGCGCCACGGCCTTGGGGTCTTCGCTCGGCTTGAAGTCCCACAGCACGTGTACCGCGACCGTCGGACAGCAGCCGGTGAGCTTGTGCACCAGCCCGGCGTCGTGGAACTTCTCCTCGACGCTCGACGCGGCCGCATCCTGGAAGAACTTGCCGAAACGCGTGCCCGTGTCGGCGAATCCCCACGAGGGCAGCTCGATGGCGAAGTCGTCGAGCGCGGCAAAGACCTTGCGGGCGACAGCGTCTTTGATGGCGTTCTTGCCGGCGTTCTTGCGGGCGACCTTGATGGCCATGGCGACAGCTCCGGGATCCGTCGGGTGTGAATATGTTCGGCGATTCAATGTAGCACAACGGCCGCGTGCGGCGAACCACCCGTCACGCGCACTTGCGGCCGCGCGCCCGACGGCCGACACTGGGGCCGCCATGGCCGAGAAAATCCCCACCGACCATCGCCGGCCCGCCCTTTCCACCACGTCTCTGACAATCTGGCGCTGGCCGCTGCACTGGCAGATTCTGCTGGGCCTCGTGCTGGGCGCGGCCGTGGGGTATGGCATCGGCGTGTGGGCTGTCGCCCAGGTGTCGCCCGACCTGCCGCCCGGGGACGCCAGCGTCGAAGCCGCCCGATTCGCCACCAGTCACAGTCTGTTTCTCATCCTGCAACTGGTGGGCGACATCTTCCTCAACGGCCTGAAGCTCATCATCGTGCCGCTGGTCACCAGTTCCATCATCCTCGCCGTCGTGGGCATCGGCGGCAGCAGCGCGTTCGGCCGGCTGGGCGGCAAGACGCTGCTGTACTACGCCTGCACGTCGCTGCTGGCGATCCTCATCGGCCTGACGCTGGTCAACCTGGTCGCGCCCGGCACGGGTGAGGCGGGCCTGGGCATCCTCGAAGGCCGCGACCTGTCGGCCTTTGCCGATGCCCAGGCGGCTGTCGAGGGCCGCGCAGGCGGCAAGTCGGCCGTGGATTTTCTCAATGTCTTCCGCCAGATGGTCCCGCCCAATCTCGTCGCCGCCGCGGCCGACGGACAACTGCTGGGCCTCATCGTCGTGTCGCTGTTCATCGGCTACTTTCTGGCCCGCATGGCCGGCGACCCGCGGCAGGTGATCGTCCACTTCACCCAGGGCGTCTACGACGTGACGCTCAAGATCACCGACGTGGTGCTGCGCCTGGCGCCGATCGGCGTGTTCGGCCTGCTGGCGGCGACGTTCGCTGAGCAGTACGCCCGCCTCAAGCCTGACGCCCGCTTCGCCGAGTTCCTCAATGGCATCGGCAGCTTCGCCGCCATCACCGTGCTCGCACTGGGCATCCACTTCCTCGTCACCATGCCGCTGATCCTCACGCTCATCGCCCGCGTCAATCCGCTGCGCCACTACCGGGCGATGGCCCCCGCCCTGATGACCGCTTTCTCGACGGCTTCGAGTTCCGCCACCCTGCCGCTGACGATGGAGTGCGTCGAGCAGCGCGCCGGCGTGAGCAACAGGACCGCCAGCTTCGTCCTGCCCCTGGGCGCGACGGTCAACATGGACGGCACGGCACTCTATGAATGCGTGGCCGCCATCTTCATCTGCCAGGCGTTCGGCATCGAGCTGACCTTCGCCCAGCAGTTCATGATCGTCATCACCGCCCTGCTCACGAGCGTCGGCGTGGCCGGGGTGCCGGCCGCGTCGCTGGTGGCCATCATCATCATTCTCCAGGCGGTGCAGAACCAGCTTCCGCCTGAAGCGCCGACGCTGATCCTGGGCATGGGCCTGCTGTTCGTGTTCGACCGCCCCCTGGACATGTGCCGCACGGCCGTGAACATCTTCAGCGACTCGGTCGGGGCCGTGACCATCGCCGCGACCGAGGGCGAAGCGCCTCTGACCGATGCGGCCGCTGCGCCGCGGTGACGCGCACGCCCTCCGCCACGGGCGCACGGATTCGCGGTGTTGAAGGACATAGAACCATGGCTGAATCACGCATCCGCATCGCGACACTGCAATACTTCATCCGCCCCGTCACGTCGTTCGAGGCGTTTGCCGAGCAGGTGGCCGCCCTCGTCGAGACCGCCCGCGACTATCGCTGTCGCCTGCTGGTGTTTCCTGAGTATTTCACTGTGCAGTTGCTGACCCTCGGCGATCCCCACCTGCCGATCGCTCAGCAGGTTCGTCATCTCGCCAAACACGTGCCGCGTTTCGTCGAGCTGATGGCGACGCTCGCCCGCGACAGCGGCTTGTACATTGTCGCCGGCTCCATCCCCTCGCTGGGCGATAACGGCGATCTGCACAACGACTGCCACGTCTTCGGCCCCGACGGCCGGTCCGGCGTGCAGGGCAAGCTGCACATGACGCGCTGGGAGAAGGAGGAGTGGCTGGTCAGGCCGCGCAAGGGCGTCAAAGTGTTCGAGGCTCCGTTCGCCCGTTTCGCCGTAGCCATCTGCTACGACGTGGAGTTTCCCGAGATCGCCCGCGCCGCGGCACGGGCCGACTGCGACATCCTGGTCGTCCCATCCTGCACCGACGACCGCCAGGGTTTCTGGCGCGTCCGCTACTGCGCCCACGCCCGCGCCATCGAGAACCAGCTTTACGTCGTGCATTCGGGCACCGTCGGTTCACTGCCCACCGTCCCGGCAGTGTCGCTCAACTACGGGCAGGCGGCCATCCTGACACCCAGCGACTTTCCCTTCGCACGCGACGGCATCCTGGCCGAGGGCGTGATCAACCAGGAGCAGGTGGTCATCGGCGAAATCAACCTGGACGTCATCCGTCAGTCCCGCGAAGACGGCACGGTCCTGCCCCTGCGCGACAGCGTCACCACGGCCGAGGTCACCTCGACCCTGGATATCATTGAGTTGTAGCCAGCCGTCACGATCGGTAACGAGCTGCAAACCCGCACCCGGCAAGAGACGCCCAGGGCCGCGATCATGAGCACCCGGAAAATAGACCGGCGCATGGATGCCGTCGTCGTGCGCCCCACGCGCATGAGCGACCTGCCCGCCATCATCGACATGGGCAGTCAGCTCTATCCCGGCGGCGAGCCGTGGCGGCGCGAACACCTGGCCTCGCATCTCGAAGTTTTCCCCGAAGGCCAGTTGGTGGCCGAGAACACCCGTGACGGACGCGTGCTCGGCATGGCATCAAGCCTCATCGTCAACTGGGACGATTACGACTTCACCGGCAATTGGCGCCACTTCACCGACCGCGGCTACTTCACCAACCATGATCCCGAACATGGACGCACGCTCTACGGCGCCGACATCATGGTCGCCCCCGACGCGCAGGGCATGGGTGTGGGCAAGAAACTCTACGCCGCCCGCCGTGAGTTGTGCCGCCGGCTGGGCCTGGCAAGAATCCGGGCTGGTTCCCGTCTGCGCGGCTACCACCGCGTCGCCGCCGAGATGTCCGCGGAAGACTACGTCGTCAAGGTCATCCACGGTGAACTGACCGACCCCACACTCACGTTCCAGCTCAAGCAGGGTTTTCGCGTGCTGGCGGTGATCAAGGGCTACCTGCCTGACGATCCGGAGAGTCACGGCCACGCGGCCGTGATCGAGTGGATCAATCACCAGGTCGCCCAGCCGCGTGACTACCGCCGCCGCGATCCGCGCTTCGGCCGCCATCGCAAACCACGCATCCCTTCCTCCGATCCGCCTCAGACATCTCACAACACGTAATAGCCACCTGAACCACCGCACGCGGCTGCGTTCCGTCCCCGCACGCCGCGGCGCGGCAGTGCATCATTGCCACGGCGCGCACACGTCCCCGCTGCTTGCACGCGCTGGTTCGCCCCCGACAATACGCCCATGTTCCGACTCCTGGCCCTGGGCGACATTCACCACTACCGCCTGGCCGTCGCCCCGTGGCGGCTGCTGGGCAAGCGCCTCGTCGGCCAGCTCAACCTTTACTGCAACCGCCGCCACCAGTTCGACCGCAGCGTGCTTTCCCTGGCCGCCCGGCGCATCGCGGAGTTGCGTCCCGACCTGCTGCTGATGACCGGCGACCTGAGCACCACAGCCCTGCGCGGCGAATTCGAGGACGTGGCCGAGCAACTCGCGCCCCTCTGGGCGGCCACCCCCACGCTCGTGCTGCCGGGCAACCACGACCGCTATACCAACGGCTCGACATGGCGGCGGACTTTCGAACACGCCCTCGCGTTCCATGGCGACGTGCTCGCGCCGGCGTATCCGCATCTTCGCCGACTCAATGACCGCTGGCGGCTGCTGGCGCTGGACGCGGCTGTGCCGCAGCCCGTCTGCTCGCGCGGACGCCTGGGACGACGGCAACTGGAGCAGGCCCGCGCTCTACTGGCGGAGTTGGGGCCCGGCATTGGCCTGGTGGTGGCCTGCCACTACCCGGCAATCGATCCGCCAGCCGACGTCGCCCCGCCCGCCCGCTGGGGCCATCGCCTGGGCCGACGCACTGAGCTGCAGGCCCTGCTGAGGCTGCAGGTGGCGCAGCGGCCGGTGATATATGTCCACGGGCATGTGCACCGCTCCTGGTGCATCCGGCTGGCGGATGGACCGCTGGCGGGCATGGTCGACGTCAATGCCGGCGCTTTGGCCCTCACACGGCCGGAGCATCGCCTGGGGCAGGGATTCTGGGAACTGCACCTGGCCGATGAGACCGCCGACGCCCTGACGGCCATCCACCACCGCTGCGTCAGCCACGACCGCGACGGCTGGATTCGGACCGAACACGCCGTCCCGCTGATATCCGGGGTTGCGGCGTCCCGATAATGACGGCGTCCGCGGCCCGGTCTTCACAGCGGACGCGGAATGGCCGATGCGATAAATGAGAGGACGGGCATCCGACCCGTCATGGATATCGGACGAGACGGCCGCCCCCACCGGGAAGGGTGCGGCCGCGTACCATATAACCTGCAATCACCCAGTCTTCAGGATATTCATATGTGCGGCATCGTCGCTTACGTGGGCAACAAGTCGGTCGCGCCGCTCCTGATCGAGGGGCTTAAGCGGCTCGAATATCGCGGCTACGACTCGGCCGGCCTGGCCGTGGTGGGCGAGGCGGGCATCCGCACAGGCCGGTCGGTCGGGCGCGTGAGCGTGCTGGAGAACCTGGTGCAGGAGACCGGCGGGTTCGTCGGACCGCTGGGCATCGCCCACACGCGCTGGGCGACGCACGGCTCGCCGACGCAGGCCAACGCCCATCCCCATGGCGGCACGACACGCGGCGGCCATCACATCGCCCTGGTGCACAACGGCATCATCGAGAACTACGCGACGATCCGCCGCTACCTGACCGAGAAGGGTCACACCTTCGAGTCCGAGACCGACACCGAGGTGCTGGCCAAGCTCATCGCCGAGCTGTACCAGGGCGACCTGGAGAAGGCGGTGCAGGCGGCCCTGCGCGAGGTCACAGGGGCATACGCCATTGCCGTGGTCTGCGACCATGAGCCGCACACGCTCATCTGCGCCCGCAAAGGCTCGCCGCTGATCATCGGCATCGCCGACAACGGCTACGTCGTGGCGTCGGACGCCTCGGCCATCATCAGCCACACCACGCAGGTCATCACGCTCGACGACTACCAGGTCGCCCGCCTGCATGCCCAGCCCAACGGCGATGGCAAAACCACGCCGTGGCAGTGCGAGTTCCGCACCACCACCGTGGACAACGTGCCGGTGACGCAGGAGATCAGCCAGCTCGACATGGACCTGGAGCAGATGGAGCTGGGCGGCTACGAGCACTTCATGCTCAAGGAGATCATGGAGCAGCCCGAGTCGGTGCGCAACTGTCTGCGCGGCCGCATCGAGCAGCGCGAAGGCCGCGTGGTGCTCGGCGGGCTGGCCAGGCACACGCGCGACCTGGTGCGGGCCAAGAGGTTCATCTTCACAGCCCAGGGCACGGCCTACCACGCGGGGCTGATCGGCGAGTACCTGTTCGAGGATCTCGTGAAAGTCCCCGCCCGCTGCGAGTACGCCAGCGAGTTCCGCTACCGCAACCCCATCATCGAGGACAACACGATCGCGGTGGCCATCAGCCAGTCGGGCGAGACGGCCGACACGCTCGCGGCCCTGCGCGAAGCCAAGGAGCGCGGCGCGCTGGCGCTGGGCGCGGTCAATGTCGTCGGTTCGTCGATCGCCCGCGAGACAGACGCAGGCGTCTACCTGCACGTCGGGCCGGAGATCGGCGTGGCGTCGACCAAGGCGTTCGTCGGCCAGGTGCTGGTGCTCACGCTGCTGTCGCTGTTCGTGGGCAAAAGGCGGTTCCTCTCCGAGCAGGTGGTGCGGGCCTACCTCGAACAGCTCGAGCGTCTGCCCGACATGATCGCGTCGGTGCTCCAGCAGTCCGACCACATCCGCGACTGCGTGCGGCGGCACGTACACCGCGACAACTGGCTGTTTCTCGGCCGGGGGTACAACTATCCAGTCGCCCTCGAAGGCGCGCTGAAGCTCAAGGAGATCAGCTACATCCATGCCGAGGGCATGCCCGCGGCCGAGATGAAGCACGGTCCGATCGCCCTGATCGACGAAGGTATGCCCGTGGTCTTCGTCGCCACGCAGGGCAGCCAGTACGACAAGGTGATCTCGAACATCGAGGAAGTGCGCGCCCGCGGCGGAGCCATCCTGGCCGTGGCCACCGAGGGCGACACCGCCATCGAGCGCCATGCCGACAGCGTCTTCTATGTGCCCTCGATCCCCGAACCTCTCCAGCCGCTGCTGACGGTGATTCCTCTGCAACTGGTGGCATATCACGCGGCCGTGATGCGCGGCCACGACGTGGACAAGCCGCGAAATCTGGCCAAGAGCGTGACCGTCGAATAGCGACCGCCGGATCGAGTACACAGCGGCGACAGGCTCATATGCCGTCCGCCGCGACGGGTCGGTCGGCGCCCTACGGCCGCAGGCCTTCACGCCGCCACACGTCGAGGATCAGTTCGTAGCGCCGCAGCGGCATGCCCGTGTAGATGCAGTTGCTCGTGGCGAAGACGTAGCCCGGGGCTTTCATGCCTTCACGCAGGGCGTAGCGGGCCGATTCGATCACCTGCTCGTCGGTTCCCGTCTGCATCAGGCCGCAGTGCACGTTGCCGCACAGACACACGCGGTCGCCGACGCGGGCGACGATGTCGGCCATGTCCACGCCGCCCTGCGGGTCCAGCGAGTGCAGCCCGTGCGGCCGCGCAGCCGGGTCATCGGGCACGAGGCGGTCGAGGATCGGCAGGATGTTGCCGTCGGTGTGCTTGATGACGTACAGCCCCAGTCGCTTGTAGGCCGCGACCAGCCGATGCAGGAACGGCGTGACGAAGCGGTCGAACCACGGCAGGGGCAGAAACGGGCCGGTGTTGAAACAGTAGTCGGCACAAAGGGCCAGGCCGTCGAGGCGCCCATGGACCCGCAGCGCCTCGGCCCGGGCGATGGCGGCGTCAAGGCGGCGAGCGCATTGATCGAGCACCTCATCGGGTTGCTCAGCCATACGCAGCGACAACGCCTCCATGTGCGAGCCGTCGGGAATCCCGATGGTCGCGTCGCCGTGCAGCATGAGGAAGAACTCGCCGCCGCTGATGGCCGCGACTTCGTCGATCAGCCGTCGCGTCTCGTCGAGGTCGTCGGGGTTGGGATGCAGGAGGATGGCGTCGTGGTGATAGCGGCGGGCGGTGGCGACGTACAGTTCGGCCATGTCGCGGCGGTGCAACGTCCGTTCGGCGTCGGTCATCTGCATCCACTGGTCGTAGCGGCGGTGCGATGGGTGGACCCTGCCGAAGGCTTCCATCGTCAGGAAGAAGACCAGCTCAAAATGCGGCACGCGGCCGGGCAGCGGCCGGCGGTCCAGGGCGGCGATGAACCGCTGCCGAGGCGTCAGCGCCGCGCCTGTCGCGTCGCCGGACGAGGTTTGTTTCACTCCGACTTCTCCGGCCAGGGACAGGCGAAGCGGTAGCAGCCGGCCCCGAGGGCCATGCGGGTTTCGCGGCCGTCGGCCTGCACGTCGCTGATCGCGGGTGCGGCATCGAGCGGGTGATCGCTCTCGGTGACGCGGCCGGCGTCGGGACACGGCAGAATGAGCGTGGCCGCGGCGTTGGCGGGGATGCGCACGTCGAGACGCAACTGCTCACCGTCGCGCCGCCAGTGCGTTTCGATCAGGCCGTGCAGGCTCTCGTACGACGCCTTCACCCACGTGACCGGATCCTTCGGCGACGGATCAACCAGCGGGCGGACGATCACGCGCTGGTAGCCGGCGACATTCGCATCGGGGCCGGTACTGGGACGTGGGTCCGGCGCAATGCCGGCCACCGACTGATACAGCCACTGGCCGACGCAGCCGTAGGCGTAATGGTTGAACGAATTCATTCCCGGGTTCTGGAAGCCGCGATCGTGCGTCCAGCCATCCCACCTTTCCCAGATGGTGGTGGCCCCATGGGTGACGGCATAGAGCCAGGAGGGGAAGCTGGTCTGGTGCATCAGCCGCCAGGCGACGTCGCCGCGGCCGACGTCGGTGAGCGTCGGCTGCAGGTCGCGCACGCCGACGAAGCCGGTGGAGAGGTGTCCCTTGCGGCGGTCGATGTCGGCCGTGAGCATGCGGGCCGCCACGTCGCGGTGGGCCGGTTCGAGCAGGTCGAAGGCGAGGGCGAGGACGAATGCGGTCTGGCTTTCGCCGCTGACGCGGCCGCTGCGCGTGACGAACTCGCGCTGGAACGCGCGGCGGATGCGTTCGAACAGCCGCTGATATTTGCGGGCGTCGCGGGCCTTGTCCAGCACGGCCGCGATGTCGGCCATGAGTTTCGTGGAGTGGGCGAAGTAGGCCGTGTTGATCAGGTCGTGGGCGGTGGGCGCCTCGATCGAGAGCCAGTCGCCGAAGTAGCCGATGTCGGGGCGCACCAGGTCGCTGCTGTGGATGCGGCAGAACTCGATCCACCGGGCCATGCGCGGGTACATCTTCTCAAGCGCGCGGCGGTCGGCGTAGTGCTCCCACATGCGCCAGGGGCAGATGACGCCGGCGTCGCCCCACGCGGCCGCGCCGATGCTCTCGATGTTGGGTCCGTTGGGGCAGTAGTTCGTGAACGCGCCGTTGGGAAGCTGCGCGTCGGCCACGTCGTCGAGCCACTTGGTGAAGAACGCGGCGACATCCATGTTGAAGCAGGCGGTGGGCATGAACACCTGGGCGTCGCCGGTCCAGCCCATGCGCTCGTCGCGCTGGGGGCAGTCGGTGGGCACCTCCAGGAAGTTGCCGCGCTGGCCCCAGACAATGTTGCTCTGGAGCTGATTGATCCGCGGGTCGGAGCACTCGAAGCGGCCGGTCACGGGCATGTCCGAGTGCAGCACGACGCCGGTGATGGTCTCCAGGTCCGGCTTCCGGCCCGGGGGCAGGTCCGCCGGCAGATCCAGGCCCGTAACCTCGACATAACGAAATCCGTGGAAGGTGAATCGCGGCTCGTATACTTCGCGATCGCCGTTGGCCGCGCCTTTGAGCGTGTATTGGTCCGTCTGCCGGGCGGTGCGCAGATTCGTCGTGTAGAGCATGCCGTCGGGTTCGAGCACTTCGGCATGGCGCAGCGTAATGGTCCGGCCGGCCTGGCCCTTCACATACAGACGGCACCAGCCGACCATGTTCTGTCCGAGGTCGAAGATGAACACGCCCGGCTTCGGCTCGGTCACGGCCACCGGGCGAATCTCCATGATCCTCCGCACCGGCGGCCCGGGGGCGGCGGCCAACAACTTCGCATCGCACGGCTCCACCACATCGACCACCTGCCACATGGTTGCGGATGCATCAAAGCCCGGCACACACCAGTCGCCGAGGTCGCGCGTGGCGTCATACGTCTCGCCCATGAACAGGCTGGCGCTGCGGATCGGACCCTCAGCCCACTGCCAGGTTTCATCGGTGGCGATCGTCTGTCGCCGCCCGCGTTCATCCTCGATTTCAAGCTGCGCCAGCAGCATCGGGAACGGGCCATAGACGCGGAAGCCGCGATGGATGTGGCCCGCGTACCAGCCGTCGGCGAGAACCGCGCCCAGCACGTTGTCGCCTCGCTGCACCAGGGCGGTGACGTCGTAGGTGCGGTACTGGATGCGCTGATGGTAGTCGGTCCAGCCGGGCACGAAATGATCGTCGCCGACGCGGTGGCCGTTGATGTACGCCTCGACCAGCCCGCGGGCTGACAGGTGCAGCCGCGCCTGGCGGATATTCGCGCCGGTGGTCGCAAAGGCGCGGCGCAGATAGGGGCTGGGTTGAAGCTGAGTATTGTCGCCGCGGGGTTTGCGGCCGATCCATTGAGCTTTCCAGTCACCGCGGCGCAGCAGGCCCATCTCGAACCATGCGATGTCGCTCCAGGGCGATGATTGGCCAGCGGCATCCCAGGTCCGCACCTGCCAGTAGTAGCGCTGCCGCGAACGCAAGGCCGGACCGCCGTAGACCACATGCGCCGACTGGTTGGTATCCACGCGACCGCTGTCCCACACGTCGGCGCGGTCGTGCGCCAGTTCGTGTGCGGCCGAGGCAACGCGGATCTGATAGGCGCCTTGTGCGGCGCCGCGTCGCGGGTCATCGATCTGCCAGAAGAACCGCGGCCTGGCTTCGCCCAGGCCCAGAGGATTTTCGCGGTACTCGCACCGCAAGCTGCGCGGGGCGCCGGGGGCTGTCGGTTCGTCCTGGGACATGGTGCGCTCCTGATCGCTGGCCGATGAACTTCTGCCGCCGGCCATCATGCCCGCCCGCCCATCTTTGGCAACAGCACCCCGGTTCACTGCCCCGCCACACCCCTCCGCAGTCAGCCGAGGCTATCATTGATGGTGATTCCCTTGGAGCGTGTCATGCCCCAGGCCGCCACCGATCTCTGCTTCGCCTCCGCTCTGTCCGACCACGACCAGACGGCCGACGCCGTGCGCGCGGCGTGCGACCAGTTGGGCGAGGTGATGGCGGCCCCCGTGGATCTGGCGGTGGCGTTCTTCACCGGCCATCACGTCGAGCAACTCGACATGCTGCGCGACACGCTCCGTCAGCGAATCAACCCCCGTGTGCTGCTGGGCGTGTCGGCCGAGGGTGTGATCGGCCACGGCGGCGGCCAGGACCGCGAGATCGAGCGCCAGCCGGGTCTGACCGTGCTGGCCGCGAGCCTGCCGGGCGTCACGCTCACGCCCTTCAGTTACTCGCAGATCGACTGGAACGAAGCGCTGGTTGACGGCGGGTCGCTGCGCCGACAGATGGGGCTGGTGGACGCGACGCCGGCGGCGATGGTGCTCCTGGCCGACCCGTTCAGCACGCCGATCGCTCGCCTGCTCCAGGTGCTCGACGACGCCTTTGAGAACGTGCCCGTGATCGGCGGGATGGCCAGTTCCGGACACATGCCCAACCAGAACCGCCTGCTGCTGAACGACCGCGTCGCCAGCGAGGGGGCCGTCGGGTTGGCCATCAGCGGGCGCATCCGCGTCGATGCGATCGTCAGTCAGGGATGTCGGCCCATCGGTCGGCCGATGGTCATCACCCAGGCCAAGCGCAACGTCGTGCAGCAACTGGGCGGGCGCAACGCCCTGGCGTGCCTTCAGCAGTTGGCCGGTGAACTGTCGGAGCACGACCGCGAACTGATCCAGAAGAACGGCCTGCTCGTGGGGCGGGTGATCAATGAATACAAAGCCCGTTTCGGCCGCGGCGATTTTCTCGTGCGGGCGCTCGTCGGCGTCGATCAGGAACATGGCTACCTGGCCATCGGCGACGCGAAGGTGCGCGTGGGCCAGACCGTCCAGTTCCACGTGCGCGACGCGGCGACCGCCCGCGAGGATCTTGAGCTGCTGCTGGACGCGCAGATGCTGCATGGTCCCGCGGAGGCGGCGCTGTTGTTTTCCTGCAATGGCCGGGGGCAGCGCCTCTTCGAGCAGCCGCACGTCGACGCGGCAACCGTCGGTCGGGCCTTAGGCCCCCTGCCGCTGGCGGGTTTTTTCGCGGCCGGTGAGGTCGGCCCGATTGCCGGGCAAAGCCACCTGCACGGCCACACCCTCGCCCTCGCGGTCTTCCGCCGACACGATCCGGTCGAAGCGGGCGACGCGCCGGCGTAATGAACTGGGACCGCGGACATCCACGTCCGCACCGAAGGGAATTCAAGATCGACAGGCGGGCGTGCACACCCATGCTCCCGGCGGCGGAGCGTCACACGCGATCTTTCTGTTTGTAGGGACGCGTCACCTTGAAGGCGCGGTTGCCCTTGTACTGCCCGAGCTGGCCGATGTACTTGTCGCGCCCTTCGATGCGCAGCAGCAGCGGCGCCGACGCGGGCTTCTCGGTCAGGAGCAGGTCGCCGACCTGGAGGTGGCGCAGCTCGCCGAGCTTGATGTTCGTCGTCGCCAGCACGGCCGTGAGCGTCACGGGCGCCTGATCGAGCTGGCCGATCACGCGCTGGCGCATGCGGTTGTCGCGCCGCGAGGACTTGTAGGCGGCCCAGGTCTGGTTCGAAAGCTTGTCCATGATCGGCTCGATCACGTTGTACGGCACGCACAGGCTCATGGTGCCGGCCCGGCCGCTCATCTTGATCTCGAATCCCACCACGACCACCACCTCGTTGGGCGGCACGATCTGCACAAGCTGCGGATTGCTCTCCATCTCGTGGACGGTGAACTTGATGGGCGTGACGTTGCCCCACGCTTCGCTAAGCGCTCCGGTGGCGCGGGCGAGGATCTTGCCGACCAGTCGCTCCTCGATGGCGGTCAGCGGCCGCTGGGGAATGAAAAGGTCCGCGTTCGAGCCGCCCAGGAGACGATCGATGATCGGGTAGATGATCAGCGGGCTGATCTCCAGGCACATCGTGCCGTCGAGGGGGTCGGCCGAGAGCAGGTTGAAGCATGTGGGGTTGGGCAGCGAATGGGTGAATTCGCTGAAGGTCATCTGCTCGATGTCAGCGACGTTGACCTCGACGATGGTGCGCAGGAAGCCGGACAGCGCCGCTCCGAAGTTGCGGCTGAAACCCTCGTGCAGCGCCTCGATCGCTCGCATCTGCTCCTTGCTGACACGCTCGGGACGCTTGAAGTCGTAAGGCCGAACCTCGATGTCCACCCCGCGGCCCAGATGACGCGGGTTCTGCGTGAAGATGCGCGACTGCACCTCCGGGTCGGCAGTCTGCACCTCACCGCTGTCCACCGCCGCCAGCAGGGCATCGACTTCAGATTGATCCAGCACGTCAACCATGAGGCTCAGGCCGCTCAAACCGCCAGGACCGGGGCGCACCGAGTCGCCCTCCGGCGCGGAACACCGGTTATCTTGTTATCGGGCAACGGGATGCCGGGGCTTGAAGCCTTCGTGAATCACAGCCGGTCGGGCCGCCAAGGGGAACTCCCCCGCCCTGGCGGCCGTACTATGGGCCGTGGCCCTTCAGTATCCTGTCGACACGGAGCGATGCATGCATTCATCAGCCTCGGTCCTTCGCCTGTGCCTGCCGCTGCTGGCCGCCGCCCTGCTGCCTGCGCTGCCCGGGCCGGCCGCATACGCCCAGTTGCCCGGCAGTGGCACACCCGTCTTGGGGTCGCCCGGCGATGAGACCAGTCCGCTCGACCTGGACAACATCGTCACCGCCCGGGCCGCGTGGCTGGCGGCTGAGCGTTTCGGACCGCAGCGCCGCCTGTTGATCTTGGACATCGACATCCGCGAGCCGTTTCACATCAACCCCGATCGCCCCCGCATTCCCGCAGCCCTGTCGTTCCTGATCCCCACATCGCTCAACGTCGCCGAGGCGCCCGCCGGCTGGCACGCGATGGGAGCGATCTATCCGCAGCCGAAAACCATCGAGGTCGCCTACACCGGCCAGCCCATGCCTGTGCCCGTGCTCGGCGGTCGGGTGCTTCTGCTGCTGCCCTTCCGCTTCGATGCCGAAGCCCAACCGGGACCGCTGACTGTCGAGCTTCGCTATCAGGCCTGCGACGACCGGCGCTGCCTGCGGCCGCGGACGATCACTTTGCGGATCCAACCGGATGACCTGGTGGCTGACGCCGACACGCCCGCCGTCGAAGCCGCGCTGACCAGCTTCGATCCGGCCATCTTTGACGGCCCGGTCACACCCATGGGCGTCGAAGCGTTCGACGCCGCGACAGCCGCTGGCCAGCCGCTCCCGGCCGAAGCACGCACGGGCCTCTACCTTCTGGCATCGTGGATGCTCTTCGCCATGATCGGCGGCTTCCTGCTCAATCTCACGCCCTGCGTCCTGCCGGTGATTCCGCTGAAAATCATGGGGCTGAGCCGCTCGGCCGGCAGCCGCGGACGCTGCCTGGCGCTGGGACTGGCCATGGCCGCGGGCGTCATCGCCTTCTGGATGGGCCTGGCCGCCGCCATCACCCTGGCCACGGGCTTCACCGCGACCAACCAGCTCTTTCAGTATCCGCTGTTCACCATCGGCGTCGGCATCGTCATCGCCGCGATGGCGGTGGGGATGTGCGGGCTGTTTGCCGTGCAGTTGCCGCAGTTCGTCTATCGCATCAACCCAGGACACGACACGCTCGTCGGTTCGTTCGGCTTCGGCATCATGACGGCCATCCTCTCCACGCCCTGCACGGCTCCGGTGATGGGCGCGGCCCTGGCGTGGGCGGCCCTTCAGCACCCGGCCGCAACGCTCAGCGTCTTCGCCGCCCTGGGGCTGGGCATGGCCCTGCCCTACCTGGTGCTCGCGGCCTGGCCGGCGCTGATCGCCAAAGTCCCGCGCACCGGGCCGGGCAGTGAACTGCTCAAACAGGTCATGGGCCTGCTGATGCTTGCGGCCGCGGCCTACTTCGTCGGCACCGGCGTCAGCGGCCTGCTGGCGGTGCCCGGCGAAGCCCCGACGCGCGCCTACTGGTGGGCCGTCGCCGCGTGCCTCGCCGCGGCCGGACTGTGGCTGGCATGGCGCACCTGGCGCATCACCGACCGCCGCGCACCGCGTGCCGTCTTCACCGCCCTGGGCGCCGCGGCAATCGCAGCCGCGCTGGGCATCGGCCTCCACTTCACCGCGCCCGGACCCGTCAACTGGCAGTACTACACGCCCGATCGCTTCGCCGCCGCCATGGCTGACGACAAGGTCGTCGTCCTCGAGTTCACCGCCGAGTGGTGCCTCAACTGCAAAGCCCTGGAGCACACCGTCCTCAACGACACGCAGGTCGTCGCCGCCCTGCGCGCGCCCGACGTGATCCCCATGAAAGTCGATCTGACCGGCGACAACCCCGACGGCAACGCCCGGCTCGCGGCCGTCGGCCGGCTGACGATCCCCCTGCTGG
Source organism: uncultured Phycisphaeraceae bacterium (assembly GCA_964622625.1). GTDB lineage: Bacteria > Planctomycetota > Phycisphaerae > Phycisphaerales > Phycisphaeraceae > CAZCWM01. The sequence goes on along the minus strand of CAZUUQ010000061.1, from coordinate 1,336 downwards.
TGATCTACGACCGCGGCGGCCGGGCCGTGTTCACCCGCGACTTCTACACCGTCGGCCAGGTCGTCGCCGCCATCGAGCAGGCCCGCGCATCCGGGCCGCCATCCGCTGAGCAGCGTCAGGTCCGCGGCCGCGACGTGTCTACAATCACACCATGACCACGCCACGACACCGAACCGTTGTCGCTCTCCTGCTGGCCGCGTGCACCACAGCGGCATCCGCGCCCGCCTGTGCGGCCGAAGCCCGCGCGCCCGAAGTGCGCGTGAAGGAGGCTTTCGACCAGTTGAAGTTCGACCGGCCGGTGTTCATCACCCATCCCGGCGACGGGACGGATCGGCTCTTCGTCGTCGAGCAGAAGGGCGTGATCCACTGGTTTGAGAACAAGTCGAGCATCCGATCAGGCAGCGTCAAGAAGTCCCTGGACCTGCGGCGAAAAGTCAGCCGCCAGGGCGAAGAAGAGGGGCTGCTCGGTCTGGCCTTTCATCCCAGGCTGGCCGAGACGCGCCAGGTCTTCGTCCACTACTCCGCCCCGGGACCGCGGCGCGGCGTCATCTCCCGCTTTCTGATGGACCAGACTCTTTCCACCATCGACCCGGCCAGCGAGCAGGTGATTCTCGAAGTGCCCCAGCCCTGGCACAACCACAACGGCGGCATGCTCGCCTTCGGGCCGGATGGCTGTCTCTACATCGGCCTGGGCGATGGCGGCGCGGCCGGAGATCCGCTCGACAGCGGCCAGGATGTTTCGACGCTGCTCGGCTCCATCCTGCGCATTGACGTGAACAAGAGCGAAGGCGACAAGCCTTATGCGATTCCGACAGATAATCCGCTGCTCAAGACCGCCGGCGCCCGGCCCGAGATCTGGGCCTGGGGCCTGCGCAATCCCTGGCGCTTCTCCTTCGACCGCCGGACCGGCGACCTCTGGGCCGGCGACGTCGGCCAGGACCGCCGCGAGGAGATCGACCTGATCGTGCGCGGCGGCAACTACGGCTGGAACATCCGCGAAGGCTCCATTCCCTTCAAGCCCCGCGACACCGACGCAACACTGATAGACCCCGTCGTCGATCATCCGCGCAACGAGGCGCAGTCGATCACCGGCGGCCACGTCTACCGCGGCAAGGCGATCCCCGGCCTGGTCGGCTGGTACGTCTACGGCGACTACGGCTCGGGCTTCATCTGGGTGCTGAAATACGACGCAAAGCAGCAGCGCGTCGTCGCCCACCACCGCCTCGAGTCGCGCGTCCGCCAGATCACCAGCTTCGGCGAAGACCGCGACGGGGAAATCTACATCTGTTCATCCGACGGCCGCATCTACCGCCTCGAACCCGCCCGATAGCCGCGG
>CAZUUQ010000060.1:0-17275 GCA_964622625.1 uncultured Phycisphaeraceae bacterium | reverse complement strand
ACGGCGACGGCAAGATCAACACCGAGGACATCAACCCCTTCATCGCCCGCCTCGTGCAGGGCGGCGGGACCGTGATTCCCGAACCGTCAACGGCCGGGATTCTGCTCGCGGTGGTCATCGCGGCAATACGTCGCCGCGGTGCGCGGCGGTGGGTACCCACCGTGACCGTCGAATGCCGCCCCCTGTGACTCAGGAGCCACACTGCTTGACGACACGCTTCACCGTCTATTGCCATCACCGGGGTATCGACAATGACCACTCTCGCCGCTGCCTATGCGACAACGGGGAACAACCAACTGGCTCAGGAAGCGCTTCGGTCCATGCTGGGGCCAACGGGCCCGATCGACTGCGTTGGCTCTGGCGGCCTGGCCCTGGTCAAGACCGGGCCTCCGCTCGCCATGACGCGGATCACCCCCAAGGCAGCGCCTCTGGACAGCTTTGGCTGCGGCCGAATCATGGTCGATGGCCACAGCCTGACCTATACCGACATGGGATGTCTCGGCCCAGATCCATCGCAGGACACAGTGGCGCGATGGGCGGCGCGACTGCGGGGGCATTACATCGTTGTGCTCTCGATCCCACGGACGGGCGATGTCTATGTCATCGCAGATCGCACCAGCACCATTCCGATGTACTGGCGCATGGCCGGCGACATCGTCGTCATTGCCGCGGAAGCGCTGCCGCTGGCGAGGGCGCAAGTCGGTGATGCGCGCACACGGGTGACGCTGCGCCATGACGCGATATACGAGTTCATGGCCAGCGGCCACCTCTGGGGCGATGACACCTACTGGAACGAAGTGCAGCGCGTTGGCCCCGGCAGCATGCTTCGGCTGCAGCGCACGGGCCCACAGGTGGTCGTGTATTGGGAAATGAGGCCGCAGCCCATGCGCATGTCATGGCAGGAAGCCCAGTCGCGTCTATCTGCCGCCATCCAGGCCGACATGGCTTGCGTTCCTGATGGCAACGGCGTGCTGACCCTCAGCGGTGGAGCCGACTCGCGAGCCCTGCTCGGACTGATGCACCGAACCGGACGCCGCTGTGAGGCCGTGAGCTACAGCTATGGCGACCAGTTTGCCGCCGACCATGACATGGAGATCGGCAGGTACTACGCCCGCAAATTGGGCGTCCCGCATCATGTGTATTGCGCGGACGTTACCCCGGATCGCATCATTCGTGATTTCGAACGCGCCGTCGAGATCACTGGTGGGGAGACGGATGCGGCCACCGCGCAAGAGGCGATCCTGGGTGAGGGGTTCTATGCGGATATGTGCGGCCGCTATGACTGGATGTTGCGCGGCGATGAAGTGTGGGGGTGGGGCGACGGCGTGCTCTCGGCGATGACAGCTTTGTGGCAGGTGTTCCTTCTGACGCTGGATCAACTGCCCCAGCCGCGCCAACTGTTGCGGACACAGGCGTTCGCACAGGGGCTGCAGTGCCTGTCTATTCGACACCGCCAGATGATCGCCCAGGCTGCGGGCCACGGCTATGACTTCAATGCGATGAAAGACTATCTCTACTGGCGGCATCGCGAAGCCCGACTGCTGCAGAACATCGCTTACTTTCGCAGGCGTTATCTCCCGCATTTCGCGCCGTTTCTATTCGGTCACGCCCTTGAAGTGGTCAAAACGCTGCCCGCGCCGATGCGCATCCGCAAGAAACTGTTCTTGGCGACAGTCACAGCTATGTTTCCGGATTTGTTCACGGATTCTGCGGCGCCCATCGCCGGCACACCGGTACAAAGTCGATTCACCATGCTCTATGCACATGCCGAATACCGTGATTACATCCGCACAGCGATTATCAGCAATCCTCCGGCCGTCTGGGACGAGCTGTTTGACCGCGAGGCCTTGGACAAATGGATGTCGGCCGTCTTATTGGGGCCCGTTCAGCAGAAACCCCGGAGCGACAGACGCTTTGACAGAGCCAGGCGACTCTATGCGATCATGAAGGCGAGCGGACCGCTTCGCGACACTGCGATGATGTTTGCGATTTGGACGCGGCGCCTGCGATTCCCTGCGCGGGATGTAACATATCTGAATCGACTCCTGACACTGTCACGAGCTCTGACACTTGCTGAGAGCGCAGGCCATTTGCACTCAGGCGGTCACGCGCCGCAGGCAACTGCCACACCGAGAACGCGCGATCACGACCCATAAGTGAACCTGGGAGTGTCCGTGACGCGTGGAAAGGGGCAGATAATGACTGCAATCGCCGCTCAGGCCGAAAGCGCCAGGGTGTGGTCCTGGCCAATGAGCCTGTCGGCCTGCTCGGATGTCAGCGGCCTGGCGAAGTGGTAGCCCTGGCCCAGGTTGCAGTCGAGGGCCTGAAGCTGGGCGAGCTGCTCGACGGTTTCGATGCCCTCGGCCACCACCCGCATGCTGAGGTTGTGGGCCAGGGTGATGACGGCCTGGACGATGGCGGTGTACGCCCGGCTCTGCTCCATGCAGTTGATGAAGGCGCGGTCGATCTTCAGCACATCGATGGGAAAGCGATGCAGCGCCGCCAGCGACGATGACCCGGTCCCGAAGTCGTCCATCGCCAGTTGACAGCCGCGCTTCTTGAGCTGCTCCAGCACGGGAATGACCTGGTCCTGATCGTGCATGATGATGCTTTCGGTCACCTCGAGCATCAGGTCGCGCGGGCGAATGCCGCTGTCCGCGATGGCGGCGGCCAGGCGCGTGCCCAGGTCGTCGAGCATCAGTTGCTTCTTGGACAGATTGATGCTCATGCGCAGGTCGGCCGCCGCCCCGGGATGGTGCCGGCGCCAGGCGGCCAACTGTTCGCACGCCCGCTGCACCACGCCGTCACCGATGGCGTTGATCAGGCCGATTTCCTCGGCGATGGGAATGAAGCGGCCCGGGCTGATGCGGCCGCGATGCGGATGCTCCCAGCGCAGCAGCGCCTCGAAGCCCGCCAGCCGACCGCTGTCCAGACGCACCAAGGGCTGGTATTCGAGCACGAACTGCCACTGGTCCACCGCCCGCCGCAGGTCGTTTTCCAGTTGCAGCCGGTCCATCGCCTCCTTGTGCATCCGATCGTCGAAGACGACCCACTGCCCGCGGCCGGCCGCTTTGGCGTGGTACATCGCCGTGTCGCTGTCGCGCAGCAGCTCCTCCGCCGTCGTGCAACTGGCGTCGCACGGGCGGATGCCGATGCTCACCCCGGGCGACACCTCGTGGCCTTCGACGACCTGCGGCCGGCTCAGCGCGTCGCGCAGCCGCTCGGCCAGGGCCGTGGCGATGTCCAGGTCGCGCACGTTGTCCAGAAGGATGATGAACTCGTCACCGCCCATGCGGGCGACCATGTCCCGGTGCTTCTCGCGCCCGGCCACGCGCACCACGCCCTTGAGCAGTTCGGCCACGCGGATGAGCAACTGGTCGCCCACGCCGTGACCCAGCGAATCGTTGACGATCTTGAATCGATCAAGGTCCAGGAACAGCAGGCAGAAGTGATATTTCGGGTCGCGACGGGCGCGCACGATGGTCTGCTCGAGGGACTGGCGGAACGCGTAACGGTTGGGCAGCCCCGTCAGCGGGTCGGTGCCGGCCTGGGCCGCCAGGCGGTCAAGCAGCTCACGTGTCTTCAGATGCACGCCCACACGGGCTCGCAGCTCCGCGGCATCGAACGGCTTGGTCACGTAATCGACCGCGCCGAGCGAAAAGCCCTGGAGCTTCTCGTCCCGTTCGTCCGAACCGGTCAGGAAGATGATGGGAATGTCGCGCGTCTGCGGGTCGTCGCGCAGACGGCGGCAGACATCGAACCCGCCCATGTCGGGCAAGTGCAGGTCCAGGAGTATCAGGTCGGGCCGGTGCTGCCGCGCGGCCTCGAGACCGCTGCCGCCGTCGGCGGCGATGCGGATCGTCGCGTTCAGGTCCTTGAGCCGCTCCGCCATCAGACGCCGGATCAGCACCGAGTCGTCAATAACCAGCACCACTTGCTTGCGCCGCTCCATGGCAACCCTTTCCTCGCCATCGTCCGCCAGAGGCCGGGAGTCGTCGAACATCTTCGCTATCGGCGTTATTCGCCGCGCACTGGACCCGGGGTACGCCCGAAATAATACGCGGAAAACTGTGGCTGTCCGCGATGGCGCGAACGCATCACCGCGCCGCATCGCGCGGACGGCAGCGCTTCTCGGACCCCCGCGGCAGCACCCTCACGCCGCCCGCTGCCCGGCTTCAACATGGATCGGATAGCTCACGCGATAGCGCCCCCCGCGCGTCAGGCGGATATTGACCTCCACGAACCAGTCGATGCGGGGATAACGCCAGCGACTGAACCGCGAACTCGAGCGCCGCTTGCGCGGCGGAATCTCAAACTGCTCCTCGGCCACCAGTTGCTGGCCGCCGCGAAGCAGTGTGTCGCTGGCCAGCTCCCGCGAATGCACGAACATCCGTTCGCTGTGGAAAAATCCCCGACGCTGGGCGCACACCAGGCTCAGCGTGGCGTCGTCGATCTCCACGTCTTCCAGCACGCGCTGGGCCAGGCGCAGGTTCACCAGACCGTCGGCTCGAAAGGTCGGCAGCGTGGCCGCCAGCGACGCATCCGCCAGCAGGCGGCCCAGCCGCCGATGACGCAGCAGGGCGGCGATGATCGGCAGGCCCGCCAGCCCGTAGACGGTGAAAGCGACGACGGCTGGCATCTGGTCCGGCACAAAGGCTGCAACCACGAGATAGTGACCCAGCGCTGCCAGGCCATACAGGTACCACGCCCCGGCACCCACCGCCGCCGCGGTGATCTTCGACGTGGTCAGCGCTCCGGCGGGAATGTGATACCAGTCGAAAGGCCCGTTGCGCTGTGCCCGCGGCCGCGACGCGAAGCACCCGCCGCGCAGCAGGCCGGCCGCCAGCAGGGCCAACCCGCTCATCGGAACAAGCACCAGCACGTAGGGATAGAAACGCGCTTCGGGAACCAGGTAAGACCGGTGCGGCCGGCGTGGATCGACGTAAACCGTCGTCGCGCTTTGCACCGGGTAATGCTCGGTCAGACGCTGCGCCCGGATCAGGCTGCCGTTGGCGGTCAGCGGCATGAAGCGCCGGCCCTCGAAAGACCGGCGGTCACGCTGGTACTGGTACACCACGCGCGGCGTGTATCCGCCCAGCGGATGGCGCACCGTCTGCGCCGACACGACGCGGCCCGGCGTCGGCTCATAGCCCAGCATCCGACGCTGACGCTCCGCATGCGCCCAGCCGACCGCAAGCAGGGCGGCCGCGACAACCACGACGGTAATCAGCGGAAGGATGAGGCGCATGGCAGCCTGACCCTCTTATCGGTCAGTTCTCCACGGACTGTTGGCGGCACAGGTCCGGATAACCTTCGCCGGGGCCAAAAGGCTCCGATCCCGCCGCGCCGGTAAGATGGGCTTGCGCCGCGCGACGCGCCACCTCACCGCGGATCGCGGGCCACTGACAGGCAGGCCGGCACGGCAGGCACATAGGGCGGGCAAACCATGATCGCGCGCATCAGCGGCGTGTTGGAGATGATTGAACGCGATACGGCCGTGGTCGCCACCGATGGCGGCTTGGCCTACGAGTTGCTCCTGTCCCCATTCGCCGCCGCGCGCCTGGCCGACGCCATCGGCCGTAGCGTCACGCTCCACACCCTCCACTTCATCGAAGCCCCCAGCCAGGGTTCAACCATGCACCCGCGGCTTGCCGGCTTCCTGTCCGTCACCGACCGCCAGTTCTTCACCCTGCTGACCAGTTGCCGCGGCATCGGCCCGCGTAAGGCCCTGCGGGCGATGGCCCTCGATGCCGGCCGCATCGCCGCCGCCATCGTCGACCGCGATCTGGCCCTGCTCCAGAGCCTGCCCGAAATCGGCAAGCGCACCGCCGAGACCCTCGCCGCCGAGTTGCACGGCAAAGTCGATCGCTTCGTCGCGGCCGCGAGTTTCCCCGCCGACCAGACCGCCGCCGCCGGCTCCAAGGCTTCGCCCGACACGGCCCGCCGACTGGCCCGTGAAGCCCTGGAAGTCCTCCTGCAACTGGGCGAAAGCCGTCTCCAGGCCGTCGCCTGGATCGACCAGGCCCTCACCCAGCCCGACGCGCCCGCCACCACCCAGGCCCTCGTCACCCGCGTCTACCAGATCAAAGCCGGCGCGTGAAACCGCCGGACCGCACACCGTCAACCGCATGGACGCACCCGGCCACGCGCGTCGCTGCGGGGATGGATATTGGCGGCGATAACGGCTTCGTGGCCGATGGTACATTAGGGTTCTGCGGCCACACGCGGGAGGTTCACGGTGAGCAATCAGAGATTCCGCCGACACCCTTATCGCCAGGCAACGGCATGGCCGATGCCGGCGATCGCTGTGGCGGTGCTGCTGCTCGCCCCGGTGCAGGCGCTGGCCAGCATCCATTCAGAGGTGGCCGGCCTGCTGCGGGCGGCCGACCTGCGGGGCACGGCCGCCGGTGTCTACGTGCTTGACCTGACCAGCGGCGAGTCGCTGGTCGAGATCGAGCCGGATCAGCCGCTGATTCCCGCCAGCAACATGAAGCTCGTGACGACGCTGGCCGCCCTGGATATTCTCGGGGCCGACTTCACGTTCCGCACCGAACTGCGACTGGCCGAGCGCCCCGACGGCGCGCGGACGCTGGTGGTGATCGGCGACGGCGATCCGGCCTTCGGCGACCCCGAGGTGCTGCGCCGCCACGACCGCGACGTGGACTGGCTGCTGGATCTGTGGGTCAAGGCGGCGCGGGAGGCCGGCGTGACGCGGCTGGACCGCATCGTCGTGGATGACACGGCCTTCGACGACCAGCGCGTGCATCCGAACTGGCCGGCCGACCAGCTCGACCGCCACTATTGCGCCCCGGTGTCCGGCTTGAACTTCCACGGCAACTGCCTGGCGGTCTACCTCCAGCCCGGCGCCCCGGGCCAGTCGCCGCTGGTGCAGATCAGCCCGTATGTGCCCAGCGTCGGGGTGACCAACCAGGCCGTGACCGGCCAGAGCGACACCTTCAGCGTCGGCCGGCAGATGGGCGGCAACGATCTGTTCGTCCGCGGAACCATCCGCAACCGGCGGTTCGATCCCGTTTCGGTGACCGTGACCGACCCGGCCCTGCTGCTGGGCGAGGCGCTGCAATCCCGGCTCAGACGCGCGGGCGTCACGGTCGGACCCGTGCAGCGCGGCGACGCGGCCGGGCTTGAGAATGCACGCGTGCTGCACGCGATTCAATCCACCATGCCGCTGATCCTGTCGCGCTGCAACAAGGACTCGAACAACCTCTATGCCGAGGCGCTGCTCAAGCGGGCCGGCCAGCGCTACACGGGTTTGCCGGGAAGCTGGTCCAACGGCGCCGCGGCTGTGCGCGCGGTCCTGGCGCAGCGCCTGGGGCCTCGCGCGGCCATCATGCAGATCGACGACGGCAGCGGACTGAGCCGCGACAATCGCGTGACCGCCCGCCTGCTGGTCGAACTGCTGCAGCAGGTGCACGATCAGCGGCACACCGCCTGGGCGCAGGTGTTTCTCGAAAGCCTGTCGGTCGCGGGCGAGGACGGCACGTTGCGCCGCCGCCAGCGCCTGACCAGCGATATGCCGGCCCTGGTGATCGGCAAGAGCGGCTATATCAACGCGGTGACGACGCTGAGTGGTTACCTGATCCTGCCGGCCGCGGAACGCGACGATGAGACCACAAGGGACTTCCCCACCCCGGTGGAAGCGATGGCCGGCGCCCGCGTCATCGGCTTCTCCCTGCTGTTCAACAACTACCGCCCGCCGATCCATCACCACAACGTGCGCGAGCTTCAGGATCGCGTGCTGCGCCTCATCGCCCGGCGACTGGCGCAGCAGGACGCAACCGCGGTCGTCGAAGACCGCCTGGGCGGGTGAGGCGGCCTCTATCGCGCGCCGCCTGTGCCCATCGCCTCGACCATCTCCTGCAGGCACCATATGCCCCGGTGCTGCGCAAACTGCAGTTCGCCGCCTGTCGGCACCAGAAACAGCGCCGACCGGCCGTCGTCGCTCAGGTAAGGGCGACTCAGTCCGTCGATGATCTGCTGCATGGCGACGCGCATGGCCTCAAACCGTCCCGCCTGCCGCGCCGCGTCCAGCGCTTCAGGCCCCAGCCAGCGCTCGCCCACGTGCCGGGGCGCGTCGGCCGGCATCCACAGCCGCAGGAACAACTCCGGTTTGTCCTGCCGGATCAGTCGAATGGAATCCTGCATCTTGTCCATGAGCAGGGGCGGCACGGGCGGGGGCTCGTGGACCGAAGCCGTCATCCGCCTGGCCAGCTCGCGCCATGCCGTCAGAGCCTCTTCATCCTGATCCACGGGAATGGCGAAGTCGATGACGGCCACGACCTGCGGCCGTACCTTGACCACGGCCGTGAGATTCTGAAACGAGCGATGATCGCCTTCGCCCGTCGTCTCCAGTTCGATCCCGTAATCAGCCAATCGGGCCGGGCATCGCCCCTCGACCGGCTTCCACGAAGGCGTCGTCGCCAGCGGGTTCGATCCCAGGCGACGCCCCAGTTCCTGACACAGCACGTCCAGAGCGATGTCCTGCGGCGGGGAAAAGCCGCCGACCTTGTACTGAAACACCACGTGCAGCGACGGGGCCAGCACCGCATAAACGTCGCGGTTGCCTTCCGCCCCGATCAGCACGCGGTTGACCGGCGCGGCCACGCGGAAGCGGTCATCGAACATGGATTCGGGACGGAAGTCCAGTTCCAGGTGATGCTGCGGCGGCTCGTGGTCACGCCAGCGCCACCCGTCGGCCACGGCACGCATGGCCAGCCGCGAACCCAGCGGCCCGCTGACATCGTTCGCCGCCGCAACGTACAGCAGGTGATCGCGGCGGATGATGCACACCACCTGCCCGCCGGCCTCCTGCCAGGCCCGCGAAGTCAGGCCGTCGAATACCCACGGCGTCTGGATGCGCTCAGCCCCGCGGTCGCGCAGATGCTGCTCGATCAGATCGAGGTTCCGATCCTCGTCCCGCTCCATCAGCTCGATATTGACCCCGCCGCCGATGCCATCGATGCCGCGCTTGAACCACACGCCGATGCTCGCGCCCGTCACCGCGCGATGGTAGCGGTAGTGCTCCGGCAGCGTGAGATCAAAGCCGAAACTGGGTCGCGACCAAGTCCGCAGTGTCGGCGACGGCTGCTCCTCACCCGCAGCCGCCGTCGCCAGACCCGCACCGGCCGGCCCAAGGACGGCCAGCACCACCACGGCGACTCGCGCGACTGCATCGAGGCGCATCGCCGTCACACGGCCTGATTCCTGATTCGCCGATCTCATGGCGCCCCCGACATGCATGGGTCTTACCCCTGACCGAACAGCGCCGGTGCCGCTTCGCGCCGGGCCGTCCGACGCGACGCCGGCCCCGCCGGACGCGCCGCCTTCACGCGCCGCAGCGCCTGCTTCGCATACTCTTTGCTCATCTCGCAGCCCAGCCAGCGCCGACCCAGTTTCGCCGCCACCGTCAGCGTCGTGCCGCTGCCCGCGAACGGGTCGAACACCAGGTCGTCGGCATGGCTCGACACCTTCACGATCCGCTCCAGCAGCGACTCGGGAAGCTGACACGGGTGCCAGCCCTGCCTTTCATTGAACGTGCCGCACAGCCGCGAGAGATACCACGTGTCCTCGTCGGGCCTGAAGTAGTGGCCGTCGGTCTCCTGGGGGCGCAGGTACCAGGTGTCGTCGGGCAGTTTGCCCCGCGGATTGGCCCGCTTGTCGGCATAGGTCGTCTGGCGGGCGCTGGGCACGGCCACGGCGTCGTAATTGAACGTGAACGGCGGGTTGGCGGCCGAGACCTTCGGCTGGCCGTCGCGCCCCACTGCGGCCGACCCGACGCAGTAGAACAGGTGCGCGTGGCTGCGGTTGAATTTCACCTTGCAGCGCTGGCCGAAAGTGTAGTGCCAGACGATCCAGTTGCGGAACAGCAGCCGGCCCTCGCGCTGGAGCTTCTTGAGGTGCAGCCGCGTCTCGGCCGCGTACTCATCGCCGATCAGGACGTACATCGACCCGCTGGGCCGCAGCAGCCGCGCGCAGCCGTCGATCCATCGACAGGTCCAGTCGACGTACTCCTCATCTTCACGCTTGTCGTGGTACTGGTCGTAGTCGTAGCCGATGTTGTAGGGCGGGTCGGCGAAGATCAGGTCGATCGATTCGGCCGGCCACGCCGCCATCCGCTTGATGCAGTCGCCCACGGCGATGGTGTTGTGGGGCATGGAAGCGTCGCTGGTCATGGGCGTCGATTGTAGCGCTTTGAGGCTCATCCGTCATCCGACGTGAAACATCCGAACCCGGGCGGGGCCATGCCCGGGGTTGTTGATCCGCACGGCTTGACGGAACTTCCCGCCCGTTCAAGTTGGATGGCACAGCGGACCGATCGAGCCTATACTTGCAGCAATGTCCACGGGCCGGCCATGCCCCGCGGCGGACCGGCCGCATCAGGCGCTGCCAAGCCGGCGCCGCAGCCACAGGCAGAGGTAAGAAAGATGCCGCACATTATTGCCGAACCGTGCATCGGGACCAAGGACACCGCCTGCGTCGATGTCTGCCCGGTCGACTGCATCCATCCGACCAAGGACGAGGCCGAGTTCGAGGAAGCCAAGCAGCTTTACATCGATCCGGACACCTGCATCGACTGCGGCCTGTGCGTCGACGAGTGCCCCGTCAAGGCGATCTTCCCGGAGGAAGATCTGCCCAGCGAGTGGCACGACTACATCCAGATCAACGCCGACTACTACGCGTAAGCCGCGGCTGTCCGCGACCGTCGGCGACACGCGCCGCCGCGGTTTCACCGTGATTCCCGCCGTGGTCTTGACCACGCGCCGATGCCCTTCGAATCCAAAGCCCAGGCATGGCCATGCCTGGGCTTTTTGTTCGCCTATACAACCGCACGCACCCCGACTCGCAACCGCCACGGCCGCATTACAATCCTGCCCATGCCCGCCGCCCCTGACCCGCCGCTTCCCACCGTCCTCGTCGCCGAGCCGCTGGACGACCGCCCCGCCGCCTGGCTCGCGCGGCACGCGCGCGTGATTCACGCCGACACCGGGCAGCCCGCCGCACTCGCGGCCGCACTGGCCCAGGCGGATGGCCTGGTCGTACGCACTTACACCCGCGTGGATGACACCCTGCTCGATCGGGCGCCCGGACTCCGCGTCGTCGGCCGCGGCGGCGTCGGACTGGACAACATCGACCTCGACGCCTGCCGCCGGCGCGGCGTCTGTGTGGTCTCCACGCCCGATGCCAACACCCAGGCCGTCGTCGAGTACGTCTTCGCCCTCATCCTCGACGCCCTGCGCCCGCGCACCAGCATCGACGCCGCCGCCACCGCCGATCGCTTCCACGAACTGCGCCGCACTGAAGTCGGCACGCAGCTCGACACGCTGAGCCTGGGCATCCTCGGCTTCGGGCGCATCGGCAAGCGCATGGGCCAGGTCGCGGCCGCCATCGGCATGAAGGTGCTGGTCAACGACCTGCTGCCCGAAGCGCAACTGCGGCCGAAAGTAAACTACGACTTTGACTGCGTCGACAAGACCGCGCTCTACGCCGGAGCGGACATCCTGAGCATCCACGTGGACGGCCGCGCCGCGAACCGTCATCTCATCGACGCCGACGCGCTGGCGCAGCTCAAGCCTTCATGCCTGCTCATCAATGCGGCCCGCGGCATGCTCGTCGATGCGGCCGCCCTGGCCGACTGGGCCCGCCGCCATCAGGCCGACGGCGCCCGCGCCATCCTCGACGTCCACGACCCTGAACCGCCGCCGCCGGACTATCCCCTGCACGCGCTGCCGAACGTCCGGCTGCTGCCCCACCTGGCCGCGCGCACAGCCACCGCCCTGGAGAACATGAGCTGGGTCGTGCGTGACGTCGTGGCTGTCCTTCAGGGTCGCCGGCCTCGATATCCCGCATTCTGACCCCGCGACGCGCGATCCGTCACTCTCGCGGGATGCTTTGATCCTTTGAATGCATGCATATGCATTTTTTTCTTGACCCTCCGCCACGACTCCTTAGAATGCACGCATGGGTGGTCGGCCATCTCCACGGCAATCCGCCGCGGCCGATTGCGGAAAACTCTTTCTTCCCACTTTCTCTCTCAAGGGGGCTACGACTATGACCAATGGCAACAGGACAGGCGTGATGTTTCGGCACATCCTGGGAGCTCTGACCGTCGCGGCTGTGACGACGCTCCAGGCCGACGCCCAGACGCACGTGTGGAATTTCGGCCTTGATGGGGCCCAGGAGACGCCGGCCGTCGTCACACCGGGCACGGGCACAGCCACCGTCACCTACGACACGGCCACGCGCTATCTCGAATGGGAGGTCCATTACCAGGACCTGGTCGCCAACTCCACCAACGCCCACTTCCACGGACCGGCAGCCTTCGGTGAAGGCCCCGCGGGCGTTGTGCTCGGAATGGTCTCGTCCACACCCGCCACGATTCTCCAGGCGGACATCGGCGGCACGTTCGGCAGTCTCATCGGCTACCACACCATCACCGAAGAGATGGAAGCCCAACTGCTGGCCGGGTTGTGGTACATCAACATCCATTCCACGCAGCACCCGGGCGGCGAGATTCGCGGCCAGGTCGTCCCCGAGCCGACCGCCCTTGCGCTGCTTGGCTTTGTCGGAACCACGCTGCTGATGCGGCGACGCCGGGCCGGTTGACGGTAAGCGGCCGCGAACCGGGCGTGAACCCGGTCGAAATCATCACATGACTTCGACGGAAGCCGGCTCGCAGCAAGCCGGCTTTTTTCTTGCGCCGCCCCTACAACTTCACCACGCGGCCGCTGGCGGCGCTGCGGGCTTCCGCTTCGACGAGTCTGAGGCTCGCCACCGCGTCCGCCGCCGTGACCACGCTCGGCGACTCGCCACGCTCGCAGCACGACACGAAATACGCCAGCTCCTCGTCGTAACCCATCGCCTCGCCGCAGTCGATCGCCTCAGCCTTCCCGTCGCTGTAAACCATCAGCTTCCGCTCGGCCGCGAAATCGAACCGCGCCGTCGCCTTCTCGAACACCGCGTCGTAGCTCATGTCGAACGGAAACGGCGGATGCACCGTCCAGCATCCCTCGGCCGCGACCAGCGGCACGTCGGCATAGTCGTATTGCGTCAGCACGTGATCGATCCGCCCGGTCGGACCGGTGTAGCCCTGGCTGCGCACGCCGCTCGGCATGCCCAGCAGGTAACAGACAAAGTCCGCGTCGTGAATGTGCAGGTCCCAGATCGCTCCGCCCGACATTTCGCCGTTCCGGAACCACCCGCCGGGCACCGGACCGCGACGGCGCATCACCAGCGAACGCAGCGCCCCGTAGCGCTTCCGCTCCACCGCCTGCTTGAGCCACGCGTACTGCGGCCAGAAGCGGATGCACATCGCCGGCATGAAGAACCCTCTGGCCTTCGCGGCCGCGTTGGCGATCCTGCGCGCCTCGGCCGTGGTCATCGCCAGCGGCTTCTCGCACACCACGTGCTTGCCAGCCTTCAACGCCGCGACCGCCAGGGCCGCGTGGTCCGGCGTGGGCACGCAGATATCCACGATGTCAACGTCCTTCCACTTCATCAGTTGCCGCGGATCGGTCGTGCCCTTGATGCGGTCCATGGGCAACTGGTCCGACCCGTCGGTGGCGATGTTGCTCCACCCGCCCGACAGATCGCCGGCCGCACGCTTGGGGTCGGCATCCGCGATGGCGACGACCTGTGCGTCGGCAAGCTTGTCGTAAACCCCCAGGTGCGTGCGCCCCATCATGCCCAGTCCGATGACGCCGATCCGCTGCATGTGTGTGTCTCCATTGTAGGTAACGAAGTGCGATGTGCCTCAAAGCGCCGCCACGAGCCGCGACCGTCAGGGAGCGGTTGCCTTGAACATACGCGGCCGGCCCATCTCACAGAATCTCATCAAACGCGCTGAGCACCAGCTTCTCCTGGCCGCAGTAGATGCATTTGCGGTGCCGCGGGTTCATCACCCGGCTGCACGCGGAGCAGCGGGCGATCTGCGGCGTGACGCGGTTGTCGTCCTTGCCGTCGAGCAGGTCGATCTGCCTGGCCCGTTCCATCAGGTCTTCCTCGGTCAGCCGCGTCTCCTGCTGGATCAGCGACCACATGGCCATGCATATCAGCGTGAGCTTCTCCAGCCGCTGCTCGACGTCGCGCGACCGTGTTTCCGCGCGCCGCGCTTCGTTGCGCGCGTCGGCCGAGATCGACCCGCCGAGGCTGCCGCCGCTGATCGTTCCGCCGTACATGCCTCCGAACATGGTCATCGCCCGCTCCTTTCACTGCCGTCCCCCAAGCCCCCAAGCCGAGGCCTTCAGGCCCGGATACCGCCGGCAGCTAGCCGCCCACGCAGCTCAGCACCGGACTGCGCGCCGCCGCAACCTCGTCCACACGCGACACCGTCGCCGCGTGCGGAGCCGCCTTCACCAGCTCCGGCTCGCGACGCACCTCGTCAGCAATCTTCTGCATCACCGCCACGAAACGGTCCAGCGTCGCCTTGCTCTCGGTTTCCGTCGGCTCGATCATCAGGCAGTTGTGTACCGGCCAGTGCATCGTCGGCGGGTGAATCCCGTGGTCGATCAGCCGCTTGGCCATGTCGATCAGCGTCACCCCTTCGTCCAGCAGCGCCTTGGGCACCGTCACGAACTCGTGCGCGCAGAACCGGCCGTTCTCCGGCTCGAAATAGGGCATCTCGTATTGCCCGCGCAGCTTCGCCGCCACATAGTTGGCATTGAGCACCGCGTGCCGCGCCATGTCGCGCAGCCCCCGGCCCCCGCACGCCGCCAGATACGTCCAGCAGCGCACCAGCACGCCGAACTGCCCGAAATACCCGCGCACCTTGCCGATCGACTTCGGCCCGCTCCAGTCCAGACGGTATGCATCGCCCTCGCGCGCCACCCGCGGCACGGGCAGGTACGGCCCGAGAAAATCACGCACCGCGATCGGCCCAGCCCCCGGACCGCCGCAGCCGTGCGGCGTCGAAAACGTCTTGTGCGTGTTGAAGTGCATCGCATCCACGCCGAAGTCGCCCGGACGCGACACGCCCGCGATCGCGTTCATGTTCGCGCCGTCCAGGTACAGCAGCGCCCCCGCGTCGTGCAATATGTCCGCGATCACGCCGATCTGCCCGTCGAACAGACCGGCCGTATTCGGGTTCGTGATCATCAGCGCTGCCGTCTCGTCGTCCACCATCGCCCGCAGCTTGTCCAGATCGACGTACCCATCCTTCGTCGACGGCACGGTGACGACGTTCGCCCCGCACATCGCGCACGACGCCGGGTTCGTCCCGTGGGCGGTATCCGGCGCCAGCACCTTGCGCCGCTGCGGCGCGTTACCGCCCTGCGGGTCCATGAAGTACGCCCGGATCACCTTCAATGCCGTGTACTCGCCATGCGCCCCGGCACACGGCTGCAGCGACACCGCCGGCAGACCCGCGATCGCCGCCAGCCACCGCTCCAGCTCGTGCAGCATCGCCAGCGCGCCCTGCACATCCGTGTCATCCTGCAACGGATGCAGTCCCGCGAACGCCGGCATCGCGGCCGCCTGCTCGTTGACCGGCGGATTGAACTTCATCGTGCACGAACCGAGCGGATAGAAGTTCGCATCGACCGAAAAGTTCCGCTGCGCCAGCCGCGTGTAGTGACGCACCAGATCCAGCGGTCCGACCTGCGGCAGGTGCGGCGGCTGCGCGTCGATCAGCTCGTCCGGCAGCGCCGCACGCGGCACGTCGTCGGCCGGCAGATCCACCGCACGCGCGCCGGGTGTGGAACGCTCGTAAATCAGCGGCGCGTCGTGCTCGTCGCCCACCGACTGCTGCACCCGACTGGAATCAGCCGTCACCTGCGTCGCCGTCTCGGTAGTCATCTGCGTCATCAAACGCTCCCCTTCCCCGCCGAACTGCCCGCATCCGCCAGCAGCGCCGCCAGTCCGTCAATCTCAGCCCGGCTGCGCTTCTCCGTGACCGCGATCAGCAGCCGACTCGCAGGCCCAATCCCCGGACTCGAACAGCCCAGTTTCGAACAGTCCAGCCCCGGCATGATGCCACGCTGCCGACCCAGCGCGATCACCTTCTCCGCCGCCACCGGGCCATCCACAGCAAACTCATTGAAGAACGGCCCATCGAACGCCAACGACCAGCCCTTGAGCGCCGCGATCCGCTCCGCCGCGTAATGCGCCTTGTCGTAGCACTGCCGCGCCGCCTCGCGCAGGCCCGTCGGCCCCATCGCGCTCATGTAAATCGTCGCCCGCACCGCCAGCAGACCCTGATTCGTGCAGATGTTGCTCGTCGCCTTCGCCCCGCGAATATGCTGCTCCCGCGTCTGCAAAGTCAGACAGAACGCCCGCCGCGCCTGCTTGTCCACCGTCTGACCCACCAGCCGCCCCGGCATCTTCCGCATCAGCGCCGCCTTCGCCGCGAACAAACCAAGCGACGGCCCGCCGTAGCTCATGGGAATGCCCAGCGGCTGACCCTCAGCCGCCGCAATGTCCGCACCGCACGACCCCGGCCGCTTGAGCAATCCGCACGCGATCGGGTTGAACACCGCGATCGCCAGCGGGCCGGCTCCGGGCTTGCCCGTCTTTGCCGCCGCATCCTTCGCCGCCGCGAACACGCCCGACCAGTCCTCGATCAATCCCCACACGTTCGGCGACTGCAACACCACGCAGGCCGTGTCCCCGTCCGTCGCCGCCGCGACCGCCGCCGCGTCCACCCGCCCGCTTGTCGCGTCCATGTCGAGCGTGATCAACTGCACCGGCAGGTCCGACAGGTACGTCGCCAGCACCGCCCGCGTATGCGGATGCACCGTCGCCGCCACCAGCACCCGCCGCCGACCCGTGGCGTTCAGCGCCATCATCACTGCCTCAGCCACAGCCGTCGCGCCCTCGTAGAGCGACGCGTTGGCCACGTCCAGCCCCGTCAACGCGCACACCTGCGACTGAAACTCGAAGAACGCCTGCAGCGAACCCTGCGACGCCTCCGCCTGGTACGGCGTGTAGGCCGTCACGAAGGCGCTCTGATGCGCCAGGTGGTCCACAGCCGCGGGAATGAAATGGTCGTACATCCCCCCGCCCAGGAAACACCCGCCCGGCGCCGCCGCGGCCGCACGATTCGCACCGCCCAGCTCGCCCAGCCGTCGGCGAATCTCCAGCTCGCTCCAGCCGTCGGCCGGCAATCCCGCCAGCTCCAGCGGCTCATCGTCCGGCAGACGAAACTGCTGCGGCAAGGAGGCGTAAAGGTCGGCCATTGCCTCGACGCCGATGGCGTCAAGCATCTCGCGGCGGTCCGCGTCGGTGATCTGCGTGTAATTCATGTCGCTAAAGTCCCAGCAGGTAG
>CAZUUQ010000059.1:6788-18049 GCA_964622625.1 uncultured Phycisphaeraceae bacterium | reverse complement strand
AAGGCCCATGGATGGCCATCCATGGGCTTTGGGGGGTGGCCTGGGCGGTGCGGCGGGCGTTGACGATGGCTTTGATGGGTTCGTCGCCGGCGTGCATCCGCCCTGCGGGGTTCGGCCTTACAATCCTCGTCGATGCCCCGGTCCCGCGATCAGTCCGCGCGTCGATGGACCACGCGAACCCTGCTGGCGTGGACGGCTGACTTTTTCGCGAAGCGCGGCATCGACAGTCCGCGGCTGGCGGCTGAGACGCTGCTGGCGCATGTGCTGGGCGTCAAGCGCATCATGCTCTATGCCGACGCCGACCGTCCCGCGAGCGAGCTGGAGCGGGCGGCCTTCCGCGATCTGGTCGAACGTGCGGCGGCCCATGAGCCGGTCGATTACCTGGTCGGGGCCAGCCCGTTTTTCTCGCTGAGTTTCAAGGTCACGCGTGCCGTGCTCATTCCCCGGCCGAGCACGGAGACGCTCGTCGAGCACGTGATCCAGCACAGCCGCCGCACGCCGGGCTTCAAGACGCCGCTGATCGCCGACGTGGGCACCGGCAGCGGCGCGATTGCCGTGACCCTGGCGAAGCATCTGCCCGCCAGTCATGTCATCGCCACCGACATCCGTGCCGACGCCCTGGCGGTGGCGCGGGAGAACGCCCAGGCCCACGGCGTGGCCGACCGCATCGAGTTCCGCGAAGGCGATCTGCTCGATCCGCTTTCCGACCAGCGCGGCCGCCTGACGTATCTGGTGTCCAATCCGCCCTACATTCCCGACGACGAGTGGGCGGACGTGGCGCCCAACGTCCGCGACCATGAGCCGACACACGCGCTGCGCGGCGGCGTCGACGGTTTGCGTTATCTGCGGCCGCTGATCGAACAGTCGCCGCCGCTGCTGGCGACGCCCGGCCAGCTTGTGCTGGAGATCGCGGCGGTCCACCGCGACAAGGCGGCGCGGCTGGCGGGAAACGCCGGTCTGCACAACGCCCACGTGCTGGCCGATCACGAGGCGCTGCCGCGCGTGCTCGTGGCCGAGCATCAGGCGCACTGACGTCGGCGCGGCCTGGGGGTCAGTAGCGGTAGTGGTCGGCCTTGAACGGTCCCTCGACCGGCACGCCGATGTAGTCGGCCTGCTCGGCCGTCAGGGTCGTGAGCTTCACGCCGAGCTTCTCCAGGTGCAGGCGGGCGACCTTCTCGTCCAGATGCTTGGGCAGCACGTAGACTTTCTTCTCGTAGCTGCCGCGGTTGACCGCCAGTTCGATCTGCGCCAGCGTCTGGTTGGTGAAGCTGCTGCTCATGACGAAGCTGGGGTGGCCGGTGGCGCAGCCGAGGTTCAGCAGGCGGCCCTCGGCCAGGATCTGGATGCTGTGGCCCTTGCCGCCATGCGTGCTGCTGAAGGTCCACTTGTCGTACTGCGGCTTGATGTTGATCTTCTCGACCTTGCCCTGGGTCTCGAGCTTCGCCAGGCCGGCCATGTCGATCTCGTTGTCGAAGTGGCCGATGTTGCCGACGATCGCGCCGTCCTTCATCCGCTGCATGTGCTCGACGCCGATGACGTGCAGGTTGCCGGTGGTGGTGACAAACACGTCGCCTTCAGCCAGAGCGTCTTCGAGCGTGGTGACTTCGTAGCCTTCCATGACGGCCTGCAGGGCGCAGATCGGGTCGATTTCGGTGACGAGCACGCGGGCGCCCTGGCCCTTGAGCGACTGGCAGCAGCCCTTGCCCACGTCGCCATAACCGAGCACGACCGCGACCTTGCCGCTGAGCATCACGTCGCTGGCGCGGTTCAGGCCGTCGAGCAGTGAATGCCGGCAGCCGTAGAGATTGTCGAACTTGCTCTTGGTGACGCTGTCGTTGACGTTGATGGCCGGGAACAGCAGTGTGCCATCCTTCTGCATCTTGTAGAGGCGGTGTACGCCGGTGGTGGTCTCTTCGCTGACTCCGAAGCAGTCGGCCGCCACCTTGTGCCAGCGCTGCGGGTCGGCCTTGAAGCACTTGGCCAGCAGCTTGAGCACTTCCTTGAACTCGGTGTTGTCGGTGGTCTCGGGGCCGGGGATCTTGCCGGCCTTTTCGAACTCGACGCCTTTGTGGATCAGCAGGGTGGCGTCGCCGCCGTCGTCGACGATCTGCGTGGGGCCGCGGCCGTCGCCGAAGTCCAGGGCGCGTTCGGTGCACCACCAGTACTGTTCGAGGGTTTCGCCCTTCCACGCGAAGACGGGCACGCCCTGGGGCTTGTCGACGCTGCCGCGCGGCCCGACGGCGATGGCGGCGGCGGCGTGGTCCTGCGTGCTGAAGATGTTGCAGCTCGCCCAGCGCACGTCCGCGCCCAGGGCGGTGAGCGTCTCGATGAGCACGGCCGTCTGGATCGTCATGTGCAGCGAGCCCATGATGCGCTGGCCTTTGAGCGGCTGCTGACGGGCGTACTCTTCGCGCACGGCCATCAGGCCGGGCATCTCCTTCTCGGCCAGCTCGATTTCCTTGCGGCCCCAGTCGGCCAGTGAAAGGTCGGCGACTTTGAATTCGAGTGCGGTGCCGGCCTTGGCGGCGGTGGGACGGGTCGTCGCGGTGGTCATGTTCGCTCCTTGCGTGATGCGCGTGTTGCGTCGTGGGGTGTTGCGGGTGGGGATGCGTCGGGCCTTTGGGCGACGGTCACCAGCAGGGCCGGTCCGCGGGCCTCGGGTTCAGGGGGCAGCGGGCGGCCGCGTATGCGTGTGAAGCCGGCTTCGGTCAGCAGGCACGACAGGTCGGCGGGGTCGAAACCGGCGGCGACCTGGCCCATGAGGCGGCGAAAGTCGTCGCGGTCGTGGCGCAGCAGGTCGAGGATCACGAGGCGTCCTCCGGGGCGCAGGATGCGGGCGGCCTCGGACAACGCGGGCGCTGGGTCGGACAGATAGGCCAGCACGAGCACCATAACGGCCGCGTCGCAGCAGGCGTCGTCCAGCGGCAGGCTTTCCAGATCGCCGGGACGCAGCTCGACGTTGGCCAGCTCGCGCGTGCGGGCGGCGGCGGCTTCGAGCATCTCGGCCGAGCGGTCCACACCGATGACGCGGGCCACGCACGGAGCCAGCGCGGCCGCGACCTGTCCCGTGCCGCAGCCCAAGTCCGCCACCGTCCAGTGCGACGGCAACAGGCCCAGCAGGGCGGCTTCGGTGACGTTGGGGCCGTAGTAGTCGACACGCAGGCGGTCCCAGTCCGCGGCCGCGGCGGCGAAGAAGTCGTCGCCATCCTGACGGCGGCGCTGCAGCAGACGGGCGAGGCGCAGCTCGTCCTGGCGGAAGGCGGCGCTGCCGGCCGTGCGATCGCGGACCAGCGTCCACAGGTCGCGGGAAGCCTGTGCCAACTCGTCGAGGATCATGCGGTAGAGGTTGGTCGTGCCGTGCCGCCGGGACGTCAGCCAGCCCTCGCCCGCCAGCAGCTTGAGGTGCCGGCTCACGGTTGATTGCGGCATCTGAAGGATCTCGCACAGCTCGGCCACACCGAGTTCCTGTTTCTCGAGCAGCTTCATCAGGCGCAGGCGGGTCGGCTCGGCCAGGCTGGTCATCATGCCCACGAGGGCTTCGGGAGCGACCGCGGCCGCATCGCCACGGGGCCGACGGGACACAGATGCGGTTTCGGACTGGGCTTTGACGCGGGCCATGGCAATCATCAGTTTATCCGGATGAAATGATATAAGCTGGGGCCGCCGCGTCAATGCCCCTGGGCTGCCGCGACAGGATCGAATCGTTAAGATGACGTGTGGCATTGTTTTATGGAAATGGATGGTGGACGTGGATCATCGGCCGGTAGCGGTGGGCATCGTGGGCATGGGCGGTTATGCCCGGTCGGTGCTTGACCTGTTGGGCCAGGCGTCGCCGCTGTCCGACGCCCATCCTGTGCGCGTTGTCGCGGCGTGCGATCCCGATTCCCGAGCGCGCGAGCAGGGTCGGGCCGAGGCCGAGGCCGCCGGGGCCGCGGTGCTCGCCGACATGTCCGATCTGCTGGCGATGCCGGAGGTTGAGGCGGTGTGGCTTCCGGTGCCGATCGACCTGCATCGGCCGTTTACGGAGCAGGCACTGGCAGCGGGCAAGGCGGTGATGTGCGAGAAGCCCGCGGCCGGCTGCGTGCAGGATGTCGACGCGATGATCGCCGCCCGCGACCGCGCGGGTCTGCCGGCCATCGTCGGGTTTCAGGACATCTACCACCCGGCGACGCTTGCGCTCAAACGTCGGCTGATCGGCGGGGCGATCGGCACGGTGCGCGAGGCGGTGCTTTGGGCAGCCTGGCCGCGCGGCGACCGCTATTACCAGCGGGCCTCCTGGGCCGGCGCGATCCGGCGCGACAACACCTGGGTACTCGACAGCCCCGTCAACAACGCGCTGGCCCATCACGTGAACCTCGCCCTGTTTCTGCTCGGTTCCGCGCGCGATCAGTCGGCCGCCATCGAGATCGTCGATGCCGAGCTGTACCGCGCGCGCGACATCGAGAATTACGACACCGCCAGCCTGCGCCTGACGTTGTC
Organism: uncultured Phycisphaeraceae bacterium; assembly: GCA_964622625.1. Taxonomy (GTDB): domain Bacteria; phylum Planctomycetota; class Phycisphaerae; order Phycisphaerales; family Phycisphaeraceae; genus CAZCWM01. The sequence goes on along the minus strand of CAZUUQ010000059.1, from coordinate 13,570 downwards.
CGGTGGGGCGAAGCTGCTGGTGCTGCTGACGCACGCCTGCGGCCGGACCGTCGAGCCGACGCTGCGGATTCGCGGTGACGTGGGCTCGGCCCAGTGGCAGACGGGTCGGCCGGTGGAGATCGAGGACCGCTACGGCCAGTGCGTCGAGATGCTCGGCGACCGTGAACGGCCGCACACGCACATGGTCGAGCGCTTCGCCCGGCTGGTGCGCGGGCTGGAGGACCGCCAGCGGGCCGTCGCGACGCTGGAGACAGCCCGTGCGCACGTCGCGGCGGTGAATGCGGCGTCGGCGGTGGCGCTGGTGTCGGATGTGCCGGCCACGGCGGTGGAGGTGGTAGAATCACCCACCGGTCCGGTGCGTGCGATAGCAGGTATCGAGCAGGTATTCGAGTTGTGCGCCGCCAGCGGCCAGATGCTGCACGAATGCGGGCGCTGCGCCTGGGCCGGCCCGGCCAGCCGGTTGACGATCCCCGGCGGGCACTACGAACGCTTTGAGGGTCCGGCCGCCCGCGCGGCGGCAGGCGGACCCGTGATGGACTGACCTGCATGTTCGCCAGCAGTCACAGCGCGAGGCCGCGGCGCGGGGCGGTGACGTGGTCAGCCGCTGCCCGTGCGGCGATGGCTCTGCTGGTCCTTCTCTGCTGCGGCGGCTGCTACGAGGAGATGAGCCGCGACGACCCCTGGGCGTGGCTGAGCGACAAGGCTTCGTCGCAGGGTTGGGGCGTGTCCCAGGGGGGTGGTTCGAACCCGGCGGGGGACGGGGGCTTTCGCGCCACAGCGCTGGACCGCGAGGGCTGGTCGATTCTGGTGCGCGGCTTCGAGGGGCGTAACGCGCGGCAACGGGCCGACGCGCTGCGCACCCGGCTGGAGCGCGAGCTGCGCGTGCCCGACGTGTGGGTGCGGGCGGAGCAGGGCCAGTGGAGCGTGTACCGCGGCCGCTACGGCGCGAGGAACGAGATGGCTGCTCGGCAGGATCTGCGGCAGACGCGGATGCTGGTGCTCGACGGTCGCCGACCTTTCGAGGATGCGGCGCTCGTGGCCCTGGGTCTGGGCGGCGTGGGGCTGGCCTCGGACACGCCGGCTGCATCGAGCGCGGTGGGGGGACAGACGACCGGTGACGAACTGAATCTGCGCAGCCACGTGACCAGGGCGCAGTACACGCTGCAGGTCGCCTTCTTCGACGAGGCCGGCGGCAGACAGTACCGCCAGGCGGCCGAGGCCTATGCCAGGCAACTGCGGGCCCGGGGCGAGCAGGCTTTCTATCTGCACGGCAAGACGATGTCGCTGGTGACGGTGGGGCTGTTTTCGGAGCAGGACGTACCGACGCAGCGCAGCATCGGTCCCGACGGCGTGCCGATGGTCAGCCAGAGCTACGGCCCGAAGGTGCGCGAGCTGCAGGCGCGGTTTCCGCACAACCTGGGCAACGGTATGACGCTGGTGGAAAGCTCCAGCGACGGTCAGCAGCGCGAAGCTCCGAGCTTCATCGTGCGTCTGCCCGAGCCCTGATCGCTCCCGCACCCTCGCGCCAACTTATCGAGATGACGACGCATCGTGTCCGCCAGCGCCTGTTTGACCGCGATCATGTCCGGACAGCTCGGGGCGAGCACCTGCCGCATGCTGGTCACCTTCCGCTGCACCAGGCCGCAGGGCACGATCGTCTGGAAGTGGCTCAGGTCGGGATCGACGTTCAGCGCCAGGCCGTGCATGGTCACGTTGCGCTTCACGCGCACGCCCATGGCGCAGAGCTTGGCGTCGTTCAGCCAGACGCCGACGGCACAGCGGTCGCGATGGGCCTCGATGCCGAACGCCGCCACGGTGTCGATGACCACCTGTTCGAGCAGGCGCATGTAGCGGCCGACATTCAGGCCATAGTCCGCCAGACGCAGGATCGGATAGGCCACCAGTTGCCCCGGTCCGTGATAGGTCACGTCGCCGCCGCGATCGGTCGATTGCACGTCGATGCCGCGTGCGGCCAGGGCGTCGCGCGAGAGCAGGACATGGCGTTCAGCATCGCGCCGCCGGCTGACGGTGATGACCGGGTCATGCTCGACCAGCAGCAGCGCCGGGTCGGCCCCGTCAAGCACCTGCTGGTGCGCCTGCCGCTGGATGTCAAGAGCTGGCGCATAGGCCATGCGGCCCAGGTTGCGGACGGCGAGCGTCGTGGCGTCAGCAGACATCATGCCCGAAGCCTATCATAGCCCTCCGCGCCGCCAGACGATCGGCGTATGCGGCGCGACGGAACGTGTATGGCCCAGGTGCATCCCAGTGCGGTGATCGACGCCCAGGCCGAACTGGCCGGGGACGTGGTCGTCGGTCCGGGCTGCGTGCTCGATGGCCCGGTGCGCATCGGCCCCGGCACGCGGCTGATCGGGCACGTCCACCTCGTCGGCCCGGTCACCATTGGCCGCGGCAACACCATCTACCCCTTCGCCTGCATCGGCTTTGAGCCGCAGGACCGCAAGTTCGACCGAGGCTCATCGCCCTCGGCGGGCGTGGTCATCGGCGACAACAATCTCATCCGCGAGTCGGTGACCATTCACCGCGCTACCAGTGTCGAGCATCCCACCCGCGTGGGCGACGACAACATGCTGATGACCAACGCCCACCTGGGCCACGACGTCACGGTCGGCAGCGGTTGCACGCTGGCGTCAGGGGCGCTGATCGCCGGCCACGCGCGGCTCGATGACCAGGTGAACGTCGCCGGCAATTCGGCCATCCACCAGTTCTGCCATCTGGGGCGCCTGAGCTTTGTCGGCGGAGTCAGCGCGGTATCCAAGGATGTGCTGCCCTTCGCCCTGACTTCGGGTCTCAACAGCGTCATGGGCGTGAACGTGGTGGGGCTGCGGCGCTCGGGCGTCGGCCGCGCGGCGATCGACGCGGTCAACGCAGCCTATCGCACCATCTACCTCGACGGTCACACGCTGCCCACCGCCCGCGAGGCCGTGGCCGCGCAGGCGCAGCAGTGCCGCGCCGGCGGGGACACGCAGGCGGCCGACCTGCTCGACGAACTGCGGACCTTCCTCGAACAGTCGCAGCGCGGCATCGTGCCTCACGCGATGATGAACCAGCGCCACGGCATGCAGCGGTAAGGCTTCAGCCCACGATACGCTGGTGGTCAGACCTTCAGCTCGACCCTCGCGTTGAGTCGGTCGGCGTAGCGGGCCCGAATCGGCGCGACGACCTGCTCGATGAATGCGTCCACCTGCAGCGGGGCCCGGCCGACGTATTGCCTCGCGTCGAGCACCACGCCCAGATCAATGCCGGCGAAAACCTTCTCACCCGCGAGCCGTGCCAGCAGGTCGTTGTCCGCCCCGTCGTGTTTGACAGCGTCCGCGGCCGCCTGGGCGTGACGGCGGATCAACTCGTGCACTTCCTGCCGATCCGCCCCGCGCTGCACGGCCGCCATCAAGATGTTCTCGCTGGCCATGAAGGGCAGTTCGGCCGCCAGGTTCGCCGCGATGCGGCTCTCGTAGACCACGATGCCCGAGGCGACGTTGATCAGCGTGTCCAGCGCGCCGTCGAGGGCCAGGAACGGCTCGGGCAGCGTCAGGCGGCGGGTCGAGGAATCGTCGAGCGTGCGCTCCATCCACTGCTCGGCCGCGGTGGTGAAGGGAATCTGTACCTGTCCGATCACGAAGCGGCACAGGCCGCAGATCCGCTCGCAGCGCATCGGGTTGCGCTTGTAAGGCATGGCCGACGAGCCGATCTGATCTTCCTCGAACGGCTCCTCGAGTTCCTTGCGGTTGGCAAGCAGGCGCATGTCGGTGGCGAACTTCGCGGCCGCAGCCGCGGCGGTCGCCAGCGAGGACGCAACCAACCCGTCCAGCAGGCGCGGATACGTCTGGCTCGTGATCACGAACCGCCGGTCCACCGGCCAGTCCATCTTCTGCGTCACCAGCTTGTCAAGCTGTTCCACCTTCTCGTGCGACTCGGGTGTGTCCCCGCCGAACAGCGCCAGGAACGACGCCTGCGTGCCCGTGGTGCCCTTGACGCCGCGGAAGCGCAGGCTGTCGAGGCGGTGCTCGATCTCCTCCAATGCCAGCGCCAGTTCATACGCCCACAAGGCCGCCCGCCGGCCGACGGTTGTCGGCTGGGCCGGTTGAAGATGCGTGAACGCCAGCGTCGGCAGGTCGCGGTGCCGCGCGGCAAAGCGGGCCAGGTGGTCGATGGCGTTGGCCAGCTTGACCGCGATCAGTTGCAGGGCGTCGCGGATCTGCAGCAGCTCGGTGTTGCAGTTGACGTACTGGCTGGTGGCGCCCAGGTGGATGATCGGCCGCGCGGCCGGGGCCTGATCGCCCAGAGCATGCACGTGGGCCATCACGTCATGGCGCAGTTTCTTCTCATACGCCGCGGCCGCGTCGTAGTCGATGTCGTCGAGGTGGGCCCGCAGCGCGTCGAGCTGGGCGTTGCGGATGTCCAGTCCAAGCTGCTGCTGGGCCTCGGCCAAAGCCAGCCAGAGGCGGCGCCAGGTGGTGAATTTGCGATGCGGCGACCAGATGGCCTGCATTGCGGCGGAGGCATTGCGGGCGGCCAGGGCGCTCTGATAAGCGTGTGGGTCGTGCATGTGCTGGCATGGTAACATTGCCATTTCACCGCATAAAGCCGCGGCCGCGGCCTGTGGCGGTCGGGCCCGAGGGGATTGAGCAGCGTGCCGAGCATTGATCCGAAGCTGGTGCAGCGCGTGATGCAGGGCGATCAGGGCGCGCTGGCCGAGGTGCTCGAAGCCCAGCAGCAGCGGCTTTACAACATCGTTCTGCGGATGGTCGGCAACCGCGATGACGCGGCCGAGCTTACCCAGGAGGCCCTGCTCAAGATCGTCCAGCACATCGGCGATTTCAAAGGCAAGTCGCTGCTGACGACGTGGATGACACGGATCGCGATGAACCTGGCGGTGTCATTTCTGCGCAAGGCGTCCCGCCGCGGCGCGGCGTCGCTGGATCAGCCGCTGCAAGACGGTGCCGGTGGCGCGACGTCGCTGGCGGCGGTGCTGGCCGACCACCGGGAACCCGGGCCGGCGCAGGGCGTCGAAAGACAGGAGCAGCTCGCGGCGGTGCTGGCGGCCCTGGCGCGGCTGGACGAGGAGCATCGGGCTGTGCTCGTGCTGCGGGACATCGACGGTATGGACTACCAGCAGATCGCGGCCGTGCTGGCGATGCCCGTGGGCACCGTCAAGAGCCGGCTGTTCCGCGCGCGACTGGCTCTGCGTCGGGAGATCGCCCAGGCGGGGCGGCCGGGGCAGCCGGGACGGGACGCGGCCAATCCGTCCGGCAGGGGGCATGAATGGGAGCGGCAGGCGTGAACGATCGCTACGACCAGCAGCGGCTGTTGGATTACGTGGAGCAGGAGCTGTCACCTGCCGACGAGGCTGCCTTTGAAGCGCAACTGGCCGGCGACCCGGCCATGCGGCGGCTGGTGGCGCAGCTTCGCGTCGACCGTGATCGGCTGCGTGCGGCGGCCGACCAGCCCGCACCGGCGGGTTTGATGGAGCGGGCCAACGCCCACATCGAGCGGCAGATGCTCATGGGCGGCCTGCCGCAGCAGACCGAAGAGCTTCGCGGCCGGCGCAGCGCGCACATGGCCCGCTGGATCGCGGTCGGCGGCCTGGCGGCGATGCTTCTGGTCAGCGTGGCTCTGCTGGCGTGGATGTTCGTGGACACCGGCAGCCTCAACGACGCGGCCGTCGAAACGTTGCCGCGAGCGGACGTGCCAGCGCCGATGCAGCAGCCTGCGCCGCCTGCAAGGGGCATGCGGCAAGCGCCCATCGGCAATGAACGGGGGACCGTCGCCGAGCAACGGGTGCCGCCCACGACGACCAGGCGGCCATCGGCCATGGCGCAGCGATCGGTCCAATCCGCAGTCTCTGATCGGCAGTCGTCAATCACCGATAGCGCCGATCCGGCGGTGACCGCCAACACACCCGGGGCCGTTGAGACAGCCGAACCCCGGCCATTGGATGTCATCGTTCGCGTGCCGACCGCGCGAACGCCCGAGATCCATGCCCTGCTGACCGCATGGGCGCGCGATGCCGGCGGCGTTGTGTCTGAGGCAGAGGATGCCGACGCAGATGACGACGAAGCGCAATCGGCATCACTCTCAATCGAACTGCCGGCTTCGCGCTGGCCGGGGCTGCTTGAGCTTCTGCGTGGCCGACAGGCGAACGGCTCGGCCACGGCGGTGGCGGTGCGTTGGCAGGCACCGCGGCGCGGAGCGCGGGTGGTGATGCTCGAAGCCCTGCACGCGATGGGCATGACCGCGCCCCCCCGCGAGCCACAGCCGTTGCACGTGCGTGTCGACTTCGATCCGCCGCCCAACGACCATGCCCCGCCGGATACCGAAGGCGGCGCGTCTGATGGATCCGTCGAACCACGATGAAATAACCTTGGCCGCGAGGCGCAGCCAATCGTTGTGAATCCATACTCAACGCCGTGCCGGCCCCGCTGCGGTCGGCGCCGGGAGATACCCGGCCGCGTGAATCGTGCCGTCGCGCCGGATCGACACTTCAACCAGGCCGTGTGTCGCGGTGCTGAAACGCTCGGTATCGAGGGCATCCAGCAGCGGCCCCCAGCGGTCGCGGACCATGCGGAACGGTCGGGTCGATTGCAGCGCGACATCGGGGCGCACCGCTTCCAGCCAGCGGGGCGAGGCGGCGACGAAGCTGCCGTGATGCGGCAGGTCGGCCACGTCGGCGCGCAGGTTGGGCTCCAGGGCCAGCAGGGCGTCGATGCCGCGGGTCTGGATGTCGCCACTGAGCAGGACCCGCCGCCCGGCCGCCCCGGCTCCCC
>CAZUUQ010000059.1:0-6688 GCA_964622625.1 uncultured Phycisphaeraceae bacterium | reverse complement strand
CGGCCGCGGTGGTGAAGCGCAGCACCACCGAGCTGTCGTTGCGCTGTTCGGCCGGCCAGTTCGGCGGCGGCCAGAGGCATTCGAGCTTCACGCCGCCCAGCGCGCTTTCGTGACCACGGGTGACGGTACGGATGGGGATCGCGCGCTGGTGCAGGGCCTCGATCAGCGCGGCCGGAGGGTCTGCGGGATTCGCGACGGCATCGGCACGAAACTGCGGCGGCAGCCATACCGCCTCGATCCGCAGGGCGTCGGCCAGGTCAATCAGCCCGCAGAAGTGGTCGAAGTCGCCGTGCGAGATCACCACTGCATCGAGTTGCCGCACACCCAGGCGGCGCAGCACCGGCAGGATGACATGGCCCGCCACGTCTGGGATGTTGTGCGAGCCGCAGTCGAACAGGACGTGCGCCGGCGGTTGCGACGGATCGGCCGCGAGGCGCAGCAGGTAGCAGCTTCCGTCACCCACGTCGAGCATGTGCAGACGCAGCGGCACATCGCGCGACGCCGCGGTGTTCAGCAGCGACGCCGGCGGCCGCTGGCCCGCCGCCAGCCAGGCGGCGCACGCGATCACCAGCCCTGCGGCCAGTTTCGGGCGCCGCCACAGCGGCCCGGCCAGCACCACGACCACCACCGCCGCCGTCACGGCCGCCCACCAGGGCGACACCGGCTGTGCCAGGTCGATCATCACCCCCGGCCAGCGCGCGGCATGACCCACCAGCCCCGCGAGGGTGTCGGCGATCCACAGCAGCGGTCCGGCCAGCAGACTCCCGAGCGTCGGTGAAAGCAGCCCCAAGGCAATCTTGAGATAGCCCAGGCCCAGCAGCAGCGTGATGACCGGCAGGCCGAGTATCACCAGCGGAATGGTCAGCGGACAGATGATCTGAAAGTGGTAGGCCGCCAACGGCAGCGCCAGCGAGAAGGCGACGAATTGAATAATGATGTAACCGCCGAAGAAGTGGAACAGCCATCGCCGCGTCGGATCGCTGGCGGCGATGAAGGCAGAACTGTCGACGATGGCCTTGTAGATGCGCGGCACGAAGAAGATCAGGCCGGCGACGATGCCGAAGCTCAGTTGCATGCCGCCGTCGACGATGTCCTGCGGCCGCCAGAGCAGCACGACAATCAGCGCCAGGGCCAGTGGATCGAGGGCTCGCCACCGCCGGCCGATCATGAAGGCTCCGCAGTAGGCCGCCGCCATGATGCCCGCGCGCAGGATCGGCACCCGGGGCGGCACAGCCAGCAGGTAGAGCGCCAGGACAACCAGCACGATCGCAGCGGCGCGCGGCGGTCGCGGCACCAGCAGGCGCAGCAGGCCCCACACCAGCCCCGTCATGATCGCCAGGTGCGCCCCGCTGATCGCCAGCATGTGCGCCAGACCGACGCGGCGGAAGTCCTCGTTCAGATCGTGCATGTCCGGCGAACGGATGCCCAGAAGCAGGGCGTCGAGCAGTTGCACGGCCGGGCCGTCGCGATCGACGCCCGCGTGCAGAGCGGCATAGGCCTGCGATTCGGCGCTGCGGCGAAGTTGGCCAGCGAATCGGCCCACCGCACCAGGCCGCGCGGTCGCGGGCGCTGCCCGCCAGTTGGCCGGCGAGGGCAGCGTGAGGCGGGCCGCGTAACCCTGCCGCGCCAGGATCGGGCGGTAGTCGAACTGCCCCGGATTCGTCGGCCCGGTGAAGGCCGACAACCACCCATCGGCCTCGATGCGCGTGCCCTGGGCGATCAGGGCGTCGGCCTCATCAATGCGCGCCTGCACGCGGCCCGATGCGGAGCGCCACTGGCCGTCGATCCACACGCCGGTCACGCGCAGGCCGAAGAGCGTGCCGGGCGACTGATGGCGAAACGCGCCCAGCGCGCCTTGCCGGGCCGACACCAGTCGCGGCGTGGTATCGACCATGCCGGCCAGGCGCACGATCACCGGCTCATCGCGGACCATGGCGAGCACGTTGTCGGGCGCGACATGGTGCAGGCGCACGCTGGTCCACCCGGCCGCGGCGCAGGCGAATGCCGACAGGGCCGCGGTCAACGCCAGCACGCCCCTCCGTGCCCGGTTGCGTGAAATCCATCGCGGCAGGCAGGCGGCCGCGAGGGCCGTCAGCGCGCCGGCACCGCACCACAGTGTCACCGACCCACCGACGCGGCCCAGGGCCACGCCGGCGATGCACGCCAGCGCGAACCATTGCAGCGGCGACGGCCGGCGTGCTTCCTCACGGTCGTAGAGGTCGGCCGGCTCCGCCGCGTCAGGCGCGGTTGCAGCGGACGCGGCGGCGGCAGCGAGGACCGGCGGCATGAACGGTCATGATAGGTGCATGCCGCGCACACGAAAAAGGGGAACGGCGCCCCCTCATTCGGATGGCACCTTTTTGGATGGTCAACGACCTGCGGGAACGGTTCAGGCCGGCGAGGGCACGGCGCCGGGGGCCTGGTCCTCGTGGGCGTCGCGCGCGGGTCGGGCGGACTTGGGGGTCGCGGCCTTGCTTTGCTCGGCCTTTAGAAGATCGCCGACCGTCGGCTTGTCGAGCTTCTCGCCCTTCATGATGCGGTCGACCTCATCGAAGCTGAGTGTCTCATACTTCAGCAGCGCCTCGGCAAGGGCGATGACCTGCTCGCGGTGGGTCTGCATCAGTTCGCGGGTATTGCGGTAACACTCGTCGAGGATGTGATGCACCTCCTGGTCGATCTGCCGGGCTGTCTCCTCGGAGTAGAAGCGGTCGGGCTGCTCCCATGGATTGCGGCTCTCGTCGGGGCCGAACAACTGGAAGCCGACCTTGTCGCTCATGCCATACTGCGTGACCATGGCGCGGGCGATGCCGGTGGCCTGGCGGATGTCGCCGGCCGTGCCGTTGTACTTGTCGCCGCAGAACATCTCCTCGGCCACGCGCCCGCCGAAGGCCACGCGGATGTGCGAGAGCATCTGGTTGCGGCTGTAGAGGTGGCGATCGCGTTCAGGCAGGTTGAACGTCGCGCCCAGGGCATGGCCGCGGGGAATGATCGTCACCTTGTGCAGCGGTTCGGCGTTTTCGTCGTGATAGATGACCACGGCATGGCCGGCCTCGTGGTAGGCGATGACCTTCTTTTCGTCCTCATCGATCTTGTGGCTTCGCCGGGCACGACCCCAGCGCACTTTGTCTCGCGCTTCCTCGAGGTCGGCCTGCTCGACGTGGTCCTTGCCCGCGAGCGTGGCGGCGATGGCGGCCTCGTTGATGATCGCCGCCAGGTCGGCGCCGCTGAACATCGGCGTGCCGCGGGCCAGGCGTTCGAGGTCGGTATGCGGCGACATCTTCACCCGCTTGGAATGGACCTTGAGAATCTGCACGCGGCCCTGCAGGTCGGGCAGGGGGACGGTGATCTGGCGGTCGAAGCGTCCGGGCCGCGTCAGGGCAGGATCCAGCACGTCGGCGCGGTTGGTCGCCGCCATCACGATCACCTGATCGGAGCTTTCGAACCCGTCCATCTCGACCAGGATGGCGTTGAGCGTCTGTTCGCGTTCGTCGTGCCCGCCTGAGGAAAAACCGCTGCCGCGGCGCCGGCCGACAGCGTCGATCTCATCGAGGAAGATGATGCACGGGCTGTTGTCCTTGGCCTGTTTGAACAGATCGCGGACGCGCGACGCGCCGACGCCCACGAACATCTCGACGAAATCGCTTCCGCTGATGGAGAAGAAGGGCACCTCGGCCTCGCCGGCGACGGCTTTGGCCAGCAGCGTCTTGCCCACGCCCGGATCGCCCACGAGCAGCACGCCGCGGGGCACGCGCCCGCCGAGGCGCTGGAACTTGCGCGGGTTTTTGAGGAACTCGACGATCTCGCTGATTTCCTCCTTGGCCTCGTCGATGCCCGCCACGTCGTTGAAGGTGATGTTCGAGTGTTCCTTGTTGGTCACCTTGTGGCGTGAGCGGCCGAAGCTGCCGAGCATGCCTGCTCCGCCGCCGGCGTTGCGGATCGAGCGGAACAGGAAGAAGTAGATCAGCAGCGCCAGGATGATGAACGGTCCCCAGCCGATGAGGAACTGCAGCAGCAGGCCCGACTGCGGCTTGGGCAGGAAGTCCTGGCCGGCCTCATCGAGTTTGCGCAGGTAGAAGTCGCGGGTGTCCGGCTGCACGGGGGTGTAAACGCGGTCGGCCCCTTTGGTCTTGGGTTCGCGGCCGGGGAACCCTTCCCGGACCGTGCCGACGAGGCGGTCGTTCTCGATGAGGATCGGCCCTTCAAAGGCGCCGGCCTCGACGAGGTTGTAGAAATCCTGCCAGGTCTTCTGCTCGGCCGTGCCGGAGGTGTTGAGGAACAGCAGCAGCATCAGCAGCAGGCCGCCCATCAGCACCCAGCCCATGATGTTGCGGGGGAATCCGCCGGCTCCGGGCGTGCCGGTCCCGCCGGGTTTGTTGCGGCCGGGGCCTCCGCCGTTTCTGGGGCTTCCCGGGGTCTTGTCGTCCCGCTGCGGGCCGTTGCTGTCGGGCCGATCGTCGTCGCGGTGGTCGGGCTGGTTCTGGGCTGGCATCAGGCGGGGTCCTTCACACGGGACGGTTGCTTGCCGCGGGCGCAGCATGGATTTCAGCGGTGGATTCTAGGACCGCGGGCGTCGCACGGCGCGGCTGCTGCGTTTGTCCCGTTGCATGGCCCTTATACAGGCTGTCGGACGCATTGGTTCGCCGGTTGAGCGGGGGAGGGGCCAAGACACTCAGGGACCGAGGGATCCAGGGATCGAGAATCGAGAATAACCGCAACGCCTTGATCCCTTGGTTCCGTGGCTCCTTGATCTCCATCCCTTCCCCTTCACCACTGCTCGAACATCATCGTCACCACCTGATCGGCCAGTCGCTGCGCGACGATGTGGGACGCGACTTCCAGCGGCTGTCCCACCCGCCGGGCCGGCACATAGTGTCCGACGACCGCGAAGCCCTCGCGCGAGCGCAGCGGTCGACCCGTGCGGGCGTCGAGCCATTCGATGTCCAGGATCACGCGCAATTCAAGCTCCTGGGGCAGTCCGCCGTCGCCGCCGCGCGACAGCAGCGCCTGCTCAACGCCGGTGATCGTGCCGTGCAGCACGGTGTCGGCCATCTCCGGTCCGACGACTTTGTAGGGGGTCTTCAGTTCGATCTGTTTGATCGTCGCCTCGGTCAGGTCGAACTCAAGGCCGCGGTAGAAACTCTGGTTGTCGAAGATGGGCACGGCGACGGTGCGCACGTCGGCATCGAACAGGCCGCCCTGGCGGTAGCCGCAGCCCGCGGTCGCCGTGACGACGATCACCGCACACGTCAGCACCAGAGCCTGTCTGGTCATGGCAGAGGCTCCTGCGCCGGCGCGTCGTTCGTCACGGCGTTGTCGTCTGATGGTTCAAACTGCGGTGCGTCGGTCGGGGCCATGGCAAGCTGGTCCATCGCTTCGAGTCGGCGCACCGCCTGGCCGGCGGCGGGTGTGTCGGGGAACTGCGCTGTCACGCGCCGGTAAAGGAAGGCGGCGCTGACGGTCTCACGGCGGCGGTCGTACCACGTGGCCGAGTAGAGCAGCTTGTCGGCCGCGGCGTGGCGAATCTCTTCGAGCAGCTCCTCGGCTCCGAGTTGCGCGGCTGCAGCGGGGTATTCCTGCTCGTATCGCCGCAGATACTGCGTCGCTTCGAGCAGGCCGGTCGGGTCGTACTTGCTGCCGCGGTACTGGGCCAGGTTGGCCTGAATCAGCCGCAGCATCGCGTGCTCGCGGAAGCGGGTGGTGGGGTAGTTGGTCAGGAACAGGTCGTAGGCGTCGGCCGCGCCGGCCCAGTTGCGACGGCGGTAATAATGGTCGCCCAGGGCGATGCTGGCCCGTTCGCCGAGGTCACTGCCGGGGGCGCGCTCCTGAATGCGGATGAACAGCTCCTCGGCCTCGCCCGAAGCGGGCAGGATCGGCATGCCCAGGAAACGCCGCTTGAGTCCTTCGGAATAAAGTACGGCGATGCGATATTCGCGATCGAGCGCGGTGAAGAAGTGCTCGCTGGCCGGGAAGGTGCGGGCGATGTATTCGTAGTCGAACAAGGCTTTGTAGTGGTTGCCCGAAGCCGCCCGGGCGTCGCCGCGGATGAGGAAGGCTTCGACCTCCAGCGGATGCCCGCGATGTTCCTTGATCCAGCGGGCCGCCAGCTTCTTGGCTTGCCCCGCGCGGCCCTCGGCCAAGGCGCGGCGGGCGGCCTGAAGCTGGCCCTCCGGGCTGTCCGGGTCGGCGGTCGCGTGTTGCCGCCATTCGCCCTGGGGTGTGAGCGTGTAGGATTCCCGCGCGCCTGCGTGCAGGCATACGGACGCCAGCACCGCCAGTGTGACGCTCCAGACGGGAACGATGCCGTTGCGACCAGGCGGCCAATGAATTGGCAAAGCGAATCTCCATGTACGAAAAGGCATATGGCGCCCGAGCGGCAGCCTTGCCGCGGCACGACGTGATGATAAACCGCCCGCCGCCGCGGGCAAATCCCCTTCGGAACCGCGCGTCTGCTTGACACACCCATGCCGCGGTTTACACTGCCGTTTTGCCGCGCGGCCCCGACCCGCCCGGCGGCATCGCGACGGTGCGACGCCCTCCTAGCTCAATTGGCAGAGCAGCTGGCTCTTAACCAGCGGGTTCAAGGTTCGAGTCCTTGGGGGGGCATTAGGGAATTGTCAGGTATCTTGCAGCCAGTCGCATTGTCTCGCAAAGCCCCGCAAACCGCGGGGTTTTTTGACTGCCCGCCTTC
>CAZUUQ010000058.1:0-18139 GCA_964622625.1 uncultured Phycisphaeraceae bacterium | reverse complement strand
GATGGTCTGGGCGTCCTGGTCGACGGCCTCGATGACGGCTTCGGTGCCGGGGCGCAGGCCGACGCGGTCGATGAACTGCAGAAAGGCCGGGTCCTGGTCGCTGACGCGGCTGACGCGGATGCGCTGGCCGGCTTCGCACTGGTCCAGGGGTTGATGGCGGCGGACGGCCAGTTTGCCCTCGGCGTCGGGAATCGGGTCGCCGTGCGGGTCGAACCGCGGCCGGCCGAGGAACCCGTCAATGTGTTCGAGCAGCTCCTCGGAGACCACGTGCTCGATGGCTTCGGCTTCGGCGTCCACGGCCGACCAGTCCAGGCCGAGCGTTTTGACGAGAAAGGCTTCGATCAGCCGATGCCGCCGCAGCACGTGCAGGGCGATGCGCTCGCCCTGATCGGTGAGACGGACGCCGACATACGGCTCATAGACGACCAGGCCCATGTCGACGAGGGTCTTGACCATGCCGGTGGCACTGCCGGCCGAGACGCCGACCGCGGCCGCCAGCTTGCCCATGGCCACGGGTTGATCGGCCTGGCGGGCCTGGAGGCGGTAAATCCGCTTGAGGTAGTCCTCGCGATTGGCCGTCGGCATCGGATGCTCCTGTCGCGGTTCCTCTCGCGGTTGCACGGGTAAGGGGGCGTCGGCCGGATTGTCGCACATTCCGGTCCTTTCCGCCCGACGGGGATTGGCCGCGGCATTATGACGGCTACGGACCGGCACGGCTTGACTTTCTGTATGACACATGATATTTTTAGGCTTGTCAAAGTTCGGTGGCGCCGATGGTCGATGTCAGATGATGGCCACCGGGCCTCATGTGAAAGAGGGCTTGTTCCATGACGCGATTGGCGAGCGGTGATCGTTACGCAAGGTTTCTGGCGGTCGTGGCAGGCATTGCCGCCGCGGTCGCCGCCGTCGTTGCGCCGACGGCCAGGGGTGACGAGCGGCCGGAGTACAAAGTCGTGGCGACGGTGGGCATGGTCGCCGACGTGGTGCGGCAGGTGGCCGGCGAGCGTGCGCACGTGACGAGTCTGATCGGCGAAGCGGTCGATCCACACCTGTTTCGTCCCACGCGCGGGGACGTGGCGACGCTGCTGGGCGCGGACGTGATCTTCTACAACGGCCTGATGCTGGAAGGGCGGATGGGCGACACGCTGGTGCAGGTCGCTCGCCGCAAGCCCGTGTATGCCGTGACGGAACTGATCGACGAATCGTTTCTGCTGCCGCTGCCGGGGGGGGCGGGGCACTTTGATCCGCACGTGTGGATGGATCCGACGGCCTGGGCGCGGGGTGTGCAGGTCGTGGCCGACGCGCTGGCGGAGTTCGATCCGCCGTCGGCCGAGACATACCGGGCCAACGCAGCGGCGTACATCGAGCGCTGCCATGCGCTGCACGCGTGGGCGACGCAGGTGCTGGAGACGATTCCGCCGGCGCAGCGGGTGCTGGTGACCGCCCACGACGCGTTCGCCTACTTCGGCCGTGCTTATGGGTTGGAGGTCCGCGGCATCCAGGGGATTTCCACGGAATCGGAAGCCGGGCTGGACGACATCAACCGGCTGGTGGACTTCATTGTGAGCCGGCGGATCCCCGCGGTGTTCGTCGAGACCAGCGTGGCGGACAAGAACGTACGGGCGCTGGTGGACGGAGCGGCCGCGCGGGGGCACACGGTGATCGTCGGCGGCACGCTGTATTCCGACGCGATGGGTCCGGCCGGCACATACGAGGGGACGTACCTGGGCATGCTCGATCACAACATCACCACGATCACGCGCGCGCTGGGCGGCGAGGCTCCGGCCGAGGGCTGGCAGGGCTTGCTCGGAGAGCGAAGCGACGGCGGTCCGGCCGCGGCCGCGCGCTCGATACGCACACAAGACGAGGTTTCCACGCCATGATTCGCTGCGCCACACCATCGGAAATGCTCACCGCCGCGCCGCCTGGCGCGGAGCGCACGCACGCCCTGACCGTCCGCAATCTGACGGTCGCATACGATCACACGCCGGTGCTGCGCGATGTCAGTCTCGACATTCCCGCCGGCCGACTGGTGGGCGTCGTCGGCCCCAACGGCGCGGGCAAGAGCACGCTGCTCAAGGCGGCGATGGACCTGGTGCCGCGTGCCGCGGGTTCGATCGCCATTCATGGCCGGCCGTACCGCCGCCAGCGGCGGTCTGTCGCTTATGTGCCGCAGCGGGAAAGCGTGGACTGGGATTTTCCCGTCAGCGCTCTGGATGTGGTGGCGATGGGGCTGTATGGCCGCATCGGCTGGCTGCGTCCGGTGGGGCGGCGGCACCGCGCCCTGGCGCGCGAAGCGCTCGACCGTGTGGGCATTGCCGATCTGGCCGAGCGGCAGATCAGCGAGCTTTCCGGCGGTCAGCAGCAGCGCGTCTTCCTGGCCCGCGCCCTGGTGCAGGATGCGGAGCTGTACCTGATGGACGAGCCATTCGCGGCTGTGGACGCGGCGACCGAAGGCGCCATCATCGACATTCTGCGGCAGCTTCGCGACGCCGGCCGCACCGTCGTAGCCGTCCACCACGACCTGCACACGGTGCCGGCCTACTTCGACCACCTGGTGCTGCTGAACGTCCACGTCGTGGCCGCCGGCCCGACAAGCGAAATGTTCACGGTGGAACACCTGCAGACGACCTACGGCGGGCGGCTGCCGATGATCGACCGCATCGCGTCGGGTGACGGGATGGCTGGACATGCCCCCGTCGATCGCGCGGTTCCTGCCGGGCGGCGACGCGAACCGGTCACGCGATGATACGGGCCATGCGACCAGTGCGGGGTCACGGATTCCACTGCCTCGCCGCGACGGCGATGGTCGCGTCGCTGCTGGCCGCAGGCGCGGCCCATGCGTTGGCGGCCGACGGGACCGGTGAGACAGTGCGCGGCGTGATGGAGCAGTTCATGCGCGTGCTGCTGCTGCGTGACTACAACACGCGCGTGGTGCTGGCGGGCACGTCGGTGCTCGGGGCCGCGGCCGGGGCGGTGGGTACGCTGCTGCTGCTGCGTCAGCGGGCGCTGCTTGGCGACACACTGGCGCACGCGACGTTGCCGGGCATCGCGCTGGCGTTTCTTCTGACCACGATGACGGGCGCGGCGGGCAAGAGCCTGCCGCTGCTGCTGCTGGGCGCGGTGGTCAGCGCGGCGCTCTTCGGCGGCGCGGTGCTGGCGCTGCGGCACGGCACGCGGCTGAAGGAGGACGCGGCCCTGGGCATCGTGCTGAGCGTGTCGTTCGGCCTGGGCGTGGCGCTGCTGGGCATCGCGCAGAAGGTGCCGCAGGCGCAGGCGGCCGGCCTGGAGTCGTTCATCTACGGCAAGACGGCGTCGATGCTCGCTTCGGACGTGAAGCTCATCGTCGTCGCGGCGGTGGGGGCGATGGTCGTGACGGTGGGGCTGCTCAAAGAGTGGCGGCTGCTGTGCTTCGACCAGTCATTCGCGGCCAGCATCGGTCGGCCGATCATGCCGCTCGATCTGCTGATGGTGAGCCTGGCGGTGGTCGTGACGGTGGTGGGTCTGCAGGCGGTGGGGTTGATCCTGATCACGGCCCTGCTGATCATTCCGGCTGCGGCCGCGCGCTTCTGGACGCGGCGGATGCATACGCTGCTGGCGCTGGCGGCGGTGTTCGGGGCGCTGAGCGGACTGGTGGGCGCGGCCATCAGCGCCCTGGCGGCGCGGCTGCCGTCGGGGGCGATCATCGTGCTGGTCGCGGCCGGCGTGTTTGTCTTCAGTATGCTTTTCGCGCCGCATCGCGGGGTGTTGATCCGCGCCTGGCGCCGTCGCCGCATGCGCCGCGGCTTGGCGGATGATCCACCACGGAGAGCACAGAGATCACAGAGATGAGGACAGGACACGAGAATACAAAACAGAAATCGATTGATGTGGAAGACAGTATGCTTTTCTATTTTATCGAAGGTATGTGCTTTTTCGCCCGATTCGCTCTGTGTTCTCTGTGACCTCTGTGGTTGATGCGTGAGTCAGGCTGGCGGGCGCCCCCGTCAGGAGAGTGTGGACGCCATGACGCTGCACTGGACCAGCCTGGACACCTGGATCACGGCCACGGGCGTGCTGGCGGCCGTCGCGTGCGCGTTGCCGGGCTGTTTTCTGGTGCTTCGCCGCATGAGCATGATGGGCGACGCGATCAGCCATGCCGTGCTGCCCGGGCTGGCGGCGGCGTTTCTGGTGACCGGCAGCCGCGCCAGCCTGCCGATGTTCATCGGCGCGGTGGTGTGCGGTATCGTCACGGCCCTTGGCACGGAGTGGGTGCGTCGGCGCGGTCGTGTGGACCACGGTGCGGCCATGGGGGTGGTGTTCACCAGTCTTTTCGCCCTGGGCCTGGTGCTCATCGTGCGCGGGGCCGACAAGGTGGACCTCGATCCCGGCTGCGTGCTCTACGGAGCGATCGAGCTGACGCCGCTTCACACCATCGCCGTCGCCGGCCTGGAGCTGCCGCGGGCGTTCGTGCAGCTCGGCGTGGTGGCGCTGCTGAACCTGGCGGTCATCGCGCTGTTCTACAAGGAGCTGAAGATCACCAGCTTCGACCCGGAGCATGCCGATGCACTGGGCATCTCCTCGGCGCGTATGCACGAGCTGCTGATGGTGCTGACGGCGGTGACGGCCGTGGCCGCGTTTGAGAGCGTGGGCAGCATTCTGGTGGTGGCCATGCTGATCGTGCCGGCGGCGACGGCGCATCTGCTGACGGACCGGCTGGCGGGCATGCTGGCGGCCGCGGCTGTGATCGCGGCGCTGGCGGCGGGGGGCGGACATTTGGCGGCCATCACCTTGCCGCAACTGATCGGCTACGACGACACCAACACGGCCGGCATGATGGCGGTCGTCGCGGGGGCGCTGCTGGTCGGCGCGATCGTGTTCGGTCCGCGGCGCGGGCTGGTCCGGATGGCGCTGCGCCGCGGGCGTTAAGCGGGTCGAGAAGAGGCAAGTTCCCGTCACGAAAGAGAAGGCCCCGGCATGGCCATGCCGGGGCCTGGGGTTTCACGGTCTGAGATTCGCGTGGCGCGGTCCGGGCCGCGGCGATCAGATGTCGTAGTACATCATGAACTCGTGCGGATGCGGGCGCAGACGCAGGGCATCGACTTCGTTCTCCATCTTGTAGGCGATCCAGGTCTCTATGACGTCGGGGGTGAACACATCGCCCTTGAGCATGAAGTCGTGGTCGTCCTGCAGGGCGGCCAGAGCTTCTTCGAGCGAGCCGGGGGTCTTGGGCACGGCCGCGGCCTGCTCGGGCGGCAGGTCGTAGATGTTGACGTCCAGCGGCTTGCCGGGATCGATCTTGTTCTGGATGCCGTCGAGCGCGGCCATGAGGATGGCGCTGAAGGCGATATAGGGATTGCAGCTCGGGTCGGGGCAGCGGAACTCGAAGCGCTTGGCCTTGGGGCTCTTGGAATAGAGCGGGATGCGCACCGAGGCCGAGCGGTTGCGCTGGCTGAGGGCGAGGTTCACCGGCGCCTCGTAGCCGGGCACGAGGCGTTTGTAGCTGTTGGTCGAGGGGTTGGTGAAGGCGCAGATAGCGCGGGCGTGCTTGAGGATGCCGCCGACGGCGTGCAGCGCCATCTCGCTCAGGCCCGCGTAGCCGTCGCCGGCGAACAGCGGCTTGCCGCCTTTCCACAGCGAAAGGTGCGTGTGCATGCCCGAGCCGTTGTCCTTGAAGATCGGCTTGGGCATGAACGTCGCCGACTTGCCGTGCGCGGCCGCGACGTTCTTGATGATGTACTTGTACTTGACGAGCATGTCGCCCATCTCGACCAGCGGGGCGAAGCGCATGTCGATTTCGCACTGGCCGGCGGTGGCGACCTCGTGGTGGTGGCACTCGATGGGGATGCCGCAGTCGAGCATCTTGAGGACCATCTCGGTGCGGATGTCCATGAGCGTGTCGCTGGGCGGCGTGGGGAAGTAACCTTCCTTGAAGCGCAGCTTGTGGCCGAGGTTCGGCCCCTCGTCCTTGCCGCTGTTCCAGATGCCTTCCACCGAATCGACCTGGTAGAACGAGCCGTACTCCTTCGAGTCGTACCGCACGTTGTCGAAGATGAAGAACTCGGCCTCCGGCCCGATGAAGCAGGTGTCGGCCAGGCCGGTGGACTTCATGTGCGCGATCGCCTTGCGGGCGATGTTGCGCGGATCGCGGGTGTAGTCGGCCCCGGTGACCGGATCCTGGATGTTGCAGATGATCGCGAGGGTGGGCACGGTTCGGAACGGATCGATGAACGCGGTGTCGGCCTGCGGCTTGAGCAGCATGTCCGACTCGTTGATCGCCTGCCAGCCGCGGATCGACGAGCCGTCGAACCCGAAGCCGTCCTCGAAGCACTCCTCGGTCAGCTCGCTGATGGGATAGGACGTGTGCTGCCACATCCCTGGAAAGTCCATGAACCGCAGATCGAGGATCTTGCAGTTCTTCTGTTTGGCCAGAGCGATCACTTCCTTCGGTGTCACGATGAACCCTTTCGTGTGTAACAAGAACCTGTGGTGTCCGGGGTTTTGGGCCGTTGCGCGGCCGCCAGCCCCATCCTGCAGCCGACGCCGGTCGGCCGATGAATATACCGTGGACCGGGCGCCCCCGGCTCTGTGACGGCATGGGCACGGTAACGCACATGCATCCAGGCCGTCAGGCAACGCCGGCGGCGCTCATCACACGTCGCCCGCCGATCGCCGCCTTACATATGCAAGGCTCGTGCCGTTGACGACACATAAGTCGTCTGCATCTCTTACTGTTTGCCACGGCACGGCTTGCGAATGTCGCGGGACACGCGGGGCATAACCCACCTGCGTATCGTGTGCCCAGAATTCGGGCAATCGTGGGCGAGTTCGTCAATTCGTGCCCAAAATCGCGGCGCTATTCGGCACGCCTGCCTATTGTCGTGGGCGCAGATTCATGGCAGCGACAACGCGTCAAGGGCCTGCTGGAGTTCGGTGACCGCCAGCAGTGCCATTGCTGTGGGCGCGGTGCTCAGGCGGTTGTCCCACAGGGCGGGGCGGATGCCGCCGAGCACGTCCGGAAGGCTGCGCGCGTAATAGGCATTGTCGTTGGTGAACATCAACTGGTGGAGAAACCTGGCCGCCCGGCCGCAGTCCACGACCTGGCGGACCATCGCCTGCTGTCGCTGCGGTTCGTCCAGGTCCGTAGCGGCCTGACCGGCCTCGCGCAGAGCAAGGGCCATTGTGGCCAGGACATTGGCGCTGCGCCAGTCCGCCACCGGTGCGCTCGGGCCGACGCCGAGCCCGGGTTGTCCGCCCGGCAGCAGGTCGAACCCGCCGACCACATCGTCCGGTCCGAGGCGTGCGTCGGCCGCGACCTGTATCGGCCGCATCTGTTCGACCAGATCGGCCAGACGCTGGCGGACGGCTGCGGGCGACAAGGCGTCGGAGGCAGGTGCGGCATCGGCAGGCAGTCGGGCGGCGGCGCGCAGGGCCATCGCGTACCAGGGCAGGGCGGTGACGACGTGTGCCGCCTCGACTTGCTCGATCAGCTCGGCGGCGGCCTGGCGGGCCACGGGGCCGGCGTCGCGCGGCACGCCAGATTGCAGGGCGTAGGTGGTGAGCGCCAGGGCGACCAGCGCGCGCTGCGGTGCGGCGGCGGGCGGGCCATCGTGCGGGCGATCGACGAACCGCGCGATAAGCCGCTGACCCAGCACGTCGCGTTCAATCGGTCGCTCGCCGCTGTCGTCCATGGCCATGACGGCCAGCAGGGTCAACGCCTGGGCGGCAGGCTCGTCGGGGGCGTCGGAAGGTGTGTAGCGGCGGTTGAGGTAGCGCAGCGCGTTCTCGGCGGCTGCGTGAATGCGGCCGGGGCCTTGACCCTGGGCATCGTCGATCATGTCCGCCCGCCGCGCCAGCACGTAGGCCGCCAGGGCCACGTCCTCCAACGACGCGCGGGCTGGATCGAACTGATCGCCCGTCGGGTGGTACGTGCCCAGGAAGTCGCCCTCGGCTGTCTGACGGCGCAGCAGGAACTGGATCATCTGGTCGGCCATGTCGGCCAGCGTGTCGCTGGTGACGCTGGCGGGCGGCAGGACGACGTTGCCGCGCACCAGTTGCACGGGCGGCTTGGTTTCGTCGAGGCGGACCATATGGATCACCTCGAAGCGGGCCAGCGGCAGGCCGTCGGGGCGGGCGACACGGCTGATCTGCTCGTTCAACTCCAGAGGCGGCGTGCCCGCGACGCGGAGCAACTGTCGCACCTGGGCCGGCGGCGACTGGTTCATCGCCAGGGCGGTGGCGGGCCAGACGATGGCTTCGGGATTGACCGCCGCGGCCTGGTGTGCCCCGTTTTGTGATCCCGCGTTTTGTGATCCCCCGGCGGAGCCGGGGGCTGAAGGGGGTTGGGTATTGCCTGTGTGGGCGATCGGCGTCATCAGGCCGTGGTAGCCGGGAGCGAACTGGCGGAACAGCGCATGCTCGGGCGCGTCGGGGGGCAGACGGACGGGCTGCGGGCCGCGGGCCAGTTGCAGATCCACGCGCAGGGGGCGCAGGTCCGCCGGCGTCCATGGTTTGAACGCGTCTGCGTCATCGGCGCGCTGGCGGGCCCGCTGGTTGCGGTCGGCCAGTCCCTGATGCACCTCCGCCAGCGCGGCCGCGACGGCATCGCGCACCAGCGGCACGAGGTCGATCACGGGCGGCCGGGTGGCAGCCAGATTCGCGCCGGCTGCTGTGGATGTTGAGGTCAGCGGCAGCAGGGCATCGCCCTTGCCCATGGTGCGGCCCAGCCAGCGGATGGTTACGCGGGCGCCCTGCACATCGGCCACCCAGACGGGGGCCGGCCGGGGAACCGGGTCGACGTCGCCTGCTTCCACACAGGCTTCGAGGTAGGGAAAGACGCGGCGGGCGTGGGACCAGTCCAGCAGGGGGGCGGCTTCGGGGGCGCCTTGGGAACTGGTTTGCGGCGCGGCTTGCGGGGCCACTTCCGGGGGTGGGGGGATCTGGTCATCGACCTCGGCCGCCCTGACGCCTGCGCCGGGGAAGGCGGTGGCCAGCAGCAGGCTAGCCGCCACGCAGGCCGCGCTGCTGACGGCCGCGGGCATCGCGGCAGTGTTGCTTCGACGCAACAGGCGGCACAGGCGGCGGGTGAACGCGGCAGGGGACTCTTCAGTTAACTTGTTGTTATCCATGGTCTTGTGAAATATATGGACATCGCATCGAGGGCTGGTCCGGTCGTTGTGGTCATCCTGGCAGCGATCAGGAGACTGCGATGACGAGCATGATGACCAGCCTGCGTGACCTACTTCAGATTACCCCGTCTCGCCGGGAGACGCGAAAGCGGATCCTGGTGCTGACCCTGCTGGTCTTCGCGGCGATGTGCTGAGCCGCGGCTTGGTGAAACATTCAAGTGCGTGCAAGTGCGTGACCGGCTCCGGTCGCGCCTGATCTGAAAAGCCAACCTCGACATGCCCGGTCCGCCAACCCCCCGGGCGCCTCATGATGCTGCAAGGCCCATCCGGAGGGGATGGGCCTTGTCGTTTGGGGATCCTTTGATGCGCGCGTGATGTGCGGTGATGTGCGCGGCTTAAGGCTTCAGTGACCTGCCTGCCAGGGCGGTGTCGGTGTGCCGCCGCATCGCTTGATGGCTTTCCGCAATTCGTACTGGCACAGGTTTCTGTCGTGTTCACAAGGCTGCCCGGTATATGCGGCCGTCAGGGCCGGTAAGGCTGTGGGGTTGCGCAGGCGGCCCAAGGTCCAGACGCCGATGTGGGTGCGCGTCCAGTGTTGCCGCAAGTTTGTCGCAGAAGGGACAGCGCGGACGGTCATAGGAAGTCAATCATGGCCATGACGGCCCGACGGCGGTCTACACCCTTCAAGCTGGTGAGCGGTTTCATTTTGCAGGCGGGCGATGCGGGCGAGCATGAGGCGGGTGGCGCGGCCGCGGTGGGAGATGGCGTTTTTCCGGGCGGGTTCGAGTTCGGCTGTGGTGCAGCCCACATCATCGACATAGAACAGGGGGTCGTAGCCGAAGCCGTGGGTTCCCCGGCCGCGTTCGGGGTGGGCGTGGTCGGCCGTCTCGTCGGGGGTGAGGATGCGGCCTTCGACGGTGCCGCGGACCAGGGCCAGGGGGGCGAGTCGGCCGGGGCGGCACAGGGCCATGGCGCAGACGAAGCGGGCGGTGCGTTCGTGGGCAGGCACGCCGGCGAGCCGTTGCAGCAGCAGGCGGTTGTTGGCGGGATCGACCACGTCGCGCGGTCCGCTGAGGCCGGCGTAGCGAGCGCTGCGGACGCCCGGCTGGCCGCCCAGGGCATCGACCTCGAGGCCTGAATCATCGGCCAGGCAGGGCAGGCCCGCAGCTTCGGCGTAGTGCCGGGCCTTGAGCACGGCATTGCCTTCAAAAGTCGGCTGGTCCTCGACCGGCTCGGGTATGTCGCGGCCGGCGTGATCCAGTTCGGCCAGTCCGGTCAGGGCGATGAGTGCCGGCGCCGTCAGCTCGATCACCGCGCGGATTTCGGCGAGCTTGTGGGGGTTGGTGCTGGCCAGCAGGATGCGCGGGGGGGCGTCGGCCATTGCGGGTGACGATACGCGATCAGCGGCGGGGGGACAAAGCAGTGGAAACCACTCGTATCGCGTGGCATGTGATGCGCTCGCGGCGCGGGTTCCTTGTTGCCCGCGTCCGCCGGGGCCGCGGTTCGGCTCGGGTGGGCCTTTTCGGCCAGCGCGCTCTGTGACGGCTCGGCAACGCCGCAGTTGGGCGCATGGCCGTGGGAAAGGCCGACCGGGCCTCAACGTCGGGCGACATTGGCCGATACACCCAGTGACGAACGGGGTTGCGGCGGGTCGCGAGCAAGTGGCTGCGGTCCATTGGCCGGCCCGCGTACCGAGTTATTGGGCAGGGGAGAATCTGTGCCGTCAAAAAGCCCACGCACGCCGCAGGGGCCGGGAACCGAACCGCAGGCGCAGGCCCCGGATCGTCCCTTCCGCGTTCTGGTGGTCGATGCCGACGCCGGGGCGTATCGGGTGATCTGCCGGGCGGCGCGCAAGCACGCGGCCGCGGTGGTCCGGGCCGAGTCGCTGGCCGAGGCCGAGCGCTGCCAGGAGCACGCGGCCGCCGACCTGCTGATCGTGGCCCAGACGCTTCCGGACGGCGAGGGCATCGCCTGGGCCGGTCGTCAGCGCCGCGCCCATCGCGGTACGCAGATGCTGGTGCTGGCGGATCAACTGCAACTGGACGCAGCCCTGACAGCGCTGCGGGCCGGCGCGGCCGACATGCTCACGCGGCCGCTGACCGCGGCGCAGATGAGCGGCTGTCTCGATCAGGCTGTTCGCCGCGCCCAGGGACGTGAGAAGATCAAACGCCGCGTTCGCCGCCTACGGCGCACCTGCCGCAAGCTTCAGCGGGCGCACGACGAGGTGGCTGCCCAGGTGGACGTGTTGTGCAACGACCTCGTGACGGCCTATCAGGAGCTGGCTGAGCAGATGCAGCAGGTGACGCGCGCCCGGGACTATGCCGCGCTGGTGCGCGAGGAACTGGACCTGGAACAGATGCTGCGCAAGACGCTGGAGTTTCTGCTCGAAAAGGCCGGCCCGACCAATGCCGCGATCTTCCTGCCCGCCACGCTCGACGAGTTCAGTCTCGGCGGGTACGTCAACTACGACTGGACCAGCGAATCACCTGAACTGCTGCTGCAACTGCTGGCCGACCGGCTGGCTCCGCACGTGGCCCAGGCCGACACGCACCTGCACCTGACCGACGACGCGGCCCTGGCGCACGTGCTCGACGGCAAGCCGGACCTGCTGACCGGCTGCCACGTGCTGGGCATGCCGTGCCGTCTGGAGGATGAGCCTCTGGCGGTGGTGATTCTCTTCCGCGAGGCGGATCGGCCGTTCGAGGCGGAAACGGTTGAACTCTGCCAGGCGATTGCGCCGATGATCGGCGAGTACCTGGCGCGGATCATCCGTATCCACCACCGGCACCTGCCCGAACCGCCGGCCGAGGACGAAGACCAGGGTTTCATGGCCGCGTGACGATCGCGGCCGGCGAGCGACCGGGAATTTGTTCAGGAGCCGAGCCATGCAGACCGCCCATCGCCGCAAGCGCCGGGAACGCTGAAGCGGCCCACCATTCCGTCCGACCGCTGGTTTGCCCGCATGTTGCCGCGCTAACCTCTGATGTCCATGCGCACGGCCTGTGATGTAGGCTGTGGGCCTTGCGGGCGTCGAGAGGAGGCGGTTATGCGCGCGGTGGTATTCCCCAGTCCGAACGCGGTCGAGGTGCGCCATGTGGACTGGCCGGCCTGCGGGGCGCGCGAGGTCGTGGTGCGCGTCGCCCGGGCGGGCATCTGCGGCACGGACCTGCATATCTACCGCAACGAGTACATGGCCCGTCTGCCGCTGGTGCCGGGCCACGAGTTCGTGGGCCGCGTGGAGCAGGTGGGCGCGGACGTGACATGGCCGGCCGTGGGTGATCGCGTGGCGGCCGATCCGAATCTCTACTGCAACGCGTGCGACCACTGCCGGCGGCGGATGCACAACCATTGCCTGAACTGGCAGGGCGTGGGCATCACGCGGGCGGGGGCGTTCGCGGAGGCGGTGGCTGTGCCGGCGGCGGCGTGTTACGCGGTGCCCGATGAGCTGGACGACGCGACGGCCGCGTTCATTGAGCCGGTCGCGTGCGTGGTGCATGCCATGCGGCGGCTGCCGCTGGAACCGGGGGAGAACGTACTGATCTTCGGGGCCGGGCCGATGGGTCTGCTGCTGGTGCAGGCGCTGCGTCATCGCGGGGCGGGGCGCGTGGTGATTGTTGAACCTCAGGCGGCGCGTCGGCGACAGGCGGCGGCGTGGGGGGCGTCGGCCCTGGATGTGGACGAAGACCTGGAGCAGCATTTGAAGCAATTGGGCCACGGGCCGAGCGGCGCATTCGACGTGGTGGTGGACGCGACGGGTGTGCCGACGGTGATCGAATCGGCGCTGCGCTGGCTGGGACCGCGAGGTCGGTTCCTGCAGTTCGGCGTCGCGCCGCGTACGGCGAGCATCCGCATCGAGCCATTCGCGCTGTTCAAGAATGACTGGACGCTGCTGGGCAGTTTCGCCTTGTGCCATGACTTCGACGGCGCGATCGCATGGCTGCGCGAAGGTGTGCTGGACGTGCGGCCGCTGGTCAGCGACGTGGTCGCGCTGGAGGGGTTTGCCGCGGCGCTGGGGCGTTTCGCGGCCGGCGAGACGATGAAGGTTCACATTTCGCCTTGAATCAGCCGTCAACGCGCCCGGCAGGATTCGAACCTGCGACCTACGGTTTAGGAAACCGTTGCTCTATCCTACTGAGCTACGGGCGCTTGCAGTGATGTCACCGTATCTGCGGCCGTGTGTACGGTCAAGCATTTGCCGCGCGAGCGCGGGGTGCGCCGCCGGGGTGGCGACGATGGCGCCGGGATGATCGCATCCGTGCGGCCGGGCCGCTATATTGGCTTGTTCGCGAGTGGTGATACGGTTGCACAATGTTGGGAGTGCGCTGGTGGATTTCCGCGCCAATCTGATCAACGGCCAGTGGTGCGAGGCCGCGTCGGGCCGACGGCGGGCGAATATCAATCCCGCCGATCGGCAGCAGGTTGTCTGCGAGACGCCGGACTCCGACCCGGCCGATGTGACGCGCGCCATCGACGCGGCTGCCGCGGCGTTTCACGCGTGGGCGGCGCTGGCTCCGCAGAAGCGCGGGGCGATCCTACTGCGCGCGTCGGAGATTCTCCACGATCGGCTCGAAGAGGCGGTGCTGCTGCTCAGCCGCGAGATGGGCAAGTCGCTGCGCGAAGCCCACGGCGAGGTGATGCGCAGCGTCGACCTGCTGCGCTACTACGCCGGCTGGGGCTGGCGCCTGGCGGGCGAGCTGGTCGCCTCTGACGCGCCCAATGAAATCATCTACACCCTGCCCGTGCCGCTGGGCGTGGTGACGCTCATCACGCCGTGGAACTTCCCGTCCGCCATCCCCGTATGGAAAATGGCCCCGGCTCTGATCACGGGCAACACCGTGGTGCTCAAGCCCGCGAACCCCGCGCCGGCGTCGAGCCACATCGTGGCCCAATGCCTGCAGGAAGCCGGCCTGCCCGCGGGTGTGCTGAACGTCGTCATGGGCGGCGGGCGGAACCTCGGCGACGCGCTGACGCTGGACCCGCGGGTGAAGGCGATTTCGTTCACCGGCTCGTGCGCGGTGGGCAACCACATTTTCAAGACCGCCGGCGGCCCGCAGCGCCGCGTGGGCCTGGAGATGGGCGGCAAGAACCCGCTGATTGTGATGCCCGATGCGGACCTCGACGCGGCCGTGCGCATCGCCGTCGCCGGGGCCATGCTCTCCACCGGCCAGAAATGCACCGCCACCAGTCGTGTGATTGTGCATGACGCTGTGCTCAAGCCGTTCACGGCCAAACTGCTCGACGCCGTGCGGGCGCTGAAGGTCGGCAACCCGCTGGATGAACGCACGGACATCGGCCCGGTCGTGGATGAAAGCCAGCTCAAGTCGATTCTCGAATACATTCGTATCGGGCGCGATGAGGACAAGGCCGCGCTGGCGGTCGGTGGCCGGCACCTGACTGACGGCGACTTCGCCAGAGGCTTCTACGTGGAGCCGACGGTGTTCACCGACGTGACCAACGCCATGCGCATCGCCCAGGAAGAGATCTTCGGGCCGGTGCTGGCGGTGCTGCGCTGCGGCAGCCTGGACGAGGCGATTCGGCTGTGCAACGACGTGGCGTTCGGCCTGTCGGCGGGCATCTGCACGAAGGACATGGCCACGGCCTGGGCGTTTGTGAGCCGCATCGAAGTCGGGCTGGTGCACGTGAACAATCCCACGGCCGGGGCGCAGGTGCACGTGCCGTTCGGCGGGTCAAAGGCCTCAAGCAGCGGCGACCGCGAAATGGGCCGCGGCGGCATTGACTTTTTCACGCAGATCAAGACCGTCTATCACACCATGGGCAGCCCGTGAGCCGGCACATGCAGATTCACCGACCCGCGATGCGAATGAACCGCCAGGACGCCAAGAGCGCCAAGTCAGAATGTTTTCTAGAGTGGGCATCGCCCGCTTTGTCCGAATACTTCGCATTTCGTGGCGCCCCTGGCGTCCTGGCGGTTCATACCATCGCTCCATAAGGTCCAGACATGAATTCGAAGACCACCGCGATCCTCTTCATCGAGTTTCAAAACGAGTTCGTCCGACCCGGCGGGCAGTGCTTCAACCTCGTGCGTGAGGAGATGGCCCGCCAGCATACCTTGCCGCATACCATCAAGCTCATGGAAATCGCCCGTAAGAAAGGAATTCTGTGCGTGCAGATTCCGTTCATCAGCCAGGGTGATTTCATCGAGCGCCACGGCGTGCGCGGACTGGTGGCGGACCTGCACCGTCAGGGCATGTTCCGCCTGGGCACCTGGGGCGGCGGTCTGATCGAGGAGATGCGCATCAAGGACCAGTTCGGCGACGTGCTGATACAGGGCAAGTGCGCGCTGTCAGGCTTCTCGCACACGCAGCTTGAGCAGGTGCTGCGGGACCGCGGCATCCGGCATGTGATCGTATGCGGTTTCCTCACGAATCTTTGCGTCGAGGGGACTGCTCGCAGCGCCTATGATCGCGGTTTTGCCGTCACCATCGCCCGCGACGCCACCGCCGCCACGTGCCGGGAGCACCAGGAATATGTTGAAAACGTCATCGCGCCTCTCATCGGCGAGGCGCTGACGGTGGACGAGATCGAGAAGAAGCTGGATTGAACGGAAGGGACCAAGGGACCAAGGGACCAGGGGACCAAGGGATCAGGGAATACGGATCGAAACAATGGCGGCGGGCTTGCCTCGCGCGTCCCGCGTGACTGGAGACACACAACATGGCGACCTACGGCATTCGACGTGACGGATCCTACTACACGCGCATCCACTGGGCCAGCACCACGGAGCCCAATCCGCTCTACTGGGTGTGCAATCTGATCGACGACGACATCGAGCGGCACGGCGGGACATGGGGCGCCAACACCATGGGCCCGGCCAATGCTGTGCTCGATTTCTTCGGCGAAACGCAGGAGATCGGCCGGGTCCGCATCTTCCACAATGTCGGCGAGCCGGAGAGCATCCTTGAAGAGCTGGCCAGCGAGATCAATCTTTACGTCAGCGACGATGACGTCTGCCGCCGCCTGGGAGACGAGAAGGCCGACGTCAACCAGGTCAAGTGGACCAAAGTCCTGGCCGCAAAGATGGATAAGAGGGAATACTGGGCCGAGTTCAAACTCGACAAGCCGGTGAAGGCCAAATACGTCCGTATCGAGCTGGTGAGGAACCACGGCACACCCCCCGACCTGCCCTGGACCGAGACCAGCGAATTGAAACTCTATCCGCCGAAGTAGGCGAATATATTTACCGCAGAGAGCACAGAGATCACGGAGAGGACTACAAAGAATCAGCAAATGTCATGGTTTGCGCCCTACACTTGTATTGGCATTGTCTCTTTCCTATCGTCTCTGTGCTCTCTGTGTCCTCTGTGGTATAAATCTTCGAAAGCGAGAACAACATGGCCGCAAGCGCGATTTATCCGGATCTCAAGGGCAAGCATGTGCTGATCACCGGCGGCACCGGCGGCATCGGCGCCGGCGTGACGCCCGCTTTCGTCGAGCAGGGCTGCGTCGTCACCACCCTCGGCCGCAGCGAAGAGCATGCCGAGCAGACGCGCAGGCTCTGTGCCGGCAAGCCCGGGAAGATGCACTTCTACAAGTGCGACCTGGCCGATGCCGAGGACGTGGTCAAGGTGCTGGATCAGGTCCAGGCCGATCACGGCGACGTCGATGTGCTGATCAACAACGCCGGCTGGGATCCGCGCTACGACACCACGAAGATGACCGTCGAGCAGTGGGACCACCTGTTCGACCTCAACATCCGCCACTACTTTCTGACCTGCCGCAAGTTCATCCCCGGCATGCGGAAGAAGGGCGGCGGATCGATCATCATGACCACCAGCCACCAGTTCTGGATCGGCTTCGGCGATCTGGCGGCCTACAACGCGACCAAGGGCGCGATCATCGGCTACGTCCGCGCCCTGGCCCGCGAGGTCGGCAAGGACAACATCCGCGTCAACGCCATCGCGCCCGGCTGGGTCATGACCGAACGCCAGCTCCGTGAAATGATCACCCCCGAGCGACAGAAGAAGCTGTTCGAGGAGGAGCAGATCCTGCCCATGTTCCTCAAGCCCGAAGACCTGGCCCCCAGCTACGTCTTCCTGGCCAGCGAAGTGAGCAAGCCCATCACCCGCCAGACGCTGGTGGTCGACGCCGGCTTCGCGATGAGTTAGAGAGCCGCCGTTCAGACGCGCGCGGCGAACAGGGCGAAGACCACCAGCGGTCCGTCGCCGGTGTTCTTCAGTTCCAGCCCGCGCGTCGCGGCCGCGTGACCGACGAAGAATTCGTCCGCCTCGCCCACCGGCCCGCCGCCGCCGGCGATCGACCGGCCGTTGAGCGTGCCGCGGCCCTTCCACACAAACAGCACGCACGGTTCGTCGAACCGCACGCCCATCGCCGTCGTCACCGTCAGCCGCATGCCGCTGAACTTGTCGGTGGCCGTCGGCGGATAGATCCACTCGGCCGCGCCGCCCGTCCGGCCGATGCCCTCCACCGCCGTCGGCCGCAGACGCACCGACTCCAGCAGCCCCGGCTTCAGGTTCAGCGGCCAGTTCACCACCCGCTCGGCCGCCTGCTCGATGCTGTCAAAACCAGGACACAGCACCTCGGGTGCCAGCGGCTGGCCGCCGAAGTCGGTCTGGAAAAAGGTGTACACGTCGCTGGGCTGCTGGATTTCCAGGGTCAGCGCGGTGCCCGGCCGATGAAACAATCCCGCCCGCACATAAAACCCCTCGCCGAAGTTCTGCAGCGCCCCCGGCGACAGCTCGATGACGTGATCCGTGCTTCGCCGCATCGCCGTCACGACATCACGGGCCGTCACGCCGGCATGCACGCCCACATGCGTGTAAGGGCACTGGCCCTTGGGCGCGTCCAGAAAGTGGTACGCCTCGTCCTTGCCGAACGTCTCGCTGGGATAGACGCCGGGGTTGGCTCGCACGAAGTCATCGTCGGCATGGACGTGAAAAGGAATCGGGCACACGGCATCGAGCAGCTTGATGAGCACGCGGAACGCCCCGCCGTGGGCTTTGTGGCGTGCCTCGCCCAGCAGGCGCGGGCCGAGGTCGGCATCGGCCACGAGG
>CAZUUQ010000057.1:12384-18324 GCA_964622625.1 uncultured Phycisphaeraceae bacterium | reverse complement strand
GCCGCCTGCCGCAGAGCCGCGCGGATCTGCTGCGAGCCGAGCCACCAGGGGCGGGTGATGACTTGTCGCATCAGTTCCCCGCGGCTGCGGGCGGTGGCGACGGCCAGCATGCGCCGCTGGTACCCCAGGCGGCGCAGCAGGCGCAGGCGCTGCGGCAGCGGCAGATGCCCGGCGTAGCGGCGCTCGATGACCAGATGCTCGCGGGCGAAGCCGTCGCGCTGCGAGCAGGTCTTGCTCTGCTCGTGCAGGCGGTAGGTGGCCAGCTCGCGGCCGATGATGCGCGGACGATAGCCGGCGGCGGCGAAGCGGCACCAGAGGTCGAAGTCCAGGGCGTAGTGCAGCGACGGGTCCAGCAGGCCGACCCGATCGAGCAGATGCTTGCGCCACCACACGCCAGGCTGCGGAATCAGCAGGCCGTCGGGCCGCAGGAGAATGCCCGACAGTGAGAAGTCGCCGAAGGGGCGTTGGGTTTCAAGGGTGTTGCCCTGGGCATCCGTGACGCGGCAGGCGCCGGCGATCCAGTGCGTATCGCAGTCGGCGAACTGGGCGGCAACAGCATCCAGCGCGCCCGGCAGCAGGGTGTCGTCGGCACACAGCCAGCCGACCACGTCCCCGGGTTGCGCGGCCGCGCGGCGAAAGCCCTTGTTGATCGCATCCACCTGTCCGCGGTCCGGCTCGACAATGGCGAAGGCGAGCTGATCGCGGTAGCGCTCGATGATCGCCACGCTGCCGTCGGTCGAACCGCCGTCCACGATGCCGTATTGCAGGTTCGCGTAGCCCTGATCGAGCACGCTGCGGATGGTCTGCTCCAGGAACGCGGCCTGGTTGAAGCTCGGCGTGATGATGATGATGCGCGTGCTCATGCCGCCCTCCTCTGTGAAGGCGATGACGATTGGCCGCGCTCATACACCAGCCGGCCGACGACGGCGGCGCTGTTCGCGGCTTGTGCATTGGATGCGGCAACCAGCGGGCACAGCGCCAGCAGCCAGCAGTAGGCGAGCGTATACAGGAAATAGATGCCGCTGAGGATGAACCCCCGCGGACCCAGGCGCCAGCCGTCGTAATGCCGCAGACAGCGGTTCAGTTCCTGCCAGGGGAAGATCAACGCTCGCCGCGGAGAGAACCGCTTGCCGTCGCGGTGCATCTTGACCGCCTCCAGCCAGGCATAGCGCAGCAGGTGGCGGCGCAGCAGATTCCAGTACGAACCGGACCAGTGGTGCTCCACTTCGTTGCCGTCGCGCGGGGTGATGCGGACTTCGCGCCACGGGGCACGCACCTCACCCAGACGGTTGCACAAGGGCTGCAACCGCACGCGGTCGCGGTGGATCAGGGCCCACTTGCTGCGTCCGCGGCCGCCCCAGATCGTGCCGTGCAGGGGTTGGCCCTTGAAGTGATAGTAAAACGGCAGGCGGAAGGCCCCGGCATCGGGATGCTCAGCAATCGCCTGCTGGATGTCGTCGACCAGGGCGGCCGGCATGTATTCGTCGGGGTCCATCAGCAGCACCCAGTCGTTACGCGCCTGCCCGGCCGCGAAGACGCGGGCCGGCTCGGCGATCGGGTAGGGGGCGATGGTGTAGACCCTGTCGGCATATTTCTCCGCGATCGCCCGCGAGCCGTCGGTGGATTGCATGTCCAGCACGATGATTTCATCACACCACGTCAGCCGGCTGAGGCACGCATCGAGGTGATGGGCCTCATTGCGCACGATCAGCGTGGCGGTGATGGGGACGCGTGGCCGGGAGCTGGACGGGGCGGGCGGTTTCATCGTGGGGGTGTCATGCGGCCTTTCGCAGTGTCAGCGCCTGGGCGCTGGCGTGCGGCAGGAAGATGGCGTCGCACGAGCCGATGTGGCCGGCCGGCAGGTGCGTGCAGAGGTGATACAGGTTGTAAAGACTGTAACCGCAGTCGCGCAGCACCACGTCCACGTCGCTGAACAATGAGCAGCCCTCATAGAACGGCGCGAAGTTCACCTCGAGTACGACGACCGCCCGGCTGCGGCCCAGCAGGCGGCGGGCGCCCCGCAGGGCCTGCTGTTCGTAGCCCTGCAGGTCGAGCTTGAGGATGTCGATGCCCTCGATGCCGTGGGCGTCGGCCCAGTGGTCGAGGCTGGTCACATCGATGCGGCGTGTCTCGCGCAGGGCGGCATGCTCTCCGAAGTAGCGGTGCGACAGCTCCGCGGCCGGCAGCAGCGAGCTGGTCATCGGCGACTGGTTGATGAACATCGTGGCCGACCCCGGCCGCTCTCCCAGCGCCTGCGCGTTGATGCTGCCCGGCAGATCACGCAGATTGTCGCGCAGGCGCGGCAGCAGGTCGGCATTCGGCTCGAAGGCGTGTACGTGCAGGTTGGCGAACCGCGCGGCGAAGCGGCGGGCCATCTGTCCGTCATGCGCCCCGCCGTCGACATAAACCAGCGGCGCGGCTGGATCGCAACCGGCGCGGTGTGCAGCCACGTGCCGCACGATCGCGTCCATCCAGTCGTGTGGCGAAAGGCTGATCTGCCGCGGCCGCCGCCACTGGTCGTAGCGGCGAAGCAGCCGCCAGTAGTGTTGTTTGAGCCGATCGAGCATGCGCAGCTCCAGGTGCATATGCGGCAGTTCAGGCGTCAGCCTGTCATCGCCCAGTACATCACGCGCCACGACTGCGGGCTCCACGGCTCGCGGAACAGGGCGGCGACGGCATGGCGGCGGGCGATGGCGAGGTTGCCGGCCTGGATCGCGTGACAGGCCCAGTTGCGGAAGAAGTCGGCCGTGGTCGACGTGCCCACAAGGCGCGTTCGCAGTTGTTCGACGTCGAACGGTTCAGCAATGCCTCGCCGCACGTAGGCCTCGTGCATGACCGCTTCGAGGCTGCGGCACATCTGCTGATAGCGGTTGAGGCAGACCGAGCCGAGGTGGCGGCGGTAGCTGTACATCGGCGCCGGGATGTTCGCCAGCCGGCCGACTTCCGCCAGCCGAAGGAACAGATCGATGTCCTCGACCCAGTTGTACTGCGCCCGCCATCCGCCGGCACGCATCAGCGCGTCGCGCCGGATGACGGACGTTGCATGCACGATCGCGCTGCCGTCGCCGCGAAGCAGGGCGGCGTCGATGGCGGCATGGTCGGTCGGCGGCTTCTCCATTCCCACGGGGCTGCCGTACGGATCGACGCGCTGCACCCAGCAGCCGACGGCCGCGTGGTCGCGGTGGCGGTCCATGAAGGCGACCTGTGTTTCAAGGCGACCCGGCGTGCAGAGGTCGTCGGCATCCATGCGGGCGATCAGCGGGCCGCGGGCGGCCGCGAGCGCGTCGTTCAGCGCGCCGACGATGCCCGTGTTGGGCCGACTGATGACGCGGATGCGATCGTCGCGGCGGGCATAGCCTTCCAGCATGGATCGGCTGCGATCCACCGAGCCGTCGTCCACGGCAATCAGTTCCCAGTCGGTGAAGCTCTGGGCGAGGATGCAGTCGATGGCCTGCGGCAGATAAGCCTGGGCGTTGTAGACCGGCAGAAGAATCGAGACACGCGGTCCAGGCGCGGCAAGCACGTCCGCATCATCAGGCGGCTGGGCGTCGGGCTGGCGGGAATTGCCGGGCATCGTGATCGCCGTCCGTGGGACAAGAGATTGCCTGGGCCGCACAATCGGCCGAAGCGCTCCGGTCGGCATCATCGGCACAACCGGCAAGCCGCATGAGGGCGGCGACGGCATTCCGCGGCCGCAGGGGTTCGAGCGTGCGGGCGGTCTTATCGGTCCCGCGCAGGTCCGCAAGCTCGCCGCGCCACGCGGCCGCCATCGCATCGCCCAGCGTGGCCGCATCCTCGATCGGCACGAGCAGGCCGTTGACGCCCGGCCGCACCAGTTCGTCGATGCTCGCCCCGTCCGAACCGACGACGGGCACGCCGGCCGCGAGGGATTCGATGATCGTGTTCGGCAGATTGTCGCTTCGGCTGGGCAGCACGGCCGCGTCGGCGCGGGGCAGGATCGCGGCAAGCTGATCGCGCGACAGGGGGCCTGTCCAGATCACCTGCCGGCGGCCGCGTTCGCCCAGCGGCTTCAGGCGGCGCTCGACGTAACCCGCTTCGCTTTCGCGCCCCGCCAGCACGACAGCCAGATCAGGCGCCTGCTGCCACGCCCGCGGCAGGGCGGCCAGCAGCACGTCCGTGCCCTTGACCGCCGAGAGCAGGCCGAAGTGCAGCAGAAACCGCGGCGGCAGGGCGGTGCTCGGCGCGACAGTACGGGCGGGGCCATGCGGATCGAACTCCACCGGCGGGCGGACGACGTGAATGGTCACGCCCGCATCGCGTCCGACGGACTCGGCGACGAAACGGCTGGGGGCGTAGACGGCATCGGCGCGGCGCATGCAGCGGCGCTCGAGCATCGCCAGCAGGCGGTTGTCGAGATTCGGACGCAGGCCGGCCGCATGCTCGCAGGCCTTGCGCGACCACGAGCAGCGGACCAGGTGCGCACGTGTTGCCTGCCGCGGCACGAACAGGCCGCTCAGACCCCAGTCGGCGCTCTGCACCATGTCGAAAGGCTTCTGCGCCTCGCGCTGCCGCAGCGCCCCGGCCAGGGCGACCGCGCCGCGAAGCTGGCGCAGTGTGACGCCGAAACGCAGCCGCAGCCGCCAGTGTGCGCCCAGCAGCTTCGTGATCGCATTATCGGCCGGCACGACGTGCTCGACCCGTACGCCGTCGTGGTCGAGCACTTCGGGCGTGTCGGCCAGCGTGAACACTTCAGGCTCATGTCCCATGGTGCGCAGGACGCGGGCTATGCGGTCGACGTACGACGCCAGGCCGCCGCCCGTGGGCGCGTTGGTCACATACTCCGGGGTCAGAAAGGCGATGCGTCGCGGCATGGTGCACTCGGTCAGGCTGCCTGGGCCAGGGGTTGCGGCGCGAGGCCAACGACTGATGTCGCCGCTGCCTCACGCGATGCGAAGGTCACGTCGGGGTTCTGCTGCATCCACAGACCCAGCACGAGCATCAGCCACACCCGGCCCGACTGGTTCTCACCACGGGCGTGCGCTTCGTGCAGATCGCGCAGGGCGCGTTCGCGGAACAGTTGCCGCAGAGGCGAACGCTGGCCGAGCAGCAGCGGATCGAGCAGGTGGCCGGCGCCGGCCATCCAGCGCGGCTTGGGAATGGCGAAACCCTGCTTGGAGCGATGAATGAAGGCGTCGGGCATTGCGCCCTGCAGCAGGCGCTTGAGCGCCGGCTTGGCGATCGGCCGGCCGTCGCGCCCGCGGGCGTAACGCAGTGACGCGGGCATCGATGCCGCCAGTTCCACGACGTGGCGGTCGATCAGCGGCGGCCGCGCTTCCAGCCCGTGAGCCATCGACGCGATGTCCACCTTGGTGAGGATGTCGCACGGCAGATACGTCTGGTAGTCGAGGTACTGGGCGAAGTCGATGCGCGCCAGCTTGCGTGCCCGCAGACCAGCGGCGTCGAACAGGCCGCAGCGCTGATCGGGCAGACGGGCGAAGTCGTCGCGCCACAGGCCCCGGCGCATGGCGTCCGTCGTGTGCAGCAGCAGCGACTGCCAGTCGGTCAGGTCGTGCCCCCCGCCCGGCAAGCGCGGCGCCACACGGCGGCGCAGCGCGCCCATGGCCCAGAGCACGCCCATGCGCGGCCAGAGGCGGTAGTAGTCGCGCGCCTGCCGCAGCGACGCCTTGGCCATCCAGCGCAGGTACGTGTCGTACCCGCCGAACGCTTCGTCCCCGCCGTCGCCTGTCAGCACCACGGGCACGGACTGGCGCGCGAAGCGCGACACCAGGTACGTCGGAATCGCGGAACTGTCCCCGAACGGCTCGCCGTACTGCCCGACCAGATCCGGCAGCAGATCAAGTGAATCGTCATCGACGGTCTGCTCGTGCAGCTCGATGCCGCACGCGGCCGCGGCCTGGCGGGCGTAGGCCATCTCGTTGAACTGCTGGTCGCTGAAGCCGATGCCGAAGCCCGCAAGCC
>CAZUUQ010000057.1:0-12284 GCA_964622625.1 uncultured Phycisphaeraceae bacterium | reverse complement strand
TAGGCCATCTCGTTGAACTGCTGGTCGCTGAAGCCGATGCCGAAGCCCGCAAGCCTGCGGCCGGTGATTCTGCTCGCGTGCAGCGCGATCAGCGTCGAATCAATGCCGCCGGAGAGGAACAGGCCCACGGGCACGTCGGCGATCAGGTGCGCCTTGACCGAATCGGCGATGGCCGCTTCCATGCGCTCGAGCCACTCGCGCTCGCCCATGCG
The DNA here is from genome assembly GCA_964622625.1 of uncultured Phycisphaeraceae bacterium. Taxonomy (GTDB): domain Bacteria; phylum Planctomycetota; class Phycisphaerae; order Phycisphaerales; family Phycisphaeraceae; genus CAZCWM01. The sequence goes on along the minus strand of CAZUUQ010000057.1, from coordinate 12,072 downwards.
CGGAGCCGGAGCGAATTGCAGATCCCAGTAACGCGTCGGCGGCGTGATCAGTCGACCGTCGAAATCGACGACCGCATAGTGGGCCGGCGGCAGCTTGAAGACGTCGTGGTAGATCGTGTGCGGCGTGGGGATGTACTGGTAGCGCAGGTACAGCTCGACCGCCAGCGGGTTGCCCGTCAGCGTGGCGTCATGGCTGTGGCGCAGGGCGGGCAGCTCCGAGGCGAAGCTCAGTTGCCCCGGGGCAAGGCGGTAGTACAGCGGCTTGATGCCGAAGTGATCGCGGGCGAGCATGACGCGCCGACGCTGGAAGTCCGCCACCGCGAAGGCGAACATGCCGCGGAACCGCCTGACGCAGTCGATGCCCCATTGCTCGTAAGCGTGGACGATGACCTCGGTGTCGCAGCGCGTGCGGAACACGTGCCCCGCGGCCCGGAGCTGCTCGGCCAGATCGGCATGGTTGTAGATCTCGCCGTTGAACGTGACCCAGACGCTGCGATCTTCATTGCTCAGCGGCTGGCGGCCGCCTTCGAGGTCGATGATCGACAGCCGGCGATGGCCCAGGGCCACCCGCCCGCGCACAAGCGTGCCCTGTCCGTCCGGCCCGCGGTGCGCGAGGCTGGCGGTCATGCGCGCGATGCGCTGCTCCGCCTGCGGACGAAAGCCGTTGCCGATGATGCCTGCGATGCCGCACATGCGGTGGCTCCGTTCATGATCCGTTCACTTGGAGACGACGGCACACAGGTGCCGCCCGCCGCGCAGGCGTTCCTGAAACGCGCGGTTGTGCGGGAACGGTCGAGGCGCGATGCGGTCCAGCAGGCGATGGGCCGCCGACGCCAGAATCCGCCCGATCGTGCGCGGGCTGAGGTCGGCCAGCGGCGGAATCGTGTCGCGCTGGAAGTCGGCGAAGTTCAGATTGCCGCAGAACAGCACGTCGTAACCCTGTTCGCGAAGAAGGCCGCTCATCGATTCGGCCGTGAGCGAGCGCATGTGCTGCACGCGGTGGAACTCGCTGTCGCAGAAGGGGCAGTAGACCATGTTCCGCTCGAGCGTCTCGGCAAAGGGCGTGGTGAACATGGCGATGCCGCCGGGCCGCAGCAGGCGGTGGATGTCGGCCGTCACGTGCTGCAGCGTCGCGTCGTCGAGGTGTTCGAGCGTCTCGATGCAGGTGACCACGTCGAAGCGATCAGCCTCAAAAGGCGAGGGGAATCCGTCGAGCTGTGTGATGCCGTGGAAGCCCGGTCGGCCGTGCAGGCGGGCGTTGACGTCGCGCACGGCATGGGCGCTGGTGTCGGCGCCGTAGACGCTGAGTCCTTCCGTGCCGCTTGCGAGCAGATGGTCAATCAGGAAGCCCGGTCCGCAGCCGTAGTCGAGCACCTGGCCGCGCAGCCGGCCGGTGTGACGCAGCAGGGCGACCACGCCGTGACCGACCTGGTGCGAGAAGTACTGCTCAAGATGGTGCGGGCGCGAACCCCAGTAGGACCACAGCCGCTCGACGTGATCGGCTTTCCAGTCGGCCGGTCGGACGGTGCGGACAGGCCGGCGCGTGGCGGGCGGCGTCGCGCTGACGATGACGGGGGCGGCAGTGGCGGACATGGTGCGGCTCCGGGTGTCGGCTTGCATCACGCGACCTTTCGCTGCGCCTCGGCGGCGAGGGCGGTCCATCGGGCGATCAACTGGTTGGTTTGTCCCGGCGCATCACAAGGCGTCAGCCAGGGCACGGCCGGGTCGGGCAGGCGGTAGAGGCTCAGTCGCCCGCGCTGCATCAGCCAGTCGCACGCATCGCGCGTGTCGGCATCGGCGGCGGCCGCGGCGACAAGATTGCATGGCCGCGTGCTCGCCAGCAGCAGGCGCGGGGCGTCGTCGCGATGCGACAGGGCGAGATCAATCAGTTCACGTGGCGACGAGGCGGCATCGATGACGACGACGAGATCGGCAGGCTGACGATCACGCGTTGACTCCTCGCCCACGAACAGGGTGCGGCCCGGCTCCACACGCGCCAGCGCGGCGAAGCGATCGGCCAGTGAACCGAGCACGCGGATGCGCCGGGCCGGGCCGATCAGTGCCGTGACAGCCCAGCAGAGCGGCTCGGCCGGCAGGTCGGGATGTTCGACGCGCGACGCGCCTGGCGACTCAAACGTCTCCGAGGCCAGCGGGGCGTCGATGCCCAGCGCGACGCGCTGATCCGGGCCGGCCTTGACGGGATCCTGTTCACCCGGAGGCCTCGCCGTCGCGCCAATCCGCCGGCGCTGGCGCAGCCGCTGACGCGCATCGTGCAGGGCGAAGCGCAGCCGCCGTGCGACTCCGGCCCGCGGCAGGGCGGAGCATGATGCGCGCTGACGCGGCTGTGCGTCCCATGCTTCAAGCTGTCGCACGATGCCCCGCCAGACCACCGTCGGATGGTAGTCGCGCCAGAAGCGGTCAAAGGCGTTGGCGATGATGCGCTTGCGCTGGTCGTCCCGATGCAGCCACCGCCGCGTCAGTTCGATCGCCTCATCGATGGTGTCGAAGCCCAGGGCCTCGTCGCCCAGTTCGTAGAGCTGGCCCAGACCGGTGCGGTTGTCGCAGATCTGCAGCACGCCCCACGCGGCCAACATGAACGTGCGCTGGTTGATCGGGCCGGTCGAATTGTGCACGTTCCAGCCGATGCGTGTCTGACGATAGAGCTTTTCGAGTGCGCCCTGGGCAATGCGGCCGCGCGGCCAGCCGCTGCCGTAACACTGCGCTTCGGGGAACGCCTGCGCCAGCGCGTCCAGCCGGGCCGCCCGCCAGGGCGTGTATTCGCAGCACATTGAAATCGGGATCGGCCGCGGCGCGCGGATCAGGGCGTCGCGCTGCTCGCGCGGCGGCAGCTCCGTGGGGTCCACGAAAATCGGCAGGAAAGCGGTGCGGCGGCAGCCGAAACGCTCGTACTGCCCGCGCGACGCGATGTTGCCGTGGAACGCGGCGTCGAACGCGGCCGCGACCGGCTCGCTGGTGCCGGCGCTGGCTTCGGGATCGTCGAAGCTGGCGAAGACGTTGAACGTCGGCAGATAGTCAAGAAATTCAGGATGGATGTTGATGCCGTTGTAGTTCAGCAGCACGTCGCAGTCGGCCGCGGCGGCGCGCAGGCGGCGGTACATGGCCATCAGGCGCGGGTCGCGGCGGCGCCACAGGTCGTCAAGCTGCAGCCACGTCAGCCGCGGGCCGGGCGGATCGAGCGTGACGCAGAAGCGCCGCACGTCGGCCGCGCCGGCCGCCGCGGCGGCGACGTTGGCGTACCACCGCTCGGCCGCGGGTGACGCGACGCCGTGGGCCAGCAGGATTTTCAGACGACGGCTCATCGCGCGGTCATGCTCCGGAGTCAGGCGGCCTGCTTCTGCGATACGCTGTCGGGCACGCGGTACAGACCGACCCACGAGTCCTGAAGATGCAGGATGCGCCCGCGGATCAGGCCGTCGCGGTACAGCCGCTCCACGCCGGCACACACCGACGCGATCCAGTCGTACTGGTGGGCAAGCTGCGGCGCGAAATCGTGCCAGAGGATCAGCGACCCCGGTCGGCAGCGGCCGAGTATCTTGCGCGTGTCGCTGTAAACGAAGTCGGCGTCGTGGCAGCCGTCGATGAAGGCCACGTCGATCGGGCCGTCGAAAGGCTCGCGCTGCGGCGACCAGGTCGCGGTGTTGGCCAGAATCTGCCGCACGTTGGTGCAGCCGGCTTCGCGATACGCCCGGCCGATCTCATCGCGTGCCGGCGCGTAGGTCACCGCCTTGCCGCCGTCGGCGATCTCTTCGGGCGGGATGTTGAGCGTGTGCACGATCGCGTGCGGGGCGTGCTTCGCCATCAGGGCGGTGGTCTCGCCGGCCGCGGTGCCGATTTCCAGGATGGTCTTCGGCTCGCCGTTGCAGCAGGCTGAGCAGATGACTTCCGCGTCGCGCACCCGGCGGTCGTTGAGGTCTTCCAGGTAATCGAAGCGGTGCAGGTGCTCGACACCTTCAAGCCGCGGATCATGCCACCAGCCCATCGCCAGCTTGAGGCACGCCAGGTCGCGCACTTCCAGTGTGTTTCGCCGCACATGATGCAGCGCGTCGGCCGACGGCCGGGGGGGGAGTCGAAGGCGGGCGAACAGGGTGTCAAGCATGACTGGAATCCTTCAGGCGGCGAGCCGACGCTCAATAGGATTGGGCGATAGGCGGCGCGAACGCAGCACGCGGGCGGGTACGCCGGCCACGATGACGTTCGGCGTCTCGATGCCGCGCGTCACCACCGCGCCGGCCCCGACCACCACGCCGTCGGCGATGCTCACGCCCGGCAGAATGATCGCGCCGATGCCCAGCCAGACGTTGCGGCCTATCGTCACCGGCCGGTTGAGGTTGCCCTCGTTCATCCGCGGCACATCGGGGTCGTGGCCGGCGCTGGTGATCTTCACACCGTGGGCCATCATCACGTCATCGCCGATGCGCACGCCGCCCGACCCGTCGATGAACACGCGCCCGCCGCAGGTCACGCGGTCGCCGACGGTGACATTGGCGGGGCAGGCGATCGTCGTGTCGCGCAGGTAGCCGCCGCGCCCGCGCTTCTGGAGTCGCAGCGTGTGGCTGGTCTCGCGCAGCCGCCACAGCAGGCCGTTGGGCTGCCCCTCGGGCAGCTTCACCAGCAGCCGATGCGCGAAGTCGCTTTTGAGCAGGCGGTACCACATGGCCGCGTTCACGCTGCCGCCCGTCGCGGGGCGGCCTCCGAAGTTGTCCGCCAGTCGATGGCCGGCTGCAGTTTGCTGCGGACCGGATCGCTGGCGTAGGCGAGGTTGATCTGACCGGTCTGCTCCACACGCAGCGGCAGCCACAGGCCGCCGCCCAGGCACGAGCGCACGTTGTAGACCCCCGCCTGCACCACCAGGGCGTACGCCCGCGGCGCGAGCAGGTGGGCGGGGATCGTCGCGGTCGAGATGTAGCGGCCCGGCTGCATCGTCGGGATCACGGCCGCCCGCTCGTCGTGGAAGCTGCGGAGCAGCAGATCGTTGTATTCGTCGCACAGATCGAGGTAGACGCGCAGGCCCGTGGTCGGACGCAGTACGTCGTAGGTGAGCGTCACATGCAGCGGCGAGCCGTTGCCGATGGTGTCGCGGGCGACACCGGCCGAGCTGCCGCCTTGCGTGAGTTGCACGTCAATAAGCCGGAAGCTGTCGTCGCTCGGCAGGGCGGCGATCCGCCGGCGCAACTGATCCAGCGGCACCAGCGGCCGGGCGGCCTGGAGGTAACGCTGCGTCACCGTGTCGGCATCGCCGTCGTCCACCAGTCGGCCGTTGTCCAGCAGCACCGCGCGGTGGCACAGCGAGCGGACGGCCTTCATGTTGTGGCTGACGAAGAGAATCGTGCGGCCCGCGCGGGCGACGTCGCCCATCTTGCCCAGGCACTTGCTCTGGAAAGCCGCGTCGCCCACGGCCAGCACCTCGTCAACCAGCAGAATCTCCGGCTCCAGGTGGGCCGCCACCGCGAAGGCCAGGCGCACGTACATGCCGCTGGAGTAGCGCTTCACCGGCGTGTCGATGAAGCGGCCGATCTCGGCGAAATCGACGATCGCATCGAACTTGCGGCGGATCTCGCCGCGGCGCATGCCGAGAATCGCGCCATTGAGGTAAATGTTCTCACGCCCCGTCAGCTCCGGATGAAAGCCCGTGCCGACTTCCAGCAGGCTGCCCACGCGCCCGCGCAGCGTGATCGCCCCGCGCGTCGGCGGCGTGATGCGCGACAGCAGCTTCAGCAGCGTGCTCTTGCCCGCGCCGTTGTGCCCGACCAGGCCGACGACTTCACCCGGCTGTACAGTCAGGTTCACATCATCGAGCGCCCAGAAGTGCCGCCGTGCCCGCGTCGCTTCGCGGCCGCGCAGTTTCGCCCATCCGCGCCCCAGCGCATCGTAGACCGCCTCGCCGAGCGTCGGCTCGTTGCGATGGCTGGCGCCCAGGCGGTAACGCTTGCCCAGGCCTTCGATCTGGATAACAGGCTCACTCATGGACTGCTCAACATCAACCGCCGCGCCGTTCAGACCACGTCGGCGAAACGCTTCTCCACGTGCTGGAAATAGATCAGGCCCACAAGCACCAGCGTGCCGCTGACGGCAACGGACACCAGCCAGGCCGGCACATCCAGCGGCTGGCCGAGCACCGCGCTGCGAAAGCCCTCGATCACGCCGCCCATCGGGTTCAGCAGCAGCAGCGGACGATACTCAGCCGGCACGATCGTCGGCGGGTAGATCACCGGCGTCACGAAGAACCACACCTGCACGAGAAATGGCACGACGTGGCGAAAGTCGCGGTACGAGACGGTCAGGCTCGCCATCGCCAGGCCCACGCCCAGCACGGCCAGGATCGTCGAAAGCACCAGCAGCGGCAGCAGCAGCAGGGCGGCGCTCAGCGGCACGCCGAAGTGGAGCATCATCCCCAGAAGCACGACGAAACCGATGGCGTAGTCCACCAGCGGAGCGCCCACTGCCGCGACGGGGACCAGCAGACGGGGGAAGTAGACCTTTCGCAGAATGCCGGCATTCGCCACCAGGCTGTTGGTCGACGCGGTGACGGATGATGCGAAGAAAGTCCACGGCAGCAGGCCGGCGAAGAGAAAAACGGGATAGGGCACGCCTGCGTCCATGCGTTCGGCCACACCCAGCAGCTTTCCGAAGAAGGCGTTGAGCACGACCATCGCCACCACCGGCTGAATGACCGCCCAGGCCGCGCCCAGGGCCGCCTGCTTGTAGCGCACCTTGATGTCGCGCAGCGTGAACAGCCACAGCAGATCGCGGTAGCGCCACAGCTCGCCCAGGTCGGGCAGACCGATGCGGCGCTCGGCCCGGATCACCAGGGCCGACGCCCGGGGCGGCGGCGCGACGACAGCCTCCGCATCGGCAGGCGACGACATGACAGTTGGCCGGCCCACGATCAAGATCCGCTCCCTGCCGCCTGCCCGGTCGTACGCCCGGCAACTCCATCGCTCGGGCCGCGGCGACCGCCGTCCCGGTTCGGTCGCGCAAAACAGCGCGGCCGAACCGGCAAAGTTTCCCCAGACGGCACAACCGTCATCGTCTTGATAATCGGCGGACTTAAGCCGCGCGGGCGGCGGCCTGCGCGGGGGGCCGGTAACGCCCAGCCGCCGCGCGTGGCGGCTGGCGGTGGAGCGCCCGGATCAACCAGCCAGCTTCTTGAGCGTCGTGACCGCCCGCTTGGCGCCCTCTTCGCTGTCGAAGGCCAGGTGCATGACCATCTTGCTGCCGATCGCCGCCGCCGACAGGCCGCGCAGGTTCAAACCCGCCTCCGCCAGCGCGCCCGTGATCGTCGCGCCCACGCCGGGCTTATCGGTCCCCGACACGCGCACGCCGTGCATGTTCTGCGTCTTGCGGAAGCCCGCCGCCTCCGCCGCCCGCGTCTGCTTGCTGCCGCTGAGCGGCGTGATGAAGACCACGCTCTCGTCGGGCGTGCGATCGCTTCGCCGCGCGATGACGAAGCCGAGGTTCGCCCCCGCCTCCGACAGCACCTTGAGCTTCTCGTGCAGCGTCCCCGGACGATCCGCCACCGCCGTGACCCACACCTGCTCGCGTTCGACTTCCAGTTTCATGGCTGCCCCCTGTCGTGTGATGGGTTTGAAGTGACCAAAGGCTTCCGCCCGCACGACATCATTGCCGCGCCGCCCCCGCCTGTCCACGCCGATATGCTGGACCGGGGGAACGAGGCGATCAGCCCCCGGCTCTGCCGGGGGATAAGTGACCAAGGCACCAGGCTGCAATCAACCCAGACCCTGCACCCCCCATGCACCCCGCACCCGCCACTTGCCGCCCTATCGTCATCCTCGGCCCCACAGCCGGGGGCAAGAGCGAGCTGGCCGTCGCCCTGGCGACGCGTCTCGGCGGTGAAATCATCTCGGCCGACTCCATGCAGATCTACCGCCGCATGGATGCCGGCACCGCCAAACCCTCGCCCGCCCTCCGGGCCCGTGTGCCCCACCACCTGATTGACTGCGTCGAACCCGCCGACCGCTTCACCGTCGCCGACTGGCTCCAGCAGGCCGATGCCCTCATCACCGCCATGCAGGCCCGCGGCCGCACGCCCGTCGTCGTCGGCGGCACGAACCTTTATATCCAGGCACTGCTCGAAGGCCTGTTCGCCGGCCCGGGCCATGATCCGCGGCTTCGCGAGCAGCTCAGTCAGCTCGACTCGGTCGCACTGCACGATCGCCTGGCCGCGGTCGATCCCACCGCCGCCGGCCGCATCCACCCAAACGACAGAAAAAAGCTCATCCGCGCCATCGAGGTCTTCGAGAGCACCGGCCAACCCATCAGCCAGCAGCAGCGGCAGTGGCGAGGCGCTGGGCCGCGAGCCACCCGCTACCGCCACGACGCCCGCCTCATCGGCCTCGCCTGGCCGACCGAGCTGGTCAATCGCCGCATCAACCTCCGCGTCAAGGCCATGTTCGACCCTCTAAAAGCCATCGAGCAGGACGGCCTGGACCCGGCCGACGTCTGGTGGCCCCGCGGCCTGATCGAGGAGACCGCCGACCTCCACGCCCGCAGCCAACTCGGCCCGCAGGCCCGCGAGGCCCTCGGGTACAAGCAGGTGCTTGCCCATCTTGACGGCCGGCTCACACGTGACGAGGCCTTTGAGCAGACCAAAATCCAGACACGCCGCTTCGCCAAACGCCAGCGGACCTGGCTCAAACGCTTCGCCGCCGTCACCTGGATCGAGCCTCCCGGAAAGCCTCTCGAAGCCCTCGTGGACGCGGTATTGCGCACAAGCGACGTATAAATCAAGGTTTACGATCGTCACTTGACATCGCCGCCCAATACTGCTCAAGTGTCACGCCGCCGCAAGCCGACCGTGACCTACACCCGCCGGGGAGCCGCGACACATCGCGGAGCGCTCCCGAATCGGCCGATACAACGACCCCATGGCACGAAAGAAGACCAGTTCGAAGGCCCCGACGAAAAAGGCTCCCGCCAGCCGGGCCCGCGCCGCCTCACGTGCCCCGTCCGGTGCCGGCCGCTCCAACGCCGCACGCGCCGCCGGCAAGCACCTGGTCATCGTCGAAAGCCCCACCAAGGCCAGGACCATCAACAAGTATCTCGGCCCCGACTACCTGGTCATGGCCAGCGTCGGCCACGTCCGCGACCTGCCGCCCCGCGCCCCCAAGGGCGTGAAGCAACCGGTCCCCGGCGTCGACCTCGACAACGATTTCGCACCCACATACGAAATCCTCACCGGCAAGAAGAAGACCGTTGCCGACCTGCGACAGGCCGCCAGACAGGCCGCCGACGTCTGGTTCGCCACCGACCTCGACCGCGAGGGCGAGGCCATCGCCTGGCACCTGGCCCAGGCCCTCGACATCAAGCTCGACGGCGCCAAGCGCGTGGTCTTCAACGCCATCACCCAGCGCGAAATCCAGCACGCCTTCGCCAGCCCCCGACGCATCGACGAAAACCGCGTCAACGCCCAGCAGGCCCGACGCATCCTCGACCGCATCGTCGGCTACCAGGTCTCGCCGCTGCTCTGGAAAAAGGTCGCCGGCGGCCTGAGTGCCGGCCGCGTCCAGTCCGTCGCCGTCCGCTTCGTCGTCGAACGCGAACGCGAAATCGAAGCCTTCATCCCCGACGAGTTCTGGAAGATCGCCGCCAACTTCGCTGCCGAACCCCAGCACGCCCAGCGTCTGGCCAGCGACTGGACCACCTTCCTCAGCGAAAACGCGGCCCCGGACGCCGAAGCCGAAAACGCCAACGCCAATGGCGACAAGCAGGCTGGTCCCACGCTCCGCCGCAAGGTCGCCTGGCTCAACGACCGCCGCGCCCTCCGAGCCGAACTCGTCAGCTTCGCCGGCAAAGACTTCCGTCCCGACAACCGCGATCAGGCCCTCGAAGTCGCCGCCGCCCTCGGCTTCGTCGAGCAGGATAGCCGCGCCTGGCAGGACGACAAAGCCAAAGGCCCCGCCCGCAATCGCATCCAGCTCGTCGGCCAGGTGGCTGATAGCGCGGTTGCTGACGGTGCCCCGCCGTATCGCATCCGCTCGGTCGAGACCAAACGCACCACCGTCCGCCCCTCAGCCCCCTTCATCACCTCCACGCTCCAGCAGGCGGCCGCCAACCAGCTCGGCTTCCCCCTCCTGCGCACCATGCGCGTCGCCCAGCAGCTTTACGAGGGCGTCGACATCCACGGCAAGGAAGGGCAGACCGGCCTCATCACCTACATGCGCACCGACTCGACCCACCTGTCGCCCGAGGCCCTCGACATGGCCCGGTCCTACATCGGCGGCGAGTGGGGCCGCGAGTACCTGCCCGACAAACCCAACTTCTACGCCAACAAGAACAAGAGCGCCCAGGAAGCCCACGAGGCCATCCGCCCCACCGACGTGAGCATCACCCCCAGGCGCGTCCGCCACGAGCTGACCGACGAACAGTACAAGCTCTACCGCCTCATCTGGGAGCGATTCCTCGCCAGCCAGATGACACCCGCCCAGTGGGACTCGACCACCGTCATGATCGCCGCCGACACCCCGCGCGGCGAAGCTTCGTTCAAATCCACCGGCCGCACGCTCGTGTTCGACGGCTTCTACAAGGCCGTCGGCATCCCCACCGGCGACGAAGCCATCCTCCCGCCCCTGACCGAAAACCAGCCCGTCGCGCCCTTCGCCATCGAGCCGACCCAGCACTTCACCAGCCCGCCGCCGCGCTACACCGAAGCCTCGCTTCAGAAGAAGCTCGAGGAGATGGGCATCGGCCGACCATCCACCTACGCCGCCATCATCCAGACCATCCAGGACCGCAAATACGTCGAGCCGCTCATGCCCCGCGACCGACGCCTGCGCGCCACCGACCTGGGCAAGGTCGTCACCGACAAGCTCATCGAAGCATTCCCCACGCTCCTCGACCCCGGCTACACCCGCGACATGGAAGCCCGCCTCGACCGCATCGAGGACGAACACCTCGACTGGGTCCGGATGCTCCACGAGTTCTACGCCCCGTTCAAGCGGAACCTGGAGAAAGCCCACGACGAGATGGTCCACGCCAAGGCCGAGATGGAGCCCGCCCCGTACAAATGCCCAAAGTGCGGCTCGCCGACCGTCTACCGCTTCGGACGCAACGGCCGCTTCCTCTCCTGCTCCACCTACCCCGACTGCGACTACGCCGCCCCCATCGACGCGGCCGGCAAGCCCCAGCCACCGCAGACCTGCGACATCCTCTGCCCCCAGTGCGGCAGCGCCATGACCCGCCGCACAGGACGCTTCGGCCCGTTCCTGAGCTGCGAAAACTATCCCACCTGCAAGGGCGTCGTGAAGCTCGACAAGAAGGGCTGCGTCGTCCTGCCCAAGGTCGAGCCGCTGACCACCGACATCCCCTGCCCCAAGTGCGAAGCCCCGCTCTATCTGCGCGACTCCAAGCGCGGCCTGTGGCTCAGTTGCTCCAAGTACCCCAAATGCCGCGGCCGCGTCGGCTTTAGCGCGCTCGACGCCGACAAGCAGAAAGCCCTTGAAGCCGCCTGGTCCGACCACCACCGCGCCAACCCCGCCCCCGTCGTCCGCCGCGCCGACGGCCAATCGGTCGAGGAAGGCTACGCCCCCCAGCTCACCGGCGAATCACTCGACGCCACCACGCCGGCGGCCGATATGGACGCCGCCTGACCCCCCCCAACCCACCCCGCCCCCAAAGCCCAGGCATAGCCATGCCTGGGCCTTCCCACGCGATGCCCCCCGACTCCCAACTCCCGAATCCCAACCCCCGACTCCCAATCCCACCCGGCCCAAGCCGAGCCCTTCAGGGCCGGATATCTCATATTCCCCGATCCATTCACCACGGAGACACAGAGAGCACGGAGGACGGCCGAGAGAAAATCGGCGTGTGCTCGCCATGGTTCGCCACGTGTCCTTTGGCGGGACTGACTTCGCTTGATAAGGGGCGCGCTACGGTACGCGATCACCCGCGCGGCCGACCCCCGCGCACCACGTTTTCACGCACGAAGCACAGCGAAAGGGACGCGGATGACGTAAACGTAACCGACCCGACCGACCCGCACGCGGCTACGCCGTCCAGCGTTTGAGCACCAGGGCCGCGTTCTGACCGCCCAGG
>CAZUUQ010000056.1:14871-18347 GCA_964622625.1 uncultured Phycisphaeraceae bacterium | reverse complement strand
CAATGGGAGCGGCAGGATTCGAACCTGCGACCGAGCGATTATGAGTCGCCTGCTCTAACCACTGAGCTACGCTCCCGCGCGGGCGATTCTCGCCGGGATGATGCGGCTTCGCCAGTGGGACCGCGGCCGGCATGTTCACGCTCCACGGCCCGACCGCCGCCCTGCTATCATTCGCCCATGAAACTCTACACAAGACGCGGCGACGGGGGCGAAACGGGGCTGGCTACGGGCCAGCGGCTGGGCAAGGACAGTCTGCGCGTCAGGGCTTACGGCCACGTCGACGAACTGAACAGCCACATCGGCCTGGCCCTCGCCGCCTGCGGTGACGGCAGTGCAATGATCCGAGACGCACTGCTCGAGGTCCAGCACCGCCTGTTTGACCTCGGCGCCGAGCTGGCCACGCCGCGGCACACGGTCGAGGAGGCGTCTCTGAATCTCGTTGAAGCCCCGCACATCGAGATGGTGGAGCGGCAGATCGATGCAGCCTGCGAGCCGGTGCCGGCCCTGAACCAGTTCATCCTGCCCGGCGGTACGGAACTGGCGGCACGTCTGCACGTGGCTCGGAGCGTCTGCCGCCGGGCCGAGCGCCACTGCGTGGCCCTGGGACGCGTCGAACACACGCGCCCGCTCGTCATCGCGTATCTGAACCGCCTCAGCGACCTGCTCTTCGCCCTGGCCCGCCTGGCGAACCACCAGGCCGGCGTCACTGACACGGTGTGGCGGAAACTGCCGGCCTGAAAAAGGGAACGGGAGTCATGATGGCCCATCCCCCGCGCCGACGGGAATGACCCCCGCCCCATTTTTGCCTTTTCTTATTGCCGTCATTCGCCCATCGCCAATCGCAAATCGATCCAGCAGCCTTCGCGAGCCACGTCGCCGTCGGCCGGTCGGCGGCGCAGTTCGGTGATGAGTTTCCGCATGTCCCCATGCACAGGGGCGGTGAACGTCACAGGTTGCCGCGTGCCCGGGTGCTCGAAGCGCAGGAACGCGGCATGCAGCGCGGGATAGCTCATCAGCAGGTCCGACCGCTGATCGGCCGCGATCTGCATGGGCAAGCCCTCTTCGCGCGTCCGGGCGTAATTGAGATAGCTGCGCGCGCCGGCGGGCGTGGGCGGATGGTCGAGATCGCCGTGACCGACGGCCTGCCCGCCATAGACCAGGTCGCCAGCCAGCGGATGGCCCATGTAGGACATGTGCACGCGAATCTGGTGCGTGCGGCCGGTCTTCAGTTCCAGCTCGACGAGGCAGAAGCCGCGGTACCGCTCGCGCACACGGTAGAGCGTGACCGACGCGCGGCCGGTGCTGTCGTGGCGGACGGCATACGCTTCCCGCACCGTCGGATGCTTGCCGATGGGCTGATCGATCACGCCCCCGACGCCGTCGACCCGGCCATGCACCACGGCGAGATAGGCCTTGACCACCTGCCGCCGCTCGAACTGCATCGCGATGCGGCCGTGGGCGTGCTCACTCTTGGCCACGACCATCACGCCCGTGGTGTGCTTGTCCAGCCGATGCACGATGCCCGGCCGCATCAGCGCCAGGCCGACACTGCTGAGGCCCAGCACCGCCTCGTCACCGGTCTGATCGGGCGGCGGCAGGATCGGCGTGACATCACCATCGCCATCGATCGCATCGGCGGCGGCGTCGGCAACGGCGGCGTCGGTGGTCGCGGCATCGACATTGAGGGCATCGGCGTCATCAGCACTGTCCATGCCCTGCAGGTCGGTGGCGCGCAGGCCGCTGGTCTTCCAGTCGCGCCAAACGCCGCCGGCCGCCTGCACCTGCTTCTTGAAGTGGTGCGCCAGGGCATTGACCAGCGTGCCGTCGAGCTGGCTGCGGGCCGGGTGCACGATCAGGCCGGCCTGCTTGTTGATGACGATCAGGTCGTCGTCCTCGTGGAGGATTTCAAGCGGGATGTCCTGGGGGATGATGGTGCGGACGGCCGGGGCGGGCAGGCGCAGGGCGATGCGGTCGCCCTTGCGGACCACAACGCTGCGCTTCGCTGGCTGGTCGTTGACCGTGACGGCGCCGAGGTCGATCAGTTGCTGGACCTTGGCGCGGCTGACGCGCTTGAGGCGGCTGCGGAGGTACAGATCCAGCCGCTGATCGACGTGGCGGCGGACAACGAAGCTGCAGCTTTGCGCGGCCGGTCCGAGGGCATCGAGCGCCGGTTCGGCGTCGATCTCGTGAGCAGATAGGGCGTCGGCGTCGCGCTCGTCCGGCGGTTCAGGATGATCGCGCGGCGGCATCAGGGTTGGTCGGTATCCGCGGGCGCCGCGGCGGGCGGGGCGGCGTCGGCTGTGTCGGCCGGCGCGGCCTCCTGGAGGGGCGCGTCGGCATCGGGCGCCGCGGGCGTCTCGGGCGCGGCCGGGGCAAGGGTCATCGGCTCGCGCAGGCGGTCGAGCATGGCCAGGCGCTGGGCCGCCTGTTCCGCCAGGGCAGGCTGCTGCTGCTCGCGCGATTCGGCGACGGCCTGCTCGTAAAGCTGCTGGGCCAGATCCCATTGCCGCTGGCTTTCCGCGACGGCAGCCAGGCCCAGCAGGGCATTGAGTTTGAACAGCGCATCGGCATCGGCCATCTGCCGCACGGCCTCGTAGTGTTCGGCCGCCTGCCGCAGACGGCGCTGCGCCGCGGCCGGTCCCGAAGCCGACGCATCGTCCGGCGAGGACACGGCGTCGACGGCCTCACCGCGCAGCAGCGCGTCACCGGCCCGCAGATGCGCCAAGGCCCGGATCGGCGGATGACTGACCGTCTCGGCGACGGACGCCAGGGCCGCGGGACTGGTCTCAAACTCCAGGCTGCTCCAGTTCTGCTCGTGTCTGCGGAAGCGATGCGCGGTAATCATCTGCACCGATACGACCGCGATCAGCACCACCAGCACCACCAGCAGCAGCGAGTTGCCCCACCGTGTCCAGAACTGGCCGAAGTTGCGCATAAACTCGGCCAGGTCATTTTCCTTCAGTTCGTGTCGATGATCCGAATCCATGGGCGGGTGCGTCCTTATGTGCGGGTGCTTGGCAGTGACGGCGGGCATGGCGGCCGGCGCGGGCCGGTTTCACACGCCCTCGCGGTCGGTGATCCAGACGACGACCGAGACGATGCCGCCATAGCGCGACAGCTTGAGCGTCAGGCGCTCGGAGCCTTTGGCGAACCACATGAGCGTCTGGCCGTCGCCGGTCTGTTCGCCGAGCGATCGCCAGGCGTGCAGCGGCGCGTGATGGCGGTAAAAGCGCACGGCATCAGCCATGCTGGCGCGGCCCTGGTAGACGTGGCGGACATAGCGGCTCAGCCCGCGGGCCTCGACGCGCGACTGATCGGCCACAACGACGAAGCCGATGGGCATCGGCAGGTCGGGGATCGGCGAATCGCGTCGCGCCACCAGCCCCGGACCGATCTGCGGAGCCAGGTACTGGCCGTCACTCGACAGCGACAGCATATGGACATTCTCCGCGCACCCGACCAGCGCACCGACCAGC
>CAZUUQ010000056.1:0-14771 GCA_964622625.1 uncultured Phycisphaeraceae bacterium | reverse complement strand
CCGACCAGCGCACCGACCAGCACGGCCGCAATCATTGTGAGCCATTTGTGCATGACGCGCCTCGATCGCGACAAGTCCAGCCCGCCCCCCGCGGTTCCCGACTTCCGCGAGACAGTGTAAATGTCGCCGCGGCTCGCGGCAAACCTGTGCCGCCTTCCGCCGGGCCGTGTCCGCTGTTTTCGCCAACGCCCGCCCCGGCTGCGACGCCCATCGCGATGGTCTTGGGCTTCGGACGGTGGGCTGCTACCATGCATGAAGACGCCCGTGCCTGCAATGGAGTTGGGCCATGCGACGCAAGATTCTCTGGACCACCATAGGGTTGACACTGGTGCTCTGGTTCGGGCAGGCATGGGCGCAAACAGCCGATGCCGACGGCACGCCGTCTGTCGAACAGCACGCAGGCGGGACTGACGGGGTCGCGCCGACGGAGGTGGTTGCGGCCGACGTGCCGCCGCCGCAACCTGATGCACGAGCAGACGTGGACGCGGCCCAGACGCGCCGGCTGCTGGAGCGCGATGACTGGCCCGTCCTGGTGGTCACGCCGGCGGACGGCCGCACGCATCATGGGCCGACGTGGTTGATCTCCAAGCGTCCGACGGCCGACCAGATGCCGCGGCTTGAGGGTCGCTTCGATCCACCAACGCTTGAAGCCAGCCTTGAACAGGCCGACGCGGCGAAGCACGGCCCGGCGAATCTCGCGGCCATGGGCGACGAAGCGGCGCGGCTGATCGGCAGCGTGGTGATGCTGCCGGTGCGCATCCTTCTGACGGAGCCTGTGTGGACGACGCGGACGACGCCGTGAGTCGTCGTGTGCGGTCGCTTACCCCTGCTCTCCCGGCCGCGGGCGACGCAGCAGGACGCGGTCTCCGGCAGCCAGCCCCTCGGTGATTTCCACGTACAGGTCGCTGTACCGCCGGATGGTCACCGGCTGGCGCTGCAACCGTCCGCCATTCTGCAGATAGCAGTAACGCTGGTCGCTTTCGGCATAGACCGCCTGGACGGGGACGGCCAGGGCCTGGGCCACGCGATCCACGATGATGTCGCCCGAGCAGCGCATCGCCGGCTTGAGCGAATCGTCGAAACCAGGCGGCAGCAGCACACGCACACCGTACTCGCGCACGTCGGGACTCCACCAGCGGCCGCCCTCGGCCATGACGGATATCTGCGTCACCGTGCCCGCGATCACCTCACCGGGGCGGGCGTCGACGCGGACGCGGACGCTCTGGCCTTCACGGACCTGCGGCAGCATCGCTTCATGCACGCGCAGCACCGCCACCATCTGCCGCGTGTCGGGCAGGATGAACAGCGTCTGGTTGTAGTGGACCTCGCGTCCGGCACGCAGAGGGTCGCCGCGCTCCCACGATCGGCCCATCGACGTGCCGTAGACCACCAGGCCGTCCGTCGGCGCGAAAATGACCGTCTTCTCAAGCTGCGCCTCGAGCTTGGCCAGCGCCTGACGACGCAGTTCAAGCGTGCGGGTCTTGTTGGTCACTTCCGCTTCCCGGCGGCGGATCTCGCGCTGGTCCTTGTCGATGGTCAGCGTCAGTTCCGCCTCGGCGTCCTCCACCTTCGACTGTACATCGCGGTGCTCCTTGGGCCGCGTAAAGCGGTTGTAGACATCGATGTCCAACGTGGCCGAGGCCAGGGCGTTCTCGGCCTCGATCACATCGATCTCCGCGTCCTCCAGCTCGTTGTCGCTGATGAACCGCTCGGCGTGCAGGGCCTTGCTTTCGACCAGATCACGCCGAGCCCGCTCGATGTTGCGCCGAGCCTTCTCCAGGGCCAGGTCCAGTTCGCGCTGCTTCTTGACGTCGTCGCCCTCCTCCCACTTCTTCAGATCGAGCATCGCCAGGGCCAGCTTGGTCTGCGCGTCGCGCTGCCGGCGGGCGGCCTCGGCCCGCTGGATCGCCAGGTTCTCCTCGGCCGCGACCTGCTCGGCCACAGCCTGCTCCACCTGCTGCTGCTGCGTGTCGATCTTGTCGCGCAGTTCATCGTCGGCCAGGCGGGCAAGGATGTCGCCCTGCCGGACGCTCGTGCCCTCGTCAACGACTTCAACAATGGTGGTCCGTCCCTCGACTTCGCAGCGAATCTCGACCTTGTCCTTCGGCTCCAGCTCGCCGGACGCCGCGATGATCACGTCGAAATCCCGGGCGGTGACGTCATACCACTCAGCCGCCTGAGCCCTGGTGAGGGTCGCATCCGCGGGGGCGGCCGCGTCACGACCCGCGAGGGTCGCCACCAGCACGAACACCACCAGGGCCACGACGGCCGACACAACGACGTTGCGGCGCGTCGCCCAGGGGCTGATCGCCCAGCGACGCCCGAGCCAGGGAAGGGGCATCATGCGACTCATTGCTGTTATCCTACTCCGCTTGCGGCCCCGGGGCATCCGGATTCCCGGCCGAATCACTTATTTCCTGTGACTTTTCGCCGCCATCGACGGCATCCGCCGGCGCCTGCTCGACGGTGATCGGCTCCTGTGCCGGCCCATCCGCGACGACGTCCTCCGCAGGCACTCGGCCATCTTCCTGCACCGCGGGTGGTTGCTGGAAGTGGGCGGGCGCCAGCCACTGACCGGCTGCCGTCACCCGCATCTGACCGGTGGCCAGCAGGAACTGAAGCTGGTTCTGACGGTAGTTCCGCGTCGCCTCCACCAGGCGGTTCTGGGCATCGAGCAGGTCCTGGTTGGCCGAAATCACCTCTTCGGGGCCGAGGGTGCGGGCCTTGAGCTGCACTTCCACCATGCGCCGCTCGGCCAGGGTGACGTTGCGCTGCTGCAACTCGACGTTGTACCGGTCGCGCCGAACCTGGCGGATGGCGCTGCGCACCTCGATGGCGACGCGATCGCGTTCGAGCTGGTAATTGCGCTGCGACTGCTCCAGACGCACCAGCGCGCCGCGGTAAGCCAGCCACTCCTGGCGGCGATCCAGCGGCAGATCGAGAGTCAAGCCGGCGCCGACCGAGCCCTGCCCGGGATCCAGATCGAAGCCGCCAAACTGCCGGCCGCTCTGCGTGGGCACGCGCATATCGGCCCGCAGGTCCAGATCGGGCAGCATCCGGTTGCGCGAGATGCGCACCGAGCGGCGACTGTCTTCGACCTGATCGGCCGTGTTGCGAAGGTCAAGGCGATCGCGCTGGGCAATCGGCACAGCCTCGCCGGGGTCGAGCAGAGCCTCGGGCACCTCGACCATGGAGGTCACCAGCGTCAGATCGGCGTCCACCGGCATCCCGATGCGAATCTTCAGTGAATCGAGCGATGCGGCGTACTGCTCGGTCTGGTCTTCCAGGTTGGAGCGGGCGAAGAGCACCTCGCTCTGGAAACGTTGTACCTCAAAGAAAGCGACCCGGCCGGCTTCGGCCAGGGCGTTGCGGCGGCGCTCCTCATCCTCGAGACTCCGCAGTTGCCGACGCTGGTTCTCGATGTTCACCCCCTGCTGCAGGAGGCTGTAGAAGTCGCCGGCGATATCGACCAGAAAGCTGCGGCGGTAGCGTTCAAAGCGGCGGACGGCATAGATCAGGCTGCGCTCCGCCTGGACCAGCGATTCGCGGGCCGCCTCGCCGGCGCCGCGCAGCAGGGGCAGCGTCAGGGACACGCTCGCCTCGGCGGCTTGTGTGTCGGTGGCCGCCCCGTCCGCCGAGCGCAACTGGTTGACGTAATTGACCAGGGCACGCGCGGAAACCTCGCCCCCGTAGGGCAGGCGCTGCGTCACGCGCAGATCCTGCGTCAACGTCAGGGCCTGATCGTGGTCCCCGCCTTCGGGCACGGTGGCGTAGTCGGCGCTGAAGGTGCTGAAAAACCGCGGGCCCCACAGGTGCTGCTC
Source organism: uncultured Phycisphaeraceae bacterium (assembly GCA_964622625.1). GTDB lineage: Bacteria > Planctomycetota > Phycisphaerae > Phycisphaerales > Phycisphaeraceae > CAZCWM01. Next base: position 10,950 of record CAZUUQ010000056.1, on the reverse strand, counting down.
GCTGAGGAAAGCGATCGCTTCCAGAAAAAGCGACTCCTTCTCGGTCCGGTACTCCGGCGCGTGGGCCACGGCATAGGCCAGCACTTGGCGCAGATCCATGCCGACCGCCGTCGCGGCAGCGCCCGGGCCCGCCGCGTCCGCGGACGTGTCGTCCGCGTCCGCATCCGCATATCCAGCGCGGCGCACCGCCCCGGTGGTCGTGGGTTCGACGTCGGCCCGCATGCCGTCGCCCGTCGGCGGGATCGGCGACACCGCCTCCGAGCGCCCGTCGATCCGCGCCGGCAGCGGCGGCGCGGGGGCCGGATCGTGTTCAATCGACGGATCCAGCCAGTCGGCCTGCTCCCGGCGGATCAACTCGGCCACGCGGCGATCAAGCTGGCCGAGGCGCTGCGAATAGCACCCTGCCGCCAGACAGATCAAACCGAGCAAAGCCAGGCCGCGTAACGTCATCACTTGAAGGCGATTAGTATAGTCACCCATCCGGCGGCGGGCGTTGACCAGCCCTGGAACCCGCAGCGCCGCGCGGCGATACCGCCGTGAACCTGTCAGCACGGAGATGCCATGGCCAGCATCAGCTACGACGGACAGAGTTTCGCCATCGACGGCCGCCGCATCTGGTTGGTGAGCGGCGCCATCCATTATCCCCGCACGCCGCGCGCCCTGTGGAAAGACCGGCTGCTCGCCGCCCGACAGGCAGGGCTCAACTGTATCGAAACCTACGTCTTCTGGAACGTACACGAGCCGCGGCCCGGCAAGTTCCACTTCGAGGGCGATGCCGACCTGCGCGCCTACGTCAAGCTCATCGGCGAGCTGGGCATGTACTGCATCCTGCGCCCCGGTCCCTATGTCTGCGCCGAATGGGACTTCGGCGGCCTGCCGCCCTGGCTGCATCGCATCAAGGGTGTCGCACTCCGCCAGGCCAACGGACCGTACCACGAGGCCTGCTCGCGCTATCTCTCGGCCGTGATGGAGCAGGTCAAGGATCTTCAGGTCACCAGCCCCCGCGCCGACGGCAACCCGCGCAACGGCCCGATCGTCATGATCCAGGCTGAGAATGAGTGGTTCTGCACGCCGCATCCGCTTTCCAGACCCAGGGACCTGGACCACCTGACCGAGCTGGTCCGTTACCTGCGCGAAGCCGGCTGCACCACGCCCATCAACTGCTGCAACAACCTCTGGACCCGCACCGAAGGGACCATCGACACCTGGAATGCCCTGACCCACCTGGCGCCCGACCTGCGCCAGCTCCGTGTCGTGCAATCCAACGCTCCACGCCTTGTTACGGAATACTGGCCCGGCTGGTTCGATCACTGGGGCGGCCGCCATGCCGACCACAACAGCCCCGACCTGGTGGCCTACCGCGTCGCCTCCATGCTGGCCGTCGGCGGGCAACTGAACCTCTACATGTTCCACGGCGGAACCAACTTCGGCTTCTGGGGCGGACGCAGCGTCGCCCAGCCCGACTGTTTCATGACCACCAGCTACGACTACAACGCCCCCCTGCTCGAAGCCGGCGGACGCGGACCCAAGTACCACGCCCTCCGCCCCATCACCACCTTCGCCAGCCAGTTCGGCCACGTCTTCGCCCACCTCGACCCCGCCGCACAGCCCGTCGTCATCAGCCCCGACGAAGCCGACCACGACCTGAGCGTCATCCACCAGTCGGGATCGCAGGGCGACGTCGTCTTCCTGCTGCGCAAGCCCGGCGACCGCCGCCCGGCCGCCAGCCTGCTGCTGTCCGACGGCACGCATCTGACCATCCCTCTGGGAAAAACCCCGGGGACAGACCGCGTGGCCTGGACGCTGCTGCATGCCAACCTCGGCGGCGTTGCGACGCTGACGCACACCAGCTTCCGACCGCTGGCGTTCATCGCCCAGAAGCTGCTGGTGCTCTTCGGCCCGGCGGACGCCAGGGGCGTCGTCGCCATCGACCATGCCCCGCTGACGCTCACCGTGCCGCGCGACAGGACCCCGGTCGTCCACGAGCACGAGGGCCTGCACATCGTCGTGCTCAACGAAAAGCAACTCGAAGCCGCCTACCCGCTTGAGGATCGCCTCGTCATCGGCGCCACAGCCATCAGCGCCGACGGCCAGCCGACCCGCCACCCCGACTGGGCGACGCTTTTCGCCATCCACAGCGACGGCCGCGTCGAGTCCCGCAAACTCCCGACGCCCAAACGCCGCGTCGCCCCCCGACTCGGTTCATGGGACTATGCCGACGAAGCCGCCATGCTCGACGGCAGCAGCAGCCGCTACACCGGGATCAGCGGACCGGCCAGCCTCGAACAGCTCAACTGCGATTTCGGCTACGGCTGGTACCGCCTGCGCATGCCGGCCGCATCGGCGCGCAAGGCGCTGGCCCCGCAGGCCGCCGACAGGTTGCACCTCTACCGCGACGGCAGACTCGCCGCCCTGCTCGGACTCGGACCAGGCGCCCAGACCGACCCCGCGCCGCTCAGACTCGGCGGCGACACCATCGTCCTGGCTGACAACCTCGGCCGCTTCTGCTTCGGCTGGCAGTTCGGCGAAGCCAAGGGCCTGTTCGGCCACCTCTATGACGTCACGCCGATGAACCTGGGCAAGGCCCGCGTCATCGACGACCCGGCCCCCGACCCGTTCGCCCTTTCACAGTTCTGGGTGAACATGCGCGCCGACGAGCCGCGGCCCAACAAAAGCGTCGCCTGGCAGTTCAACCTCACCACCCAGAAGCCCGTGATCCTCGAAACAGGCGACGTGCCGGCCGCCGCCGTCGTGGTCAACGGCCAGCCCGTCGCCCTCGTCGGCAGCCAGATGGACGGAGGCAACTTCCACCGCCTGGTGCTCCACGTGGGCGAGCATCTCAAACGCGGCCGCAATGACCTGCGCCTCGCCCTCATGCACATCCAGGACAAGGCCGAAGCGATCACCAAAGGCGTCAAGCTCTATCAGGCCACGCAGACGCTCACCGACAAAGCCGAGTGGGCCTTCGCCCCGTGGTCCGTGCCCGGCGACGACCGCTTCCGCCCCGCCCCCAGAACCACGCCCGCGCAGCCCGCCTGGTACCGCACGAGCTTCACCGTTTCGCACACCGACGCGCCGCTGTGGCTCGAACCACGCGGCATGAGCAAGGGCCAGATCTACCTCAACGGCCGCAACGTCGGCCGCTACTTTGTGGCGACCCATACGGGCAGGAAGGTGCCGCCGCAGAGCCGCTATTACCTGCCCGAGCCGTGGCTCCGGACCGACGGCCCCAACGAACTGCTGCTGTTCGACGAACACGGCAAGAAGCCCGACCAGGCCCGTCTCGTTTACGATGCTCTGGGACCATACGGCAAGTGAGCGGACCCGGGCCTGCACCGGACCCCGCGCCGCGGCCCGCCACTATCATGATCCCATGGCCCTGAACACGCAGCCATCCTGTCCGCCCGTCACGGCACGCTATCTGGTCACCGCCGCGCCCGATCGCATCGAGCAGGAAGCGAATGCCATCGCCCTCGAGCAGACCGTCGAGGTGCCGCGGTCGCTGGTGACAGACCCGGCCATCAGCGAGCACGTGGTCGGGCGCATCGCGTCCATCCAGCCCGCTGACCCGACCGCGGACGGACGCACGCGCTTCGCGGTGGTGATCCACTACAACCCCGAACTGGCCAACGGGCAGCTTCCGCAATTGCTGAATCTGGTCTACGGCAACATCTCGATCAAGAACCACATCCGCCTGGTGGACCTGGGCCTGCCCCACGCGCTGCTGAGTCGCTTCCATGGGCCGAATAACGGCACCGCCGGCGTGCGTGAGTTGCTGGGCGTGCACGGCCGACCGCTGCTGATGACCGCCCTCAAGCCGCGCGGCAGCAGCGTCGCGGCCCTCGCCGCCATGGCCGGCGCCTTCGCCCGCGGCGGAGGCGACATGGTCAAGGACGATCACAACCTCGTCGATGACTCGCTCGAAGACTTCACCGCCCGCGTCACCGCCTGCCACCAGGCCGTCGAGGCGGCCAACGCCGTCACCGGACGCAACTGCCTGTACCTGCCCAATGTCTGCGTGCGCTTCGATCAGCTTGAAGAGCATCTGCTTGCGGTGGTGCGCGCGGGCATCCGCGGCATCCTGATCTCCCCGATGCTGGTGGGCCTGGACGCGGTGCGGTGGGCGGCCGAGAAGTTCGGACTGCTGATCTGCACGCATCCGACGGCATCGGGCACGTTCTTCCACGACCGCGTGCATGGCATCACGCCGGCGGTCCTGCTGGGCACGATGTTCCGCCTTGCCGGGGCCGACATCAGCGTGTTCCCCAACGCCGGCGGACGCTTCGGTTTCAGCGTCGAAGAGTGCCTCGACATCGGCAAAGCCCTGGCGGCCCCGCTGGGCGGTCTGAAGCCGGCACTGCCCGCGCCGGCCGGAGGCATGCAGTTCGACAACGTGCCGGCGATGGCGCGGCAGTACGGCCGCGACGCGGTGTTCCTCGTCGGCGGGGCGCTGCTGAGTCGCGGACCGGACCTGGCCGCGTCCACAGCCGAGCTGCTGGAAGCCGTCAACCAGCATTTCGACGCCGATCTCACCACGCCCCGCCGCGATATGGCCGGCGCCTGCGAGCTGCCGGGCGCGGCCGGGCAGGCGGTGAAACCCGTGCTGCTGGAGCATCTGGCCTTTCGCGATGATTTCACCTGGACCGGCCGGCCGGTAAGCGAATACAAGGCCGACGACGCCCTGCCCTTCCGCGACGTGACGCGGCACGAACTGCTCGGCCGCTTCGGCGAGCGGGCCGCGTTCGACCTGCGCTACTTCGAGATCGCGCCCGGCGGATTCTCAAGCTGCGAGAAGCACGCCCACACGCACGCGATCATCGCCGCCCGCGGCGCCGGCGTGCTCATCGTCGGCGAAAAGCGCTACGATCTGCGCCCCCTGGACATCGCCCACGTGCCGCCCCTGGCCGCCCACCAGCTCCGCAACGAGACCGCCGACCAGCCGTTCGGTTTCTTCTGCATCGTCGACCACGAGCGCGACCGCCCGCGCCCGGCGGCGTGATCCTGTGCAATGACCCTGCGCATCAATGCCCGCTCATGCGCGGCCCGTACTCCGCCAGTGTTGACGCGAAGTCCGCCGGCTCGAAGCCGAAATCGGCGATGGCCTTCGCCGACGAGCAGACGTTGTCCTCCTGGCTCATGAGCACCTGATCGCGGTTGAATGGCACACCCGGCAGGCCGGCGATCAGCTTCGCGTACCACACCGGCACGCCGCGCGGGCGGCGGCGGCTGCCGGGCGTGAATACATCGCGGCACAGTTCATACAGCGCCGGCCAGGTGTAAACCTTCGGCCCGCCGAGCGGATAGACCTGGCCGATCGACTTCGCATTGCCCGGCGCGGCCGTGAAGCAGCGGGCCACATCCTCAACCCAGATCGGCTGCAGGCTGCCGCCGCCCCCGTTGCCCAGCAGCCCTTTGCCGAAGTACGGCAGAAACGGCGGGAACCAGCCGGTGCAGAAGCCGCGGACCATCCGCATGAACTCGCCGTCGGGTCCATGGATCAGCGACGGCCTGAAAATCGTCCAGTCCATGCCGCTGCCGCGCACGCGCTGCTCGGCTTCGTATTTCGTGCGGTGGTACTTCGCCGGCGCGTCGGGCCGGGCCCCGAGGGCCGACATGTGCACCCATCGCCTGGTCCCGCTGCCCCGCGCCGCCGCCAGAAGGTTGCACGTGCCCTCGATGTGAATCCGCTCGAACGTCTGGCCGCGCGTGGGCCGTTCGGCGATGATGCCCACCAGGTGAACCACGGCGTCGGCGCCATCGACCAGTCGGCGCAGGGCCGCGGGATCGAACAGATCGCCCGCCACCGCCGTCACGTTCGCTCGATCCGGCTGCGCAAGTCGGTCGGCATCGCGCACCAGAGCGCGCACGCCATGCCCCGCGTCCAGCAGGTGACGCAGCACGTGACGACCGACGAACCCGGTCGCGCCCGTGAGGCCTACGATGAGTCTGGCATCCCCCATGACTGGCTCGACCCCCGCGCCTTGATGCGCCTTGCCGTGTCCCGATGCGCCGTGCTCCCGTATGGTGGCACGCTTTCGCGGGTTTAGTGTAGGATGCGCCGCGGGAGGATTCCACGTGCGACGCAGCCGCCGACCTTTGCGCATCGCTTCACGGCGAAGCCATCTGGCGCGCGTGCAGGCCGAGGCCGTCGGCCGAACACTTCAGCGACTGCATCCGAGCGTGCGCATCGAATACGTCTGGGTCGAATCGGAAGGCGACGCGCGTTCGGACCGCCCCCTGGCCGAGGCCGGCGGCAAGGGCCTGTTCGTCCGGGCCGTGGAGCAGGCCCTGCTGGAAAACCGCGCGGACCTGGCGGTGCACAGCATGAAGGATCTGCCGGCCGGCGACGAGCCGCGACCGGGCGGAGCGTTGACCATCGCCGCGGTGCCCCCGCGCGAGGATGTGCACGATTGCCTGATCGCGGCCGAGGGCGCGGCCGCAATCGAACACCTGCCCCCCGCCGCCGTCGTCGCAACCGCCAGCCCCCGCCGTGCCGCACAGGTGCTGCGCCTGCGCGGCGACGTGCGCATCGAACTGATTCGCGGCAACATCGAGACGCGCCTGCGCAAGGTGGTCGAGGACCGGCGCTACGCCGCCACCCTGCTGGCGGCCGCGGGGCTCATCCGCGTGGGGCTGCACGCCTACGCCGAACGCCGCATTCCCCTCGACCAGATGCTTCCCGCCGCCGGCCAGGGCGCCCTCGCCGTGCAGTGCCGGACCGACGATCACGTCACCCTGCGCCGCTGTCTGCCCCTGAACGATCCCGCCGCCGCCCAGGCCGTACACGCCGAACGCCGCGTCGTGGCCGCGCTCCATGGCGACTGCCACAGCGCCATCGCCGTGCTCGTCGAGCCGAGGCAGCTTGAACACCAAGGCCGCCCCGCCGCCGGCTGTCGCTTGCGGGCACGCGTGCTCAGCGCCGACGGCCGACGGCTCGCCCACTTCGACGATCAGGCCCCCTCGCGGGCCTTGAGCGCCCTGGTCGCCGCGTGCATCGAACAGCTCAAGACCCAGAACGCCGCCGACCTGCTGCGCCAGCCCGCCCCCGACCGCGCCGCGGCGACGACGTGACCGCCGGCCCGCGCCGCGATGCCTGATCGGGCGGCTGGGCAAATCGTTATACTGCCCGGTTCCCGGTCGCGTGAAACGCCATGCGCCATGGTGCGGTCATCGCGATCCGGGCGACCGCCGCTGCAAGGAGTACGCCCATGCCCAGCCGCAAGCCGTTCGTCGGCGGCAACTGGAAGATGAATCTGCACCAGGCCCAGGCGACCGCCCTGGCCGAGGCGCTCGCACGCGATCTGAACGTGGCCGACAAGGCCGACGTGGTCATCTGCCCCGCGTTCCCCTACCTCGCGGCCGTGGGACAGGTGCTGGCCAAAGCCGGCTCGAAGATCAAGCTCGGGGCCCAGGACTTCTACCACCAGGGCGACGGCGCGTTCACCGGCGAGGTCAGTCTTGCCATGCTCAAGGACGTGGGCGTCGGCGTCGTACTCGTCGGCCACAGCGAACGGCGGCACGTGATCGGCGAGCCGGACACACTGATCAACGACAAAGTCCTCGCCGCGCTGGAAGCCGGTTTCGAAGTCATCCTCTGCGTCGGCGAGACGCTGGCGCAGCGCGAGAGCGGCAAGACGGATTACATCAACACGGGACAGTTGGGCTACGGACTGGCGGGTGTAACCCACCAGCAGATGGCCCGTGTCACCATTGCCTACGAGCCTGTCTGGGCCATCGGTACAGGCAAAACCGCCACGCCGACCGATGCGCAGAAAGCACATATGGTCATTCGCCAAGCGATCGAGTTTATGTTCGATGAATCGATCGCCGACACGGTGCGCATCCAGTACGGCGGATCGGTCAAGGCGGACAATGCGGCCGAGCTGTTTTCGCAGAAAGACATCGACGGCGGCCTGATCGGCGGCGCGTCGCTCAAGCACGCCGACTTCGCCGCCATCGTGCAGGCCGCGGCAAAGACAGCCTGAGGCAGTCACAACGAGCCGCGAGCGTGGGCAAGCGGTTCTTCGCAGAGGCAACGCAGTCGCGCGGGCAACAGCGCGAGGGTAACTGAGAAGCGAGGATGCACATGCTCATTCTGGGTAGCTGGCTGGTATCGGTGCTGGCGCTGCTGTTCTGCGGCGTGGCGACGCTGATGATTCTGCTGATCCTGGTGCAGAAGCCCAAGGGCGGCGGGCTGGCGGGCGCGTTCGGCGGTGGCGGAGGAGGAGGCGGACAGGGCGCCTTCGGAGCCAAGGTCGGCGACGTGCTGACCTGGGCCACGGTCGTCTTCTTCGCGGCCTTCCTCCTGCTGGCCATGGGGCTGACCTGGACCATCCGCCCTGAACAGGAGCAGCGCCAGACAGTCGTCAATCAGCCGGCCACGCCTCCCGCCGGGCAGCCGGCCACAACACCCGCCACGGAACCGCCGACAACGCAGTCGCCCGCACCCGAGCCGCCCGCCAGTGAGTCGCCGACCGGTGAAGCACCAGCCGTTCCCGCGGAACCCTCGCAACCCTCGGAACCGACCGCCCCAGCCGCGCCGGCCGAACCGACCACGCCCCCGGCCGATGCCGAGCGGACACCGCCGACCCCATGACCCGATGCGCGCAAGCCGCACCATGCGCAGCTTCACACCCACCCGTGCCTGCCGCTCCGCGCTCTCCGCGTCCTCCGCGGTGAACTCTTCCCCCTTCGGAGTCGTCGCGTGATTCATTCGATGACCGGCTACGGCGACGCGTCCGGCGAGGTCGAAGGCATCCTCCTGAGCCTCGAGCTGCGCAGCCTCAACAACCGTTATTTCAAGGGCATCCTCCGCCTGCCCGAAGAGCTGGCCAGCCTCGAAGCCGAACTTGAAGCCCAGCTTCGCCGCCGCATTGCCCGCGGCTCGGTCACCCTGTCGATCCGCCTGCGCCGCGTCGAAACCCTGGCGGCCGGCCGCATCAACGCCGCCGCGCTCGCCGACTACGCGCGGCAACTGCACGAAGCACGCCAGCACATCGAACAACAGGCGAGCCCCGGCGCGATCGCCCCGCTCAACCTCGCTGACCTGCTCGAACTGCCCGGCGTGCTGGAGATGGCCGACGACCTCGAACAACTCGTCACCACGGTTCGGCCGCTGGTGATGAAGCTGCTCGAACAGGCCTACACCAGGTTCGCCGCCATGCGCCGCCGCGAAGGCGACGCCCTGATCGAAGACCTCACCCGCCACCGCCGCCAGATTGCCGAGCACATGGAAATCGTCCGCGCCCGCGCGCCCCACGTGGCCGAGGAATACCACGACCGCCTGCGGGCACGCGTCGATGAATTGCTCGCCCGCGCCCAGCTCAAGGTCGATCAGATCGATCTGCTGCGCGAAACCGCCATCTATGCCGAACGCTGCGACATCAGCGAGGAGGTCTCCCGCCTGGGCAGCCACCTCGAACACTTCGACCAGGTGCTCGCCGCCCCGGACGCCGAGCCCAGCGGCCGCACCATCGAGTTCCTCGCCCAGGAGATGCTGCGCGAAGCCAACACCATCGCCAGCAAGTCCAACGACGCGGCCATCAGCCGCGCCACCGTCGCCATGAAAAGCGCCATCGACCGCATCAAGGAACAGGCGCAGAACGTCGAATAACCCTCGCGGGCGCCTCCGTCAGGCCCGCGGCTAGACTGTAGCGGCGTCGCTTGCGACGCGCGTCGCCCACGCGCCCCGCCGCCGTCCACCCACGCGCCCGACATGGACCCCATCCCGCCCCAGCCTGCCGCCCAACCGCCCCGCCCGGAACAGCACACCGGCGAAGCCCTGACCTCCTCCGGCAGCATGGCGGGGGGCATGTCCGGCGTACCGTCCGGCGCGCCTTCGGGAATCACTTCCGGGGGCACTTCCGGGGGTACTTCCGCGGGTACTTCCGCAGGTACTGCCGCGGCCGACGTGCAGGGCCAGTTCGACCCCTTCGAGCTCGCCATCGTCCTCTCGCACTACGACGTCGGCCGCGTCCAGGCCATCCGCGAGTTCCGCCGCGGATCACGCAAGAGTCCCAAGCTCCTGCTGCAGACCGACACCGGCACCTACATGCTCAAGCGCCGCGCCCAGGGCAAGGACGATCCCTTCCGCGTCGCCTTCAGCCACGCCCTTCAGCTCTACCTGGCCTCGAAGCAGTTCCCCCTGCCCCGGCTCATCGGCACGCGCGACGACAACCGCTCCATGCTCCAGTACCAGCATCGCGTCTACGAGATGTTCGAGTACATCAAGGGCGGCGGGTATGACAACTCCCTCGACGCCACCGCCAGCGCCGGCCGCACGCTGGCCCTGTTTCACAAGCTGCTCGCTGAATATCAGCCCGAATATGAACCGCCCGTCGGCAGCTACCACGCTTCGCGCTCCGTGTCGCGCAGCATGGACACCATCCCCCGCGCCCTGGCCAAGATCGACCCCCGCGGCGCCGCCAGCGCCGCCGACCGCATCGCCTCCGTCGTCGCCTACCTGCGCACCGCCTACAACGAAGCCGCCCTGCGCGTCAACGAAATGGGCCTGCCCGACTGGCCCATGCAGATCACCCATGCCGACTGGCATCCGGGCAACATGCTCTTCCGCGGCAGCCGCGTCGTCGCCGTCATCGACTACGACGCCGCACGCATCCAGCAGCGCATCATCGACGTGGCCAACGGCGTGCTCCAGTTCTCCATCCTCGGCGGCGGCGACGACCCGGCCCAGTGGCCCAACGCCATCGACCTCGCCCGCTTCCGCCGCTTCATCGCTGGATACGACTCGGTGCCCGGCTGCGTCATCACGCGGGCCGAGCTGAAAACCATCCCCTGGCTCATGCTCGAAGCATTGATCTGCGAAAGCGTCATCCCCATCGCCGCCACCGGCAGCTTCGCCCGCCTCGACGGCCTGGGGTTCCTGCTTATGATCGAACGCAAAGCCCGCTGGCTCCAGGGCCACGTCCAGGAACTCGCCGCCGCGATCGA
>CAZUUQ010000055.1:11973-18657 GCA_964622625.1 uncultured Phycisphaeraceae bacterium | reverse complement strand
CAGCTTTTCGACCTGGCGGCCGATCCGAAGGAGCTGCGCGACTTGTCGGCTTCGCCGCCACATGGCGCGGCGCTGGAACAGTGGCGGCAACGGCTGATCGAGCATCTGCGTGACCGACCGGAAGGCTTCACCGACGGCACGCGGCTGATCGCCGGTCGGCCGTATGCGTCCGTCCTGCCGCACGCCCAACCGGCGCAATCCTGAAGCGGACGTCCGTACGTCGCGGTGCGCCGCGGTCGTCAGGTGTGCCGCGGATCCAGCGCGTCGCGCAGAGCGTCGCCGAGAATATTGAAGCTCAGCACCGTCAGTGTGATGGCCAGGCCCGGGAAGACCGCCAGCCACCAGGCGATCTCCATGAAGTCCTTGCCCTGCCGCAGCATCAGGCCCCAGGAGGGCGCGTCGGTCTGGCCTGACAGACCCAGAAAGCTCAGGGCCGCCTCGGCAAGGATGGCGAAGGCCAGCGACAGCGTAATCTGCACGATCAACGGCCCAAGCACGTTGGGCAGCACGTGGCGCAGGATGATGCGCATGTGGCCGACGCCCAGGGCACGGGCGGCTTCGATATACGGCTGCTGACGCACCGACAGCACGGCGCCGCGGCAGACGCGGGCGAAGATCGGCGTGTAAACGATGGCGATGGCCAGCATCAGGTTGCCCAGCGACTGTCCGAGCACGGCCATGACCACCAGGGCCAGCAGGATGTCGGGCAGGGAGAACATGACATCGGTCAGGCGGCTGAGGGCGGCGTCGAGCCAGCGGCCGAAGTATCCCGCCAGCAGGCCGATGAGCGTGCCCGCCAGCAGCGCGAGGCTGACGGCCCCCGCGGCGACGCGCAGCGAAATGCGCGTGCCATAGAGGATGCGGCTGAAGATGTCGCGGCCGAGCTGGTCGGTGCCCAGCCAGTAGTCGGCTCCGGGGCCCTGGAGCGCGTCGCGGCTGATGGCCAGCGGCTCATGCGTCGCCAGCAGCGGCGCGGCCAGGGCGACGATTGCCACCACGCCCGCAAACACGGCCGCGGCCAGGGCGGGCTTGCTTGCGCGCAGACTGGTCCAGACGCGCGGCCACATCAGCTCTCGCCTCCGGCCCCGACGCGAATGCGCGGGTCGATGCAGGCATAGAGCACATCGACCAGCAGGTTGATCATCAGGAAGGCGGCGCCGATGAGCAGGATGACGGCCTGCAGCAGCAGGTAGTCGCGGTCGCCGATGGCGCGCAGAACGAGGCGGCCAAGGCCGTTGATTGCGAAGACTTCTTCGATGACCACCGAGCCGCCCAGCAGGTAGCCCGCCTGGATGCCGGCGATGGTGAGCACGGGTGTCAGGGCGTTGCGCAGCGCGTGGCGGCCGATGACTTTGACGCGGCTCAGACCCTTGGCGCGGGCGGTGCGGACATAGTCCTGGCTGATGGCTTCGATCATGCTCGCGCGGGTCATGCGCATGAGCACGGCCGCGACGGCGCCGCCGAGGGCGATGGCGGGCAGAATCATGTGGCGCAGGTTCGCGGCCGGGTCATCGGTGAATGCCACGAACCCGCCGGAGGGCAGCGCGCCCAGCCACAGTGCGAAGACGATGATCAGCAGTGTGCCCAGCCAGAACCCGGGGACCGACAGCCCCAGCAGTCCCGCCAGTCCGGCGGCGTGATCGAATACACGGTTGCGTCGCACAGCCGCGAGGATGCCCAGCGGGATGCCGGTGAGCACAGCCAGGGTGAGGCTCATGGCCATCAGTTGCAGCGTGACGGGGAAGGCGGCGGCGATCTCGGCGGTGACGGCTCGGCCGGTGACCGATCGGCCGAAATCGAAGCGGGCCACGTGTCCCAGCCACAGGCCGTACTGCACGACCATCGGCCGATCCAGCCCGTAACGCTGCCGCATCGCCGCGGCCGCGTCCTCGCTGTACTGCACACCGAGCATCGCCGCGGCTGTGTCGCCGGGCACCAGCCGCACCATGAAGAACGCCAGCAGCGACAGGCCCAGCAGCACCACCAGCGAGATGCCGATCCGTCGTGTCAGGTACGCGAGCATGGGCAACCGCCTGATGATTTCACCACGGAGACACGGAGGACACGAAGAAAAGCAGGAGCGGCAGGCTCACGGCGTGAGCCAGGTGTCGCGCAGGGCGATGGTGGCGGCGGTGGGGTGACCGTGGTAGCCGCGGACGCGGTCGCGCCAGGCCGACGTCCGCGGATTGACGTACAGAAAGACCATCGGCGCATCGGCCGTGATGATCCGCAGCGCTTCGTGGTACAGCGGCAGGCGGGCGTCGCGGCCAATCGTCCGTCTCGCGGTGTCCAGGAGTTCATCGACGCGCGGGTTGGCGTAACGCTGCTGGTTGTAGGGCCCGCTGCTGTGAAAGAGGTTCCACGTCCATTCATCAGGATCGACGAAACCCATCCAGCCGACGACGGTCATCTGAAAATCGCCGCGGCCCAGGCGGTCGAAGAACACCGACGACTCCAGCCCCTGGATCGTCACGTTCATGCCGATCTCGGCCAGCATCTGCTTGATCATTTCCGCAGCCCGCACCTGGTAGGCCACGGCACTGTCGACGATCAACTCGACTCGGGCGTTGGCATCGCCCGGGCCGACGCCGGCCTGCGCCAGAAGTTCCCGGGCGCGCTGCGTGTCAGGATGCGGATAAGCGCTCAGGCCCGGGTCCGCCCAGTGGTTCGGCGGCAGATGGGCGCCGTCGAGCACCGTGGCCTGGCCGAACTTCACGAGCTGGTTGATCATGTCGCGGTCGATGGCCCAGGCGACGGCCTGACGCACGCGTGGATCATCGAAAGGCGGACGGGCGCATTGCAGGCCGACATATTCCCAGAACGTCCCGGGCGCCGACTCCACATGCACCTGGGGAGCCTGCTCCAGGATGGGCACGTCCTTGGGAGCGACCTCATGAATCAGGTCGATTTCGCCGGTGCGCAGCGCGGTGGTGCGGCCCGTCTCGTCGGGCATGGGGCGGTAGACCACGCGGTCGAGATACGGCCGATCCGCGATATGGTAGTGCGTGAAACGATCGAGAATCAGATGTCGGCCGCGCTGCCAGTCGATGAGCTTGAAAGGCCCACTGCCGCCGTCGGCGCGGTCGAGCGAGCCGTCGTTGGCCTCAATGACGTGACGGTCCACGATCGCGTTCATCGGATGGGCCAGGTAGCTCAACAGCGCGGCCGAGGGCTCGCGCAGATGCAGCACCACCGTCCGCGCGTCGGGCGCCTCATAGCGCTCGATGGCCGCGAAGTGGCCGGCGCGCACGCCCATTTCGACAATGCGGCGAAGGGAGTAGACCACGTCGGCGGCTTCGATCGGCCGACCTGTATGAAAGCGGGCGTTGTCGACCAGGTGGATCGTGCAGGTCAGTCCGTCATCGCTGAGGTTCACCGATTCGGCCAGGTCCGCCTCGAAGTCGCCGTACCGCCGGCCGTAGCGCAGAAGCGTGCTGTAGATGTTTTCGATCATCCGCATGGCGGCCGCATCGGTGACCACGTGCGGATCGAGGCGGCTGGCGTCATCGAGCATGGCGATGGTCAGCGTCCCGCCGCGGCGCGGCACATCCGTATCGACCGCGCTGGCTGCGGCATCCGGCACGTCGGGTCCGGCCGTGTCGGCGGGCTGACGGCGGTCGCAGCCGGCGAGAAGCAGGGCCGGCAGCAGCGCCATGAACCAGGCGGAGCCAATGGACAATGGGCTGATGGGCATATCCGTTTTCATGGTTGACCGGCCAGACGGCGTTGGTCGGGCGTGAGGCCCGTATCCCTGGATTCCTTCTGCGGCACGGGCGGCGTTTCCGTCGGTTGCTCCGGGAAGCCTTCCATGCCGCCCATGCGCATGCGGTCGCGATGGACGACCGGCTCGGCCTGCATGTACAGCGCGATGAGCTGCGCCAGCGACTCGAGCGAATGCAGGTGTGTGCGCTCGTAACCGTGTGACGCATCCACGCCGAAGCAGATGAGGGCCGTGCGGATGTCGTTGCCCGCCTCCACGGCGGAGGCCGCGTCACAGCGGTAGTGCTTGAACACGTCCCGCGTGTGGCGGATGTCATGGTCGCGCGCCAGTGCCGCCAGCCGCCGCGTCAGGTGGTAGTCAAACGGCCCGGAACTGTCCATCACCGCAAGGGTCACGTCCATTTCCGTGGAGACCTGGCCCGGCGCAGGCGTCGCGTTGTCCACACTGACCATCTCCGCCACGTCCTGGTGCAGCACGCTCGACGCGCCCGAACCGACTTCCTCGAAAATCGTGAACAGCAGCCGCGCTTCGATCGGCAGCTTCAGTCCCGCGTCGAGCACCGCCTTGGCCGCCGCCAGCAGTGACGCCACGCCCGCCTTGTTGTCCAGGTGACGCGAGACGATGAAGCCGCTGTCGGTGACCTCCGGCTGCGGGTCGACGGCCACGAAATCGCCCACGCGGATGCCCAGCTCGAAAAGATCCTCGGCCGAGTTCACCGGATCATCCACGCGGATCTCCACCTGCTCCCAGTTGACCGGCTGGGAATCAACTTCGCTGTCGAACACGTGGCCCGACGCCTTCAGGGGCAGGACGGTTCCGCGATGACTGCGTCTGGAGCCGTCGGTGAAGATCGTCACCCGCGCCCCTTCGGCGAACCGCGAAGACCACCGTCCGATCGGCGCGGCCGCGAGACGCCCGTTGGGCTTGAGGTTCTTGACCATGATGCCCAGCGTGTCCAGGTGCGCCACCAGGGCCCGCTTGGGACGGTCGCACGCCCCGTTCATCGTCGCCCGGATCGCGCCGCGCCGCGTGAGCTCGTAGGGCAGACCCAGCTTTTCCAGCTCCGTGCCCACAAAGTGCACGATGGTGTCGGTGTAGCCCGACGGGCTGGGGATCGCCAGCAGGCGCAGCAGGATTTCCAGGAGGTAGACACGATCGATCTCGGGCTTCTTCATGGGCGTGATTCGCGGGCGTGTGAAACGGATGCGGGTTACAGGCGGCTGTGGGGAAACAGCAGGTCGATGAACTTCTCGGCCGTGGGCTGCGGCTCATGGTTGGCCAGGCCCGGCCGCTCGTTCGCTTCGATCACCACGTGATCCGGACCGCCGACGTCCGGCACGATGAAATCCAGGCCGGTGACGGGAATGTCCAGCGCGGTGGCGGCGGTGACGGCCGCTTCGGTCAGGGCCGGGTGCAGATCAGCCGTCACGTCGTGGATCGTCCCGCCGGTGTGCAGGTTGGCCGTCCGCCGCACGGTGATCTGCCTGCCCGCGGCCAGCGTATCATCCAGCCCGCAGCCGGCCAACGCCACGCACTGGCGCGTCTGCTCGTCCAGGGGCACGCGGCTCTCGCCGCCGGTGGCCGCCATGCGCCGTCGACTGTATTTCTCGATCAGGTGCCGCACGGTATGCCGGCCCGTGCCGGTGACCATCGGCGGCCGCCGTACCGCCGCCGCCACCACCTCATACCCGATCACGATGATCCGCAGATCCTCGCCGGCAACGAACTGCTCGAGCACCACATCCTCGCAGTGCCCGCGGGCCAGTTTCACCGCCGCCTCCACCGCCTCGGGCGTGCGCAGATCCACACTGATGCCCAGACCCTGCTCGCCCCGCGCCGGCTTGACCACCACGCTGCCATGCTCGGCCAGAAACGCCGCATTGTCCTGGCTGTCGCCGGCCGTCCGCTGCGCCGGCACGCGGACGCCGGCCTGTGCCAGCAGGCGGCGGGCCACGCGCTTGTCGTCGCACCGGCTCATGGCGATGGCGGTGGTCAGTTCCGTGAGTGATTCGCGGCAGACGATCGACCGCGCGCCGCGCTCGAGTCGGAAGTAGCCTGCCTCGGCGTCGAGCACCTCGACGTGGATGCCCCGCCGCCGCGCCTCGTTCACGATGATGGCGGCGTAGGGATTGAACTGATCCTCCTCCGTCCGGGCGGGGATGAACAGCGGCTCATTGATCGGATTCTTGCGTTTGACACAGAAGACCGGCACACGCTGAAAGCCGAGCTTCTCATACAGGGCGATCGCCTCGGTATTGTCGTGCATCACCGACAAATCGACATGCTGTCGCCCGCGGGCCAGGTAATGCTCAATCAGGTGCCGCACCAGGGCCCGACCGACGCCCGACAGATGGCATTGCGGATCGACGGCCAGGCACCAGAGGCTGGCGCCGTTCTCCGGATCATCGAAGGCCTCACGGTGGTCCACGCCCGTGACCGTACCGATGATGCGGCCGTCCGCGAGCGCTTCGGCCACGAAGCAGGCGCGCAGGCGCGTGGCGTGCCGGTCGAGCAGAAAATCCGCGTCGGCCGTCACCATGTGCCGCGATTTGTAGATGGCATTGACCGCTTCGGCGTCGTCGCGGGTGCCGATGCGGCGGAGTATGAACCCGTCATGACCTCGGGCGCCCTGGCGATAGGCGTGCGCCCAGAGCCGATACGTGTGCGACGGATCGAGGAACAACTGGTCGGGCGCCAGCGACAGGATCACGTGCGGGTCGCGCAGGTACAGGGCGATGTCGCGCTGGTGCTTCTGTTCCTCAAGCAGCAGCTTGACCACCTGCGCGTTGTCCTTGAACGTGTGGGCGAAGATGAGCTTGCCCCAGCCCATCTCGATGTAGGCGTCCGACTTCATGCGCTCGGCGTTCGGGCCGCGCGGCGGCTGCCAGTTGCACAGCGACGGGGCGCTGCTCGGATCGGGATGCCGGCCGCGGTCGCGTCGCGTCTGTGTGATGCTGCCCATG
>CAZUUQ010000055.1:6015-11873 GCA_964622625.1 uncultured Phycisphaeraceae bacterium | reverse complement strand
TCGGCCGGACAGCGGGCCGCCAGCTCGACCAGTTCATGGTCCAGGAATGGCACGCGGGCTTCGAGGCTGTGGCCCATCGTCATGTTGTCCACGCGCTTGACCGGGTCGTCCACGAGCATGACCGTCGTGTCCAGCCGCAGAGCTTTGTCGATGGCCCGGTCCGCGCCCGCTCGCGCGAAATGCTCGGCCACGAACGCCCGGCTGTAGTCCTGTTCGACCAGTCGCGGATGCACCGCGAGCCCATACTCCGCATGGTCGCGGTCGAAGAACGCGGCGGCGTAGGCGTTCACCGCCTCGTCCGACTGCGTGACGGCCATCATCGGCGGGTACCAGTGATACCCGGCAAACACCTCGTCCGCCCCCTGCCCGGATTGCACGACCTTCACGTGCCTGGCCACCTCCTCGCTCAGCAGGTAGAAGCCGATCGCGTCGTGGCTGACCATCGGTTCGCTCATCGCATCAATACAGCGCCGCAGGGAGCCGAGGGTGCGCTCGGCCGGCACGACGATGCGGTGATGTGCCGTGCCGAAGCGTTCGGCGATGATGTCGGAGTATTGAAACTCGTCGCCCGCCTCGCCTTTGACCGACTCGAAGCCGATGGAGAAGGTGTTCAATCCGCTCTGACCCGATTCGGCCAGCAGGCCGACGATCAGGCTTGAGTCCAGCCCGCCCGACAGCAGCACGCCCACCGGCACGTCGGCGATCAGCCGCCGCCGCACGCTGGTGCGCAGCGCTTCGAGAATCCGCTGCCGCCAGTCGCCCTCACTCAGGCCGGCATCGTCGGGATGGGGGTTGAACACCGGCTCCCAGTAGCGGCGCTGCGTCGTGCGTCCGTCGCGTTCGACGACCATGACCGTGGCTGGCGGCAGTTTCCGCACACCCTGGAGAATGGTGTGCGGCGCGGGCACCACGGCATGAAACGTCATGTAGTGGTGCAGCGCGACCGGGTCGATGCGCGTGTCCACGTCGCCGGCCGCGAGGATGGCCGGCAGGGAGGAGGCGAAGCGGAAGCGCGTCGGCGTCCGCTCGTAATACAGCGGCTTGATGCCCAGGCGGTCGCGCCCCAGCACCATTCGTCCGCTGTGCCGCTCCCAGATCGCGAATGCGAACATGCCGTTGAGTTTCTCGACGAAGTCCAGCCCCCAGGCGTGGTAAGCCTTGAGCAGCACCTCTGTGTCGCCGTCGGTGGTGAAGCGGTAACCCTCGGCCCGCAACCGCTGCTTGAGTTCGCGGTAGTTGTATATCTCACCGTTGTAGACCACGCCCAGGCCGAGTTGCGGATCGACCATCGGCTGGTTGGAGCGGTCGGTCAGGTCGATGATGGACAGCCGCCGATGTCCGAAGGCCTTGTGGTCCTCGCTGTGCAGACCGTGCGCGTCGGGCCCGCGGGCGGCCATGCGCCGGCTCATGGTCTGGATGCTCTTTTCGGATGGCGGATCGTCCGCCAATGCCAGTTCGCCGCAGATGCCGCACACGGTGTGTCTCCTCGGGTGGTGGATGCATCAATGCGGGAGCCGTCGGCTCATGGCCGGGTTACCCGGGCGTGGAACCCGGGTGGAGAGTCGTCGCGGAATGCATCGTGGGTAGCGCGATATCAGTCGCGGATGGGTCGGGATTGGTCACGTCGCGTATGTGTTGTCTGCTGTCGCGGCCGCATTGCTCGCGATCGGTTCGGATGACGGCGGGTCGTCGTCGAGCGGCATGGCGCGCCTCAGGGCTTCAGGCAACTGCATCATGCCCGCCAGGCGCTGAAGGGCGCTGAGCAGCCAGGTCTTCTCCCAGTCGTCGAGCTGTTCGAATCGCTGCATAAAAGCGGCTTGCATGGGCGGCGGCGACGCGGCCAGCAGCCGCGCCGCGGCCGGTGTGGCCTGGACCATCACCCGCCGTCGGTCCGCATCGCTGCGATGTCGTTGAACCAGACCGCGACGCATCAGGCGGTCCAGAATCCCCGTCACGGTGGCCTGACTCAGATGCGTCTGCCGCGCCAGTTCGCCGTTCGACACCTCGCCGCCATGGACAAGAATCCGCAGCACCGCCAGTTGCGGGCCGGTCAGGCCGAACGCGGTCGACAGGTAGCGCGAATGCAGATCGACCGCCCGCATGATCCGGCGCAGAGCCGCCTGGACTTCATCGCCGACAACAGCACTCACCAATGGTCGCTCAGTCATACGCATTATTTGTATTGTACACAAAACAATATACGCGTCAATGGCGGGCAATATTGGTTTAATTTATCTATTTTATCGGACAATGCAGAATGTTACCGCTTTGTGTACGATTGATTTGTCGGGCGTGGCCATGTGACGGGCGTCGTCCAGATTGCCGCCCCCGCCATTTCGTCTGGTTCGACCTTTGGGCGAGCGAGCGACTATGCTCTCGCACCATGAATCGCTGGAAGCGGGCCAATGATGCGGTGAACCACGCCGTCAGCGCCGCATACCGCCGCGCCAGGCGGATCGTGATTTTCGTCATCGGCGCGACCGTCGTGCTTCTGGGCGTGGCCCTGCTGGTCCTTCCGGGGCCGGGGATCGTCGTGATGGTGCTGGGCTTGGCCATTCTGGCCACCGAGTTCGTCTGGGCGCGGGTGTGGCTCAGGCGCCTCAAGAGCGGCGCGCAGGACGGTTGGCGTCGTACCCGCGGCTGGTTCGGCCGCGGAAAGGTAAATGCCTCATCGCCTTTGCCGCCGGCCGATGACCGCCATGGGAACGGAGGCCCGTCGTGATCGCGGGATATGTGTTCTGGCTCGTCGCGGGTCTGGTGCTGCTGACGCTGGGGGCCGAGTGGCTGGTGCGCGGCTCGTCGCGGCTGGCGCTGCTGATGGGCCTCTCGCCGCTGGTCGTCGGCCTGACGATCGTCGCGTACGGCACCAGCGCGCCGGAAGTGGCGACGAACCTGCGCTGCGTCGTCACCGGCCAGGCCGACATCGCCCTGGGCAACATCATCGGCAGCAACATCTTCAACGTGCTGGTGATCCTGGGGCTCTCAGCCGCCATCACGCCCCTGCTGGTTCATCAGCGCCTGCTGCGGGTGGACATCCCGATCATGGTCGGCGTGTCGGCGGCGATGTGGGGCCTGGGGCTCGACGGCCGACTCGGTCGTGGCGAGGGCGCGCTGCTGGTGGTGCTGGTGCTCGGCTACACCGTGCTGACGCTGTGGAGCGGTCCGCGCGAAACGCCGCAGGTGCGGGACGAATATGCCCAGGCGTTCGACCGTCCGCGCCATCGCCGCCGCCGCGCGGTGGCGATCAGCGCGGCCGCCATCCTCCTGGGCCTTGGCGCGCTGGCGCTGGGGAGCCGGTGGCTGGTCAGCGGGGCGTCGGGCCTGGCCGGCCGGATCGGCGTGCCCGACCGCGTCATCGCCCTGACCATCGTCGCCGCCGGTACGAGCATGCCCGAACTGGCCACCTCGCTGCTCGCGGCCCTGCGCGGCCAGCGCGACATCGCCGTGGGCAACATCGTCGGCAGCAACGTGTTCAACCTGCTGGGGATCCTCGGTCTCACGGCCGCGCTCTCGCCCGACGGCCTGCCCGTGCCGTCGGCGGCCCTGCGCGTCGATGTGCCGCTTATGACGGCCGCCGCCCTCGTGTGCCTGCCGCTGGCATGGACCGGCGGCCGCATCAGCCGGCCCGAAGGCGTCTGGCTGCTGGGGGCCTACAGCCTCTACGTCGCGCACCTGGTCGTGCAGACCCGGGGCGGCGCCATGGCCATGCCTCTGGCGGGAGCCGCCATCGCAATGACGCTCATCGGCGGGGCCATTGGCATGGGGATCGGCATTCACAACGCGCGGACGATGTCGCGCAACCACACGAACGCATAGACCGCGCTGCCGACGCGCACCGACCGTGCCCGCGCCATGACCTGTTGACAGTCGGCCGCGCGCCGGTAACGTCGGGCCGCGGCATGGACCGGAGAGCGGCGGCATGGGCATGCGGGTCGACATCTATCACGACGCGGACGCGCCGGCCGTCGCTGATCTTTTCAATCGTCAGACGGCCGCCCATGAGCACGTGATTCCGCTGACGGCCGACGCGCTGCGGCAGGTGGTCATCGACAAGCCGTACTTCGACCCGCAGGGCATGCTGCTGGCCTGGGCCGATGGCGGCAACACGCTGCTGGGCTATGTGCATGCCTGCGTCGTGCCCTACACCGACGGCCCCCAACTGGAAGGTCCGGCCTGGCCGCGCATCGTGATGCTGCTGTTCGAGTCGGACCGGCCTGACGTGGGGATCGAACTGGTCAGGCGCGCCACCGACTGGCTGCGTCATCACAGCGACGAAGCGCCCACGTACCTGCACCCGCACCGCGGCTATCCGTTCTATCGCGGCCTGTGGTACGGCGGTGAGCCGCAGGCCCCGCTGACCTTCCCGCATGTGCAGATGGCTCTCGCGGCCGGGGGATATCGCCAGACGCATCAGGACGTGATGATGGTCGCGCAGTTGACCAGCCCGCCGCCGCGCCTCGAGGCCGCCTGCGCGGTGGATTACGAGGACATCGCCAAACCGCTGGCCCACGAGGTGCAGCGGGCAAGCTGGATCGGCTTTTCTCCGCGCCTGCTGACCGCGCGCATCGACGGCCAGTGGGCCGGCGAATGCGCCTATGTCATGCTCCCCCAGGCCGCTGCCAAGCTCGGCCGCCCGAGCATGAGCATCTACAACCTCGCCGTCGAGTCGCGCTTCCGCCGCCGCGGCATCGCCGCCGCACTCATCAGCCGCGCCCAGCAGGTCGCCTTCGACGCCGGGGCACGCACCATGACCGTGTGTACCAATCTCGACAACGCGCCAGCCCACGCGACCTACTACAAATGCGGCTACCGCCCCCACACCGTCGTCAACGGCCGCACGTGGCAGGCTGACGCCGCCAACTGAAACCACACTGAAGCTTCATCCGGGAACACCGAGTATGGCCCCGCAAGTCACGCCCTGCCGCGACGCCGACCTGGCCGCCATGTGCGCCCTCTACAACCGCCAGGCCGCCGACCTTCCCCACGTCGCCGCGCTGACGCCCGATGATTTCCACCGTTACGTCGCCGCCAAACCCTGCTTCGACGCCGAAGGCCTGCTCGCCGCGCGCGACGGCGCGGGCGTGCTGGGCTGGATTCACGCCTGCGTCGCCCCGGGCAGTGAGCCGTGGCATGGCTCAGCCGAACCGGCCGCCCGCATCCGCATGCTCGTGTTCCCGCCGGATCGCCTCGATGTGCCGGCCGCGCTGATCGGCGCCGCCCACCAGTACCTGCAAGCCAAAGGCCACACAAAGATCGAGGCCTTCCACGCCCGCGCCGGCTACCCGTTCTATCGCGGTCTGTGGATGGGCGGCGAACCGATGGCCCCGGTCACGTTGCCGCACGTGCTGATGGCATTGAGCGTCGCGGGTTACAGGGTGACGCAGGAGTCGGTCTTCCTCACCCGCGGCCCGGCCGAGCTTCCGCCGCCGCGACCGATTGAAAGTCAGCTTCAGTGTGAGGACCACCCCAGCACGATGGCCCACGACGCCATGCGGGCAAGCTGGGACGGCTTCGAACCCTGGTCCACCACCGCCCGGCTCGACGGTCAGTATGTCGGCGCGGTGCACTGGGTCGTCGTGCCGCATCTGGCAAACAAGCTCGGGGCCCCATGCCTCAACATCTGGGGCCTGGGCGTCGAGGAGAAGCACCGCGGCAAGGGCGTCGCCTCGGCCCTGATCGCCCGCGCCCTGCGCCTGGGCCGACAGCGCGGCGCGACGCACGCCAGCGTCGGCACGCAGCTCTGGAACCTCCCAGCCCACGCGACCTATGTCCGTATGGGGTACCAGCCCCATTGCGTGCTGCACGGCCTGGACATCGAGCTGGATCAGAAAGGCTGATCGCTGCTACACTCGCTGGCA
>CAZUUQ010000055.1:0-5915 GCA_964622625.1 uncultured Phycisphaeraceae bacterium | reverse complement strand
GGAGTCGCACCATGTCCGCGCAGCCCGCGAAAGTCGCCGTCGTGCAGGCCCCGTCGGCGCTCTTCGACACGCCCACCACGCTGCGGCGCGTGGCCGAGCTGACGGCCGAGGCGGCCGGCCAGGGCGCCCGGCTCGTGCTGTTTCCCGAAGCCTTCGTCGGCGGGTATCCCCGCGGCCTGGGCTTCGGTACAGTCGTCGGATCACGCGCGCCCAACGCACGCGACCTCTACCTGCGCTACCTCAACGCCGCCATCACGCTGCCCGGCCCGCAGGCCGACCAGCTCGGCGACATCGCACGTCGCCACGGCATCTACCTGGCCATCGGCGTCATCGAACGCGACGGCGAACACAGCGGCGCCACCGTCTACTGCACGCTCGCCTACTTCGGCCCGGACGGAGCCTTCCTCGGCAGGCACCGCAAGATCAAGCCCACCGCGGCCGAACGCTACATCTGGGGCGAGGGCGACGGCTCGACGCTGCCGGTGATACACACGCCCTTCGGCCGCGTGGCGGGACTGATCTGCTGGGAGAACCTCATGCCCCTGGCACGGGCCGCCGTCTACGCACAGGGCGTCGATATCTACCTCGCCCCCACGGCCGATTACCGCGACCCCTGGCAGGCCACGCTGCGCCACATCGCCTACGAAGCACGCTGCTACGTCCTGGGCTGCAACCAGTTCGTCACCCCGGCCGACTACCCCCCCGACTGCCGCGCCGGCGACGACGGCACGCCGCTGCCCGACATCATCTGCCGCGGCGGCAGCGCGATCTGCTCGCCGATGGCCGACGTGCTGGCCGGACCGCTGTATGACAAAGCCGGCATTCTCTATGCCGACGTCGATGCCGACGAAGTGGCCAAGGCCCGCTTCGATCTGGATGTGGCCGGGCACTACACGCGAAACGACGTCTTCGAACTGATCGTCCATGACCAGCCGCGCCCGCCGCTGCGGCGCGGCGGACGTTCAGATTGACGCGCCGGCGACATCGACGCTCAACAGGCGATTCACGCGGCTCGGGAGACGGCCGCACTCCCGCGGGAAAGATCGGCGGCCGTCAGGCGCGTCAGATCGATCACACTGCGGCCGGTGGTCAGGTCGAGACTTTCCAGTCCCGCGGCCGGCTTGGCGATGACGATCGTCCGCGCGGCCGCGATGGCGGCGGGAAGATCGCCTACCAGCAGGTCGGCCAGGTGCGGCAGGTGCTGTTGCACGTAGCGGGCGTTGGCGCCCAGCAGTGTGCCCGGCAGCGCGTCCGCATCGAGGTCGGCGTCATAAATGCGCAGCGGCACGCCCTTGCCCAGCAGTCGTTCGGCCAATTCGACCATGGGGCTTTCGCGCAGATCGTCGCTGCCGGCCTTGAAGCTCAGACCTATCAGCAGCGTCTCCTGGCGGCCGAGCGCGAGGATGCGCTGAAGCTGGCGGTCGAGATGCGCGGCATTGGCGCTGAGCACCGAGCCGATCATGGGCAGGTCGATGCCGTACTGCCGCGCGAGGGCGATCAGGGCCCGCGTGTCCTTGGGCAGGCACGAGCCGCCGAACGCGAAGCCGGGACGCAGGTAGGCGGGGCTGATGTTCAGGCGGCCGTCGCGGCAGAAGGCGTCCATCACAGCCTGAGGATCAGCGCCGGCCGCGGCCGCCAGCGAGCCGATCTCGTTGGCGAAATTGATCTTGATCGCGTGGAAGGCATTGCAGGCGTACTTGATCATCTCGCTTTCAGCCGTGTCGAGCGCGAGGCGCGGCGCGTCGATGCCGCCGTAGAACGCGGCCATGACCGCGCTCACGGTCGCGCGGTCGTCGCCTGCGCAGCCGAAGACGATCAGGGCCGGCGCGTCGAAGTCGCGCAGAGCCGAACCTTCACGCAGAAATTCAGGATGATGCCCGACGATGGTGTTCGGGTTGGCCTCGCGCAGCACGGGGGCGACGCGATGGGCCGTGGTGCCGGGCGGCACCGTCGAGCGGACGAGCACGACGCGCCGGCGCAGGTCGCTGCTGACCGAGGCCGCAAGTTGCTCGGTGACGCGGTCGATGGCCGAGAGATCGGACTGGCCGGTGGCGTCGCTGGGTGTGCCTACGGCAATGAGGATGACGTCAGCCTCACGGGCCGCGGCCGCGAGATCGTCGGTGGCGGTGAAGCGGCCGTCCATGACCGCCTGCTGGATCGCGGCATCGAGGCCCGGCTCGCGGATGGGGCATTGTCCGGCCTGAAATGCGGCGAGTTTGCGCGGATGCGTTTCCACGCCGATCACCCGCAGGCTGCGACGCGCGAGCATGGCGGCGCTGACGGCTCCGACGTACCCCAGGCCGACGACGGCGACGCTGCGGATCGACATCGAGTTGTTGGACGCGCTGTGCGGGGTGATCGCCTTGCTCATATCAGGCTGCCTTGCGTGAGTCGGTTGTCGTGGTGCGGATGAGATCGGCCGCGCCCAGCCAGTCGAGCAGTTGCCGGGCCGCGCCATCCCAGGTGTGGTGCTGTTTGACCCATTGCCGCGCGGCACAGCCCAGGCGCTGGCGGCCGGGCTTGTCCGACCAGAGGCGGCCCACGGCGTTGAGCCAGTCGTCGGGCGTGCGGGCCGTCAGCAGCGTCTGCTGCATCAGTCGGCCGTGGCGCGGCAGGTCCAGGCCCTTGACCGCATGGGACGAGGCGATGACCGCTTTGCCCATCGCCGCCGCTTCGAGCAGCTTGTTCTTGATGCCGCCGCCGCAGCGCATGGGCAGGATGACCACCGATGCGGCCGCGGCGACGGGGCGGATGTCGTCAACCTCACCGGTGACGGTGATGCCGCGTTGTTCGCCGAGGGCGAGCACGTCGGCGGTGGGATTCTTACCGGCAATGATGAGTGTCGCCCGCGGGAAGCGCAGGCGCAGTCGCGGCCAGACGTTCGCGGCGAACCACGTCATGGCGTCGACGTTCGGCTCAAAATCCATGCGGCCCCAGAAGGCGAGGCTGAAGGGGGCGGGATCGCGTTGTTCATCGGAGGCGGGCGTGAAGTGGTCGAGATCGACGCCGTTGCGGATGCAGATGCTCTGCCGCGCGCCCGCGATGCGGCGCAGCAGCACCGCATCGCGCGGGCTGACGCCGATGGCCCCGTGCAGGCGGCGGACAAAGAGCTGCTCCAGCGCCAAGTGTTCGAGCAGGCGGCGGGCTCGCGCCGGCCAGGCCCGCCACGGCTCGCGGGGCAGACAGGAGAGGTGGAAATACACCAGCTCGTCGGCCGCATACCAGACGTGAATGGGCGCGGCCTGAGATGGCGCAGCGCATTCGGCCGCGTGCAGAAGCAGCGGGCCGGTCTGCCCCAGGGCGATGACGATGCGCGGACGCAGTTGCTCGACCAGCGCGGCCGCGCCGGCGAGGTGATCAACGTCCGGCATCAGGTAATGCGTCAGGCGACGGCGAAGGTTCCCGAACAACCCGCGCCACGCCTGATCGAGCCTGGCGTGATGCTCCGGCCGCGGCGTCGGCCAGGGAACCATAAGCCGCCGCACCGTTGCGGGTATGTCGACTGGCGTCGGTTCGATCGCGGCCATGCGGGCGCGGACGCCCAGGCGATTGAGCGCGACCAGCATGTGATGCCCCCGGATGCGGCGGCCCTGATCCAGCGGCCAGGGCGCGGCATCACTGATCAGCAGCACGTCGGCATGCTCGCCGGTCTGCGTCTTCACACTTCGAGTTGTCGCGCGTTTGCGAGGCATCGTGTCGGACTCAGGCGGCTCGCCGCGGCGTGCGGCTGTTCGCGGCTTGGATGACGGACTCGAAGCAGGACGCCACGGCGGACGCGGCGGCGGACCAGGTGAACTGCGTGCCGCGTACACGGCCGGCTTCGATCAGCGCGGCTCGGCGCGCGGGCGAAGTCAGCAACTCAACCAGGCCGGCGGCGATGGCGTCGGCATCGTGCGGATCGACCAGCAGAGCCGCGTCCCCTGCGACTTCAGGCAGGCTGGCGACGTTGCTGGTCAGCACGGGTGTGTCGGTCGCGAAGGCGTCGAGCATGGGCAGGCCGAAACCCTCGGCGAGACTGGGATAGACCAGGCACGTCGCGCCGCCCAGCAGCGCCGGCAGGTCCGCCTGCGGCGCGTAGCCGTGCAGGCGAATCGTGTGATTCGCACCAAGAGCGGCCGCGTGCTCACTGCATTGCGCAAGCATCGCGTCGTCAAGCCCGACGATCAGCAGCATGTGACCGTCGCGTTGGGCTGTGCTGAGTCGTGCCCACGCTTCGATGACGCGGGCGGTGTTCTTGCGCGGCGCGGCCGCGCCCAGGTGCAGGGCGTATGGCCCGTTCAGGCCGTAGCGCTGGGCGACAATTTGTATGGCTGCGCCATCCAGTGGGCGCATGTCGCCGCCGGCCGCCTGGGGGATCACATGGACGCGCCGGGCGTCGGCGCGCAAGCCGTCGATGAGCCGACGGGCGGTGAATCGCGACGGGCAGACAATGGCGGCAGCACGGGCGATGGCCCGGCGGATGTGGCTTTCGAATCGCCGGCAATGGGCGGCCGGATAATCCCGCGGGCGATCCAGCGGAATGGTGTCGTGGATGGTGACGATCAGCGGCAGCGGCGCCCACGCGGGGCTGGTGTTGGCCGGGCAGTGCAGCAGGTCGGCGCCGTCGCGCCATGCGGCCGCGGGCAGGCGCCAGCGCTGCCAGGCGTCGAACCGGTCACCGCGCATATCGATGCGGCGGGGCGTTACACCGGCAGGCAGCAGGTCGATGGCCGCGTCCGGGTTGCGATGGTAGGCCATCACGTGCCAGTCGGGGCGCAGGGCTGATAGAGCGCGGTACAGCTCGATCTGTCCCTTGCCGATGCCGCGCGGGTCGGGGCGGTAGAGCGTGCGGGCGTCCAGGGCGATACGCATGATTCGGGCCTCAGCCTGCGGCCGGCCGCACGGGCGCGGCAACTCCCGTGAAGGCATCGACCATCGGCCGCGGGGGATTGACCACCCGACCGCTACAGACGGAAAAATCGTCGCAGGCCGCAGCGACATACCCCGCCTGTCAAACCGCACCGCTGTTCTTATGGGACCGTCCCCGGGCCGTATCCCATCGATTGTTAACGCGACCCCTGTGCAGCCGACATAAGGCACATGCTCAGCCATACCACCGGCCCATCGTCTATTTCCGCCGCGCGAACCGTGCGGGCAATGCGCTCCCATCTGCACGCCGCCGCGGCCCGCCTGCGGGCGATCGGGCACACCCCGCGACAATACGCGTTCCACATCGAAGGCGTATCCCGGCCCGTGATCGAAGTCGCCGTGCCGCTGGCCGGCCGCACCATCCGCCTGGCCGTGCGTCACGGAACCACCGACGAAGCCCTGCCCGGCATGATCCTGCACCGCAGGGGCGCCTACCATCTGCCCAATGCCGTGCGCCCGCGGGTGATCTTCGACGTGGGCGCCAACATCGGCGCCGCGACGGCCTACTTCGCGGCCACGTATCCGAAGGCCAGGATCTACAGCTTCGAACCCCTGCCGGAAAACCTCGCCCTGCTGCGGCACAACACCGCGCCCTTCGGCGATCAGGTGACGATCGTGCCCGCGGGCCTGTCCGATCAGGCGGGCACCTTCACCTACCACATGTCCGACAACCCCGACAGCTACGGCGGCGGCACGTTCCGCGGCGTGGGCTGTGATCGCAGCCGCCCGCTCGAACTGCCTCTGCGACAGACAGCCCAGGCGATGGCCGACCTGGGCGTCACGCAGGTGGATGTGTTCAAGATCGACACCGAGGGCAGCGAGCTGCCGATTCTCAAAGCCATCCCCGAGCACGTGCGCGGCCGGGTGCAGGCGTATGTCGGCGAGCTGCACGGCCAGGGCGACTGGCGCTTCTGCGATCTGCTGGAGCCGACGCACGCCATCGGCATCGCCAAGCGGCCGGAGACGCGCTGCTATCCATTTCTCGCCGTGCGGCGCGACCTGCTGCA
>CAZUUQ010000054.1:4226-18711 GCA_964622625.1 uncultured Phycisphaeraceae bacterium | reverse complement strand
TCGCAGCCGTGACGTCCCACGATGATCAGGTCACCGCCCTGCGCAGCCGACTGGATACAGTGCTCGGTCCTGAAAGTGGGGACGGTTCACCACGGCCGTGATGCCTGCTTCGCGGGATCTGCATGCCATCAGGGACCATGCCGCTACAATCGGCGGCATGCCTACGCGGAAAATTCGAATCGGTCGCACGGTCGCGCCATTGCCCCATCGCCTGGTCATGCTCGACCCCGCGCGACTCATGGAGCGCAAGGACGAGTATCTGGCCTTGCTGCCCTGGCTGGCCCGCTGGGGCTACACCGCTGTCCACCTGCACTTTGCCGACGACGAGGGCTGCCGCGTCGTCCTGCCCTCACATCCCGAACTGGCCAGCGACGATGCATGGACACCCAGCGAACTGCGCACGCTGCTGGCCACCGCTCGCCGCGAAGGTCTGCGCGTCATCCCCGAAATCGAGTGCCTGGGCCACACCCGCTTCATCACCCGCTGCGCCCGCTACGCGAAGCTCGGGGCCAATCCCGCGTCCGGGTTCAGTGCGGTCGATCCCCGCAGGCAGGCCGTGCGAAAACTGCTGGCGGAACTGCTGTGCGACGTGGCGGAGCTGTTCGACGATCCCTGGCTGCACGTCGGTCTTGACGAAGTGAACCTCCGGGCCCTGCCGCGCTACCGCAGGCTCGACGACGCAGCCGCGCGTGACATGTTCATCGAGCATGCCGCCTGGACCCATGAACAGGTGCGCTGCCTCGGCAAGAGGCCGGCCATGTGGGGCGACCACCTGCTGATGCACGAGACTGTGCCCGCCGTCATCGAGCGCGATGTGCTGGTCTTCGATTGGCATTACCACCCCGAAGACACGGGGCGCAGCATCGGCTTCTTCTGCCGCCAGGGCTTCGAGGTGATCGCCTCACCGTCAACAATGTGCTGGCTGTCGCGCGTGGTGACGAACGCAGGCAACCTGACGAACCTGCGCCACTTCACCGCCGCCGCCTTGCTGCACACCCGCCGCACCGCCGATCAGCCCGGACGCGTCATCGGTGCGGACAACACCGTATGGTGCCCCTACCGCCACCTGGGCGGCGCCATGGACTACCCCATCGCCCTGGCCGGCCACGTGTTCAGCCATCGGGCCGAGCGCGACGACCTTGCCGTGGACTTCGCCCGGGAGTTCTATGGTCTGCCGCTGGCCGAAGCCCGGCGCTGCGCGGCCGCGATCACCGCCCTGCACGAGGCCGCCCCCGACGCCTGGACCTACGACGCGATGGCCCTGGGCGCCAGCAATCGCGACGCGTTCAACCGTGAACACGCCCGACTCGGCGCTGTCCTCGCGCGGCGACTCAAGGCAGTGATCGCCGACCTTGCGCGCGCCCGCCGGGTCGCGAAACGCAACGTGTCGCGCCTGCATGACGTGGAACTGTCCGCGCGCATACTCGAACGGGTCGGCCGCTTCGCCGCGGCCGGTCGCCGCAAATCGGCCCTGCCGTCCGGCGCATCTCTCTGGACCGCCTGCCGGCGCGCCTGGCGCCGCGGTCGTCCGAAGGACTGGGACCGCGACCCGATCATGAAATCACCCGGCCAGTTCCTGATGCCGACCCTTCAGACCCTGATTTGAACGTCGCTACCATGTTGCGGGATCAAGGTCGCCTTTATCCAGAGCTATTTTCGGTGCTGCGCCGGCGAAAGCTCGCCGCACGCGGCAAACGCCCGGTAGAAGCTTGACAGATCCCCGAAGCCGCACGTGAAGGCGATCGCGTGCAGGCTCTGCCGACTCTGGGCCAGCAGACGCTTGGCATGTTCCACCCGCAAGCGGCGCAGGTAACCGGTATAGGAGTCGCCTGTCACCTGGCGGAACAGGGACGTGAAGCGACGGCGTCCCAGCCCGACACTCGCAGCCGCCCAGTCGACCCCCCGCGCATTGACAAATGACTGACTCAATCTGTCGGCGAACTCCGCAACGCGCGCGACGCCTGCATCACCATGCACGACCCGCATCTGCCGCCATCGTGCGAGACTGGCGACCAACCGGTGCACGAGCGACCACAACATGACCTGGTGCCCTGTCGGGCAGGTGGCCTGCTCGAAGAGCATCTGGCGCAACCAGCCATGGGTTTCGCGATGCAGCAGCGGCGTCGGGCGCAGCACGGCCGTGTGGAGGTGGCGTCGGATTCCGGGGCTGTGTTTCAGAAGTTCGTCGGTGAAACAGACGCCGACGAGCGCGGCAGGACACGCAGCATCGTCCTGCAGGCGGTGCAATTGCCCGATCGGCAATACCAGCAGATCACCGGTGCTGAAAGGCTCGCAGCCGCGCGGCAGATCCAGCCAGCCCCGGCCGCTGCGAATCAGCAGCAGCTTCCAGAAGGGATGCTCCATCCATGGCGCTTCAAAGTCGACGGCATGCGCGCTCTGAAAAACAAAGACGCCGCAGGATGGCATTTTGACGGCCACCGGTGTGACGCGCGTGCGCATTGGCATGAGGCGGCATCATACCGCGAGTGCCCGATTTGCGAACCCTGCCTGATCCGACAAGACAACGTGTCCGTCGTGCGGCACGATGCACGGCATGAAACTGAACATTCCCCGTATCGGCACGACCACCGTCGGTTCGTATCCCATTCCGGACTGGCTGGCGGCACAGCCGAGCGAGCAGTCTCTCATCGACGCGACGCGCGTCGTCTTCGACACCCAGCGGCAATGGGGCATCGACCTGCCCACTGACGGCGAGCTATATCGCTTTGACGTCAACCACCCCGACACCAATGGGATGATCGACTATTTCGTGGCCCCCATGGCCGGTTGTCGCACGCACCTTGGTCGCAGCGACGTGGAGGCGTTTGAAGCTCTGCAACCGATGCGCTTTCGCGCCAAGCCCGCTGCCGTGGTTGATGGCCCGCTGGGCGAAGGATCGCTGAACCTGCTGAGCGATTGTCGTCGCGCCGCGGCCGTGGCCGGTGGGCCGTTCAAGTTCACCCTCACCAGCCCGTACATGCTCGCAAGGACGCTGCTGGATCGGCACTATCGCGACTTCGAGGCATTGCTGATGGCCGTCGCGGCCGTCATGGCCCAGCAGGTCAAAGGTCTGCCCTGCGCCTGTGTGCAGATCGATGAGGCGAACGTTCCGGGCAACGCCGAGCATGGCCCGATCGCGGCCGCGGCGATCAACATGGTGCTTGATGCTGTCGACGCCGGCACCACGAAGGCCGTGCATTTCTGCTTTGGCAACTACGGCGGTCAGACCATTCAGAAAGGCTCGTGGCGACAATTGGTCGACTTTCTCAACGCCCTGCGGTGCGACCACCTGGTGCTGGAACTGGCCCATCGCCCGGCCGACGACCTCGAAGCGCTCAAGCGGGTCGATCCGCGCATCGGCATAGGCATCGGCGTGATCGACGTCAAGGTCAACCACGTGGAAACAGCCGACGAGATCGCCCGCCGCATCGAGCGGGCCGAGCGGACGCTGGGGCCCGACCGCGTCCGCTGGGTCCATCCTGATTGCGGATTCTGGATGCTCAAGCGCACCGTGGCCGATCGGAAAATCGCCGCACTGGCGAAAGGACGGGATCTTTACCTTAGACAGCGAACTGGACGACCGTGAAACTGTGACGGGGACTCCAAATGATTCGCATCATGAGCGTGGAACGACATGAATGGCTCCTGCACACGCGCATGCCGTTTCGCTACGGCATCGCCGCGCTGACCGAAGCGCCCCATGTGGTGCTGCACCTTCGCGCGACGATTGACGGTCACCTCGCGGAGGGCTGGGCCGCGGACATCCTGCCGCCCAAGTGGTTCACCAAGGATCCCCATACGACGTTTGCTGACGATCTGCTGGCGATGCGGGCTGTTATCGAGCACGCCTGCCGGGCGGCCGAGACGATGGAGGCTGACAGCGTATTCGATCTGTGGTGGATGCTGCACGAGGCGCAGGCGGCGTGGGCGGCCCCCCTGAGCCACCCGCCGCTGCTGTGGCACTTCGGCGTCAGCCTGGTCGAGCGCGCAGCCATTGACGCTTTCTGCCGGCATCGAGCCGTGCCATTCCATCAGGCGCTGCGCCATGGACTGTTTGGGATACGCCTCGGGCAGGTGCGTGGCTCGCTCGAGGGTCTCAGTCCGCGCGAACTGCTTCCCAAATCGCAGCCGCGATCGATGATCGTGCGGCATACGGTCGGATTGTCGGACCCACTGACCGACACGGACATTCCGCTGGACCAGCGGCTCGATGACGGCCTGCCGCAATCGCTGGAAGCATGCATAGGCGCGTACGGCCTGACTCACTTCAAGATCAAGCTGGGCGGCGATCATGACCACGACATGTCAAGGCTGCTTCAGCTTGGTCGGCTGCTCGGCGCCGGTCGCGGCGATTATCTATACACCCTTGACGGCAACGAGCAGTTCGCCAGCGTCCAGTCGTTCCGCGAATTCTGGGAGGCGGCGCGTCGCGAGCCGCGCTTGGCGCACTTCCTCAGTCGTCTGATTTTCGTTGAGCAGCCATTGGCCCGCTCGATCGCATTGAACGACCAGGCGCGGGACGCCCTGCTCGCCTGGACGGCTCGCCCGCCGATGATCATCGACGAATCGGACGGCGATCTCGACGCGCTGCCGCGGGCTCTGGCCGCGGGCTACGTCGGGACCAGCCACAAGAACTGCAAGGGCGTCTTCAAGGGCGTCGCCAACGCGTGCCTGCTGCACATGTTGCGGCGCGAGCGCCCCGACGGTGTCTACGTGCTCAGCGGTGAGGACCTGGCCAATGTCGGGCCGCTCGCACTGCTGCAGGATCTGGCCGTCGCTGCCGCACTCGGTGTCGAGCACGCCGAACGCAACGGCCACCATTACTTCCGCGGCTTGGCTATGTTCCCGCCAGCCGTGCAGCAGCAGACTCTGGCGCACCACCCGGATCTCTATCGCCCGCATGAGCGCGGATTCGCGACGTTGCGCATCGAACGCGGCCAGATGGCGCTGAGGAGCGTGACGCACGCGCCCTTCGGCTTCGCGGGCAGTCCACAAGAGCTGACGCCGGTCCATGGCGCGTGAACGCGGCCGTTCACTGGCGTGAGACCGCCGGGAGATGCTTCATCCCCTTCGCCCCGCGTAAAATTGTAGATACAAATAAAGACGCGGGCAACATGTGCGTGCGCCGTTGGCCGCAGGTCACTCGGTGGCGATGCCCAGGCGCTGCATGAGCTGGTCGAACTGGTCGAGACTGTAGAAGTCGATGCAGAGCGTGCCGCTGCCCTTCTTGCGGCCGGCGCGGATCTGCACCCGCGTGTCGAGCTGTGCGGCGATCTGCTGCTCCAGATCCGCCAGCACGGCCGACCGTCGCTGCCGCACGTGGGCCGCCACCGGCGAGCCGGCCGGCGCGTTGCTGCCGGTGAGCCGCGCGACCTCCTGCTCCACCCGCCGCACCGACCACCCCCCCGCCACGATCCGCCGTCCCAAAGCCTTCTGTAACTCCAGGTCCGATAAACCAGCCAGCGGCTTGGCATGACCGGCCGAGAGCAGCCCGCGACGGATCATGTCCTGCACATCTAAATGCAAGTCAAGCAATCGCAGTAAGTTAGATATAGTCGAGCGCTGCACGCCCACCTGCTGGGCCACCTGTTCGTGGCTCATGGAAAAGCGATCGATAAGTCGTTGAAAAGCTGTGGCCCGCTCGATGGGATTCAGATCTTCGCGCTGCAGATTCTCTATCAAGGCCCACTGGGCGGCCCGGACGTCGTCGATGTCGCGGACCAGCGACGGCACAATCTTGAGATCGATCTGCTTCGCCGCCCGCCAGCGCCGTTCGCCGGCGATCAACTCGTACCGTGGCGGCTGGCCGTCTGCGCTCGGAAGAGAGCGCACGATCAGTGGCTGCATCATGCCCTCAGCCTTGATCGAGGCCGCCAGGGTTTCCAGCGCCGCCGGCTCAAACTGCTCACGCGGCTGGAATCGGTTGGGCGTGATCGCGTCCGCAGGCAGGTAACGCAACCCATCGCTCGCAGCCTGGTGGCCGGTCTGACGCCTGTGTGAGGCCGATGGTGAATCTGGCGCATCCGGGGCGGCTGGACGCTGGATGGGATCGTGCGTGGTATCCGCGGGAGGGGCGTGGACGCTGACCGGATGGGCCATCAGGCTGGACAGCCCCCGCCCCAGGCGGGGCTGGCGTTTCTTGGCATGCGAAGAGGACTCGGCCATGGTGACCTCCATGTCTTGGGCGGTGCCGGTACATCCTTTGTTGACGTGATCAGGATGAGTGTATCGTCGACATTCTGCGACGCAAGTCGACCCGGTTCCACGTGGAACAACAGGGTCACTGCCAACCCCACTACGCCGACAACCATGTTCCACGTGGAACCCAACTTCGCAAAATGGGAAGTCTGGGAAATCTTTCGCAGCCACCTGACCATGGGCGAACATGGGCCATGCGATGAGAAATCGCCGTGTTACAGCATAATTTGTTATTAGTAAAGGATTTACATTATAAACCACAGCCACGTCTTATCGGACTTTCCTATCAAGTGCCGTCCGCCCGACAGCCGATAGCCCACGCAGGTGCAAGCCATGACCATCTCCGCCGCGACCTCCATCCTCGACGATCCACGGGACGCGCAGGCCCTGCTGCAGCGCCTGGAGCAACTCGAAGCCCAGCTCGATATGGTCAAGGCTGAGCTGACGCATTCGCATCGCCTGGCCACGCTCGGCATGCTTGCAGCCACCATCGCCCACGAATTCAACAACATTCTCACGCCCATGATGAGCTATGCCCAGATCGCTCTGGCTGATCCGGACGATCACGCGATGCTCGTCAAGGCGGTCGAGAAGTCCCTGACCGGGGCCGAGCGGGCCGCCCGCATCGCCGCGGCCGTGCTGGGATTCGCCTCCCAGGATGGCTCACGGGATGACGCGCAGCCGTCCCTCGCCGATTTGCGCCAGGTGATCGACGAGACCTTCGCCTGTCTGGCCCGCGAGCCGCGGCGCGACGGCATCGAACTGGTCATCGACGTGCCGGCCGTAACGCTGGCCATCGCGCCGCTGAAGCTGCAGCAGGTGCTGCTGAACCTGATCGTCAACGCCCGCAAGGCCATGGGCCGCGGCCCAGGCCGGCTGACCATCACCGCGCGTGAGCAGGGGGGTGAGGACGGGCATGTGTGCGTGACCATCGCCGACACCGGCCCGGGCATCGCCCCGCAGGTGCGAGAGCATCTGTTTGAACCGTTCGTCACATGTCGGCCCGACGTCGGCACCAGCGGGCAGTCAGGGATGGTTGAGAAGGGCACCGGCCTGGGCTTGGCGATCTGCCGTGATCTTATCGAGCAGGCTGGTGGGCGTATCTGGGTCGAAAGCGAACCCGGCCAGGGGGCTGCGTTCCATTTCACGCTGCCCCAGCCCGAGAGGAAGTCGCAAACGCAAGATGGCCCACGAGCCGCCGCGCGATCAATCAACACTTCCAGCCGCTCGGCCGCGTGATCGGCGTTCATCCCGCCTTGTCAATCATCCTTCGTCATGGCTGATCCGTGCCAACCTCCCGTTCCAGGCGGGCGGTTGGCGCTGGGTTTTCGACCGACCACGTGAACATGGATCACTGACGCTCGCCCGGTTCTGCCTGAGTGGCCTCCGTGCCGCGCAGTGCTTCGCGGAATGCCGCGTCGGTCGAACTGTGCAGATACAGCGGCAGGTCCATCTCGTGGCGGTAGTGCCGCGCCACAATCTCGTTTTCCTGCAATCGCGCGTCACCCCAGTTGGCCCACTTGGGCCGAATGGTCCAATCCCAGTTGATATAGCAGAACGCCTTGATGCCGGGGCTGGTGCGGATCAGTTCGAAGTAGGGGGCGAACCAGCCGTCCCAGCTTTCCTGCCCGCCATGCACGCCCACGGTGTGCGGCGTGGATTCGCCGATCATCACCGGTTTGCCGTGCTCGTGCGCCAGGGCCACCAGCGGCTTGCACACCTCGATCTCGTGAGCGCCGAACAGATCGACCGCCCACCAGTCGACCCACTCGTCGCCGGGGTAGTAGGGCATCGCCGCGTCCAGCTCGGGCGGATGCGGGTTCCAGATGATCGCCACCTCCGCGCCGCTTTCCCGGACGCGGGCGGCCACCCGGCGAAACGCTTCCTGAAACGGTACCGGCTTGTAGCCGTTCCACGATCCGTTGCACTCGTAGCCGACGCGCAGATATACCGGCACGCCCAGCTTGCCGAGCATCTCTACCAGCGCCTCGATCTTCGCGTCATGCTCACCGGCCGCGACCTCGTGCTCGTAGTGCAGGTGCGGCCGCCCGTCCGAGGTCATTGACAGACCCAGTTGCACCACCGTGTAGCTCGGAAAGCGATCCAGCGTGGCCCGCAGGCGCTGCCCGAATGCGGTCGCATCGCCCTTGAGGTTGAAGTAGTCCATGAAGATGACCGGGCGGTGCGGCTCAATGGCACGGCAGTAAGCCTCAACGTCCTCCCAGTTGCACTGGCCGGCTCCGTGGAGCACACCGCGGACCGGCTCAAGTTTCGCGCCGTAGTACACACGCGGCACGAATCCCGGATCCGCGAAGGACGCCGAGGTCAGCAAAGTCACGAACATGAACATACCCAGTACCGTCAAGCCGGTCTGCATCGTTGCGCCTCCATCATCGCGTTCCAGCTCAGTGTAGGACAATGCGGGCGTTGCGTCGGGCGAGCGACGTGGCGGCCGATTAAACTCCTGTGCATGAGTCGGCCTGAGAATCCATCGCGGGCCGCGGCTGTGGCGATCATTCAGCGGCTGCGTGCGGCCGGTCACGTCGCTTACCTGGCCGGTGGCTGCGTGCGCGATCGCCTTCTGGGTCTGGAGCCCAAGGACCACGACGTCGCCACGGGCGCGCCCCCGGACGCGGTCAAGCGCCTGTTCCGCGGGGCCAGGACGGTCGGCGAAGCCTTCGGCGTGGTGCTTGTGCCGTGGGCCGTCGGGCGGCAGCGCGTCTGGGTCGAGGTCGCCACCTTCCGCGAAGACCTGGGCTATTCCGACGGCCGGCGACCTGATGCTGTCACATTCACCGATGCCGAGCACGATGCCCGCCGCCGGGACTTCACCATCAACGGCCTGTTCGAGGATCCACTCGTCGAGGGGCCAGCCGCGGGGATGGGGGGAGAAAGCTGTGGCATCGTCGATTACGTCGGCGGCGTGGCCGACCTTCGCGCGGGCCTGATTCGTGCAATTGGCGATCCGGCCCAACGCTTCGGCGAGGACTACCTGCGGATGCTCCGCGCCGCACGCTTTGCCGCCCGGCTGGATTTTGGCATTGAACGGCGCACCGCGGCGGCGATCCGCGCTCATGCCGACCATCTGCGCGGCATCGCCCGCGAGCGCATCGGCCAGGAAATCGCCTGGATGCTCGAAGGCCGGAACGCCGCTCGCGCTCTTCAACTCGTGCAGTCGCTGGGCCTCGACGCTCACGTGCTGAACGAGGCTCACCTGGCGGTCGATCTAACCATAACGCGGGTGGCTGAGGCTGGTGTTTCCGCCCGCGATGCCGCCTTGGTGGACGCAGCGGTACATGGTTCATCCGTCTCGCCGGCCGTGCCGCGGCTGTTGGCGGCGTGGCTGATCGACCGCCACGTCGCGCCCGCGATCCAGACAAAGCGGCAGGGGAGTGGTGCGCCTGCCGGGCATCACAGCGCGAACGATGTTCTTGCGTCGCGGCTACGTGCGGAAGCCGGTACATCTGTGACATGCTGGCGCAAGGCCCTGTGTCTGAACAACGATCACACCGAGGCGATCCGCGGCAGCATGAAACTAGTGGTTGATCTGCTCAATTGGCCGGCACTGTCGCTGGCGAAGCGGAAACGCCTGCTGGCGGGTCGGCACTGGCCGACGACCTGGTCGTTGGCGACGGCCATGGCCCGCGGTTGGAGCCGCAGCCGGCGCGCGGGACTCGCGGACGCAGGCCGCGCGATGACGCGGCTGGTCCGCGAGGTTCGGGCGGCCGCGCCGGCGCTGATCGCCGAGGGTGTCGCGCCTGCGCCGCTGGTGACCGGCGATGACCTGATCGCCCTGGGCGCCCAGCCCGGTCCAGCCTTCGCCCGCTGGCTGGAGGGGGCCTACGACGCCCAGCTCGAAGGCCGGCTGTTGAGCCGCGAACAAGCCCTGAGGTGGCTCAAAAAGCGCCTGGAGCGCTGAAGCCAGCCACGGCCACTTTGGGGTTACATCTTCAGGGTCTGCTGATACACTGGATTCGACGCTGGCCGGCGTTCGGCAGCCCCCGCCCATGCGGGCTGGGTGCTGTGTTACCTCCGGCTGGTGTCGAGCCGACAAATAGGATGAGGTCCGCGTTGCGGCCAGCTCCCACGCGCGTCGTGCCGCTTCCGCTGGCGCGATGGAATCGGATCCGAGAGACCGGCCATGGCCGACTGGATCGAACATTTCACTTACCTGGGTGTCTTCATCGCCCTGATGGCCGGCGGCTTGGGTGTGCCCATCCCCGAAGATGTGCCCCTTCTGGTCGGCGGATATCTGTGCGCCTCCGGAGCCGCCCGGCTAGAACTGATGCTGCCGCTGTGTCTGCTGGGCGCGCTGGGATCGGACTGCCTGATTTATGGGATCGGCCGGCGTTACGGTTTATCTGTACGCCGCTTGCCGATGGTCCGCTGGGCGGTGAGCAAGCGGAACTTGCTGCAGGCCCGCACCGCCTTCCGCGCCCACAGCGGCAAGTCGCTGCTAGCCGCCCGTTTCATCCCCGGTGTGCGCTTCGCCACGTTCTTCACGGCCGGAGCATTCCGTGTGCCCCTCTGGAAGCTGCTGGTCTTCGATGGCCTGGCGGCCTTGGTGAGCGTGCCCATCGTCCTGCTGGTCGGGTACATTTTCGCCGACGCAATCGAATTGGCGGCCACGTGGCTGCACCGCGGTCAGGTGGGGATGGTCACCGTCATTATTCTGGTGGCGGTGGCATTCCTGACCGGCCGATGGATGACCCGGCGCCGGCTTCAGTCGGCCGCGACCGTCGCGTCGACCCATGCCGACGACAAGCAGTCGCAGCGCCGCGCCGGCTGAGCACGACGCCGATTCGAATCCGATGCGCCGGCTTGCGGACCCAGCGATTGGCTGGTGGGGTTATCCTGCTGACATGGTCCCCGAAACCGCCCCTGGTACAGGCGACGAGCTCAAGCGATTGGAAGAAGCCTTCGCCCACGTGACCGGCCGCATGGTCGAGGCGGCGGCGCGCAGCGGCCGGCGGAGCATTGATGTCGAACTCGTGGCCGTAACCAAGTATGCCAGTCCGCGCCAGGTGCGCCATCTGGTCGAGATGGGTCATCGCGATCTTGGCGAAAATCGCGTGCCGCAGTTGCTCGAGCGGGCAGCGGAACTGCGGGCCGCGGGCTACAGCCCTGAACGTCCCGACAGCGGTGGGGGGGCATTGCTGGCCGGCGTGCGTTGGCACATGATCGGCCACCTGCAGCGCAACAAGGCCGAGGACGCGGCCGAGCTGGCCTGGATGATCCACAGCGTCGACAGCCTGCGCCTGGCCCAGCGCCTCAGCGACATCGCCGTTGCCGCGACCGACGGGGCCGAGGCGCCGCCGACTGGGCCGATCCACGTGCTGGCCCAGGTCAACGTCAGCGGCGAGGCCGGCAAGCACGGCCTGGGGTTGCATGAGGCGGCGGACGTTATCGAGCAGATGGCCGCGTTGCCCGGTCTGGCGCTGCGCGGCCTGATGACCATGGCTCCGTACAGCGACAATCCCGAACACGCTCGTCCGACGTTTGCCGCCTGCGGCGAGTTGTTCGAGTCGCTGCGGCGGGGAGCGGTGGGGCGGTTGTGCCCGGCGTTCGACACCTTGTCGATGGGTATGAGCGGCGACTTTGAGGTCGCCATCGAACAGGGGGCCACGGTCGTGCGCATCGGCAGCGCCCTGTTCGGCAACGTAATGTGAACCTTATCCCGACCAGGAGACAGCAGCGATGGCCTTTTTCCCAGGACGTCGCAACGAACGTGAGCGCATCCTCACCAGCGTGAACGTGCCCGCCCTGTGTTTTGCCCTGATGCTGGTGGTGGTGATGGCAATCGCGTTCGTACTGGTGCTGTTTGCCTGATCGTGATCTGTTGCGGTGCCGACACTCAGCCCGCGGCGGGCAGCACGGCCGCGAGACGCGCCAGGTCGTAGAGCGCCTTGGCCCGGCCGCGCAGGCCCACGAGTCGCAGGTCGCGCCCGCTGTGCAGCAGGCGCTGACGCAGGGCCACCAGCTCCGCCAGCTCGGCGGTGTTGAGTTCATCGACTTGTGACAGGTCGATCACCACCGTCCGCTGGGTCAGCGGCCCGGGGTCCATGACGCTGGCCAGTTGCCGGACCATGCGGGCATCAAGATGGCGTTCGGCAGTGTGCATGGCCAATCGAATCCGAACAGCAATGCGTGCGTCGTGCGTTCACCCCGCCTCACAAATAGGCGGCGCCGCGCGGGGGCCTTGCGGCCTTGCATGATTGGTTTCTGAACCGTCTCAGTCCGCGGGCTGCCCTCAACAACTCGCGGGTGCTGGTCGATATGGCGTTTCGACGCGCTGCCCCGCGCGGTCGTCGCCGCCTTCCTCCAGGATCATTATGCCACGCCGCCTGACGCCGGCCAGCAAAAGATGCAAACCACGATATAAAAGAGTGATAGGTGCCGATTGGGCCCTCACTCGATCCGGACCGTCGCCGGGTCATACGCCGGTTTGGGGTACTTCATTTTCAGCCCTTCCAGAGCATCCACCACCACCTGCGCCACCAGCAGGTCGCGGAAATCCCGGTTCTCGGCCGGCACGACATACCACGGCGCGCGGGCGGTCGAGCACCGCTGCATCGCATCTTCATAGGCACGCTGATAGTCCGCCCAATGCGCCCGCGACACCAGGTCGGCCGGGTCGAACTTCCACTGCTTGTCCGGGCTGTCCAGGCGCCGCTGCAGCCGCTGCTTCTGGTAGTCGGAGCCGATGTGCAGGAAGAATTTCAGGATCGTCACACCCTCATCAGCCAGCATGCGCTCGAACGCATTGATGTGGTCGTAGCGTTTCTGCCACGTCTCGCTCGGGACCAGTTTTCGCACGCGCGCGATCAGCACATCCTCGTAGTGCGAGCGGTTGAACACGCCGATCATGCCGCGGGCCGGTACGTGCTGGTGAATCCGCCAGAGGTAGTCATGCCCCAGCTCTGAGCCGGCGGGAGTCCTGAAACCCGTCACCTGGCAGCCTTGCGGGTTCACCGGGCCGAACACGTGCCGGATCGTCGAATCCTTGCCGCCTGCGTCCATGGCCTGAAAGACCACCAGCAGCGCGTGTCTGCCCTCGGCATAGAGCAGTTCCTGCAGATCCACAAGCCGCCGCGACATTGTCTTGAAGCGTTGCCGCGTTTCCCTCCGGTCCAGACCACCGTCGTCATCGGTCGCCCGCCTGTCGAGTCGCACCCGGTCACCCGACCGGACGCGGTAGGGTGTCGTCTTGATGCGCCCCGTCATCGCCGGCCCTTTTCCGCGTTTGCCGCTGTGTTGCGTCATTGGCTGCCCCCTGGCGGCAAGTATAGATGGACATCACATTCGCTGAAGCGTCAAACGTGGCAGGCTGTGCGCGTCGATCGCCGGCAGGGCGTCGGCGATCGTCCGCCAGTCCGCTTCCTCCGCGATGATGCGTTCCAGACGCCTCAGCGATTTGTCCAGCCCGGTGTATGTGCGCACGCGGCCGGTGAACGACAGCGGCATCGACGGCAGGTCGGGATCGAACTCCCAGGGGTGAAAGTAAAGGATCGCCGGTCGGCCATCGCGGGCCGCCTGTGCCAGGCCGCGCCGCATGAACCACAGAGGCAGCAGACGGAAGTACCCCCCGCCCGCCGCCGGCCAGTTGCGCCCCGCCGCCCGCCAGGTCAGCGGCGGCATCTCTCGCAGCAGCGGGCCGTCGGCTGCGTGCTGCACCAGGTACGGTCCGCGCGGTCCGTCCGGCACGCCGTACCACGGATGGCGCACCGGAAAGATCGACGCGTCATACGCGAACCCCGTCTGCGCCAACACATCCACCGCCCAGGCCGTGGCCCGCGTCACGCTCCATGTCGGCGCCCGGTAGCCGATCACCGTCTTTCCCGTCTGGTCCTCCAGAATTTTGCGGCCACGCAGCAGATCGTCGCGGAACGTCCGCGGGTTAAGCCGATGCAGCCGATCGTGCATCGATCCGTGGCTGGCGATCTCGTGGCCCGCGGCCGCGATGCGCGGCGCGAGGCGCGGACATCGCCGGGCCACGTCGCCGAGGATGAAAAACGTAGCCGGTCGCTTGTAGCGGACTAGCAGACTCAGCAGCAGCTCGACGCTCGCCTCGACCCGTGACGGCAGGCGATCCCACTGCTCCCGGCCGATGCGCCCGTGGGCCGCCTCGATGTGGAAATACTCCTCCACGTCGATTGATAGACACCGCACCGGTCGGGCTGGCGCATCTGCAACAGAGGGCGGCGTCGGCATGGGGTGGCTGCTCACTGATGGGCCGCACACCGCGGCCGATCGTTTCACTTTACAATCCTGTCATGCCCTCCACAGA
>CAZUUQ010000054.1:0-4126 GCA_964622625.1 uncultured Phycisphaeraceae bacterium | reverse complement strand
GCCGCACACCGCGGCCGATCGTTTCACTTTACAATCCTGTCATGCCCTCCACAGATCGGCCCTTCGTGCACACCAAGATCATCGCGACCCTCGGCCCGGCCGTGGCCGATCCGCAGATTATCCGCCGCCTTATAGAAGAGGGCGTCAGCGTCTGCCGGCTCAACTTCTCGCACGGCGACTTCGAACAGCAGGGGGCGCTGCTGCGCGCGGTTCGCGCGGCCGCGGCCGATGCCGGCCGACCCGTCGGCGTGCTCGGCGACCTGCCCGGACCGAAGATCCGGCTCATCGACGTGCCCGACGACGGCCTGCCCGTCGAAACGGGCGATCGCGTGCTCTTCCCACCGCCCGGTGACGCCGCCGCCGTCGGCCGGCGA
The DNA here is from genome assembly GCA_964622625.1 of uncultured Phycisphaeraceae bacterium. Lineage (GTDB taxonomy): Bacteria > Planctomycetota > Phycisphaerae > Phycisphaerales > Phycisphaeraceae > CAZCWM01. The sequence goes on along the minus strand of CAZUUQ010000054.1, from coordinate 3,752 downwards.
CAGACTCCCGACCACAACGGCCACATTGTCCTGCGCTGCGGCTACGAACGCTTCACCGACGAGGTGCAGGTCGGACACCGTGTGCTGATCGACGACGGCCTGATTCGTATGCTCGTGGTCGAGAAGCAGGACCGCATGCTGATCTGCAATGTCACGCAGGGCGGCTGCATCCTGCCGCGAAAGGGCGTCAATCTGCCCGACACGCCGCTGTCGGTCCCCTCCCTCACCGACCGCGACTGGCAGTGGGTCGACTGGGCCATCGAAAACGATCTGGACTTCCTGGCCCTGAGCTTCGTCCGCCGGGCCGACGACATCCGCGAGCTGCGCGCCGGTCTGGCCCGGCGCCTGGAAAACCATCGCATCGCCCTCATGCCCGTGATCGCCAAGATCGAAAAGCCCCAGGCCCTCGACGATCTGGACGCGATCATCGACGCGGCCGACGCGGTCATGGTCGCCCGCGGCGACCTGGGCGTCGAGATGGAACTCGCCCAGGTGCCCGTCATCCAGAAGCGCATCATCCGCCTGGCCCACGACCACGGCAAACCCGTCGTCGTCGCCACCCAGATGCTCCAGAGCATGCTCGACGCGATGACGCCCACCCGGGCCGAAGTCAGCGACGTGGCCAACGCGATCTTCGACGGCGCCGACGCGGTCATGCTCAGCGGCGAGACGGCCGTGGGACGCTATCCGGCCCAGACCGTCCGCGCCATGGCCCGCATCGCCGCGCTGACCGAGCAGCACCTGCGAACCGACGAGCCGCAACGTTGGGGCCGTCCGCCGAAGAAGCTGCGCGAAACCCGCTACCGCACGGCCGCGCTGGCGCACGGCGTGTCGGTCATCGTGCAGGACATCGGGGCGAAGCTGGTCATCAACTGGACGCAGCGCGGCGGGGGGGCGCGCTACCTCTCCCAGGTCCGCCTGCCCATGCCCATCGTCGCCGCCAGCGAAGACCCCCGCGTCCTGCGCCGCATGACGCTGATGTTCGGCGTCATCCCCGTCGGCATGACCCGGCCCGACACCCCCGAGGCTTTTATCCGCCAGATCGACGCATGGATCCGCCAGCACAGCCTGGCCGAAAGCGGCGATCCCGCGGCCGTGGTGCTCGGCGTACCCCTCTCCGTCGCCGGCCGCACCAACGAGGTCCGCATCCACTTCATCGGCGAGGCCGACGAACCCGCCAACCCCTGACGCACCGGCTCGAAATCGCCGTATCTCCCACGCATCGTCGCGGATACGATGGATGACAGCCATGACCACCGGCCAACTATCCCTGAAGGTCATGCCGACCCTGCCCGACGAGGGCGAGCACAGCATCGCCTGCGAGCTGTGCGTGCGCGAGCGGCTGCGCGGCCTGGAAGGCGTGCGCGACCTGCGCATCGAACGCGAGGACGGCGGCCTGCGCGTCACCGTCGACTACGAGCCGGCCGTCACCACCCCCGCCCGCGTCCGCGATGAGCTGCGCTGCATCGAAGGACACGCCCGCCCCGACGGCGACAGCCGCATGCCCGCCAGCGTCGTTGTACCCATCGACAACATGCGCTCCATCGCCTGCGAGACGGCCATCGAACACGCCCTGGCCCGCCTCGACGGCGTCGTCGCCGCCGCCTGCTACGCCGCCGGCCGCGTCCGCATCGACTTCGACCCCGCCCGCGCCCCCTGGCCGCGCATCGAACAGACCCTCACCCGCCTGGGCTACGACGTGCAGACCAGCCATGCCGTCCCGCCGCTGGCCAGTCTCGGTCTGACGGCCGCGGCAGAGGCGGTGTCCCTGCCCGGCCTGCTTGCCGCCGGCGTCGCCCGCACGCGCCGCGTCGCCGGCCTGGCCCGACGCTACGGCGAACTGACGCTCGTGCTGCTCGGCGGCGTCATGCTCCTGGCCGGCTGGATCGTGCATCTCAACGATGGTCCCATCGGCCCGCGCGTCACGCTGCTCGCCCTCGCGGCCATACTCTCCAGCACCCGCACCAGCCGCCATGCCGTCGACGCCCTCCGCCGCCTCCAGCTCGACGTGGACGTGCTCATGTTCGCCGCCGCCGCCGGCGCCGCCCTGCTGGGCCACTATGAAGAGGGCGCGCTGCTGCTGTTTCTCTTCGGCCTCGGACATGCCGGCGAACACCTGGCCCTGAACCGCGCCCGCTCGGCGATCGAGTCCCTCGGCCGCCTCGCGCCCGACACCGCCGCGATCCTCCACGACGACGGCGCCGTCGAGACCATCCCCGCCGCGGAGGTGCGCGTCGGCCAGCGCGTCCTCGTCCGCCCGTTCGATCGCATGCCCGTCGACGGCCGCGTGGTCGAAGGCGCTTCAGCCGTCGATCAGGCGGCCATCACCGGCGAGTCGATGCCCGTCGACAAAGCCGCCGGCGACGAGGTTTTCGCCGGCACGATCAACGGCCCCGGCCAACTCATCGTCGCCGTCACCCGCCGGGCCGACGAAACCACCCTCGCCCGCGTCATCCGCATGGTCGAGGAGGCCCAGACCACCAAGAGCCCCACACAGCTCTTCACCGACCGCATCGAACGTCTCTATGTGCCCGTGGTATTCGCCGCCACGGGCGCGCTGATCGTCGTCCCGCCGCTGCTGGGTTTCGTACCGCGAATGGGCGCCGCGGGCCACAGCCCCGCCGCCATCGGCGCGATCTGGGGCGGCTGGTTCTATCAGGCCATGGCGTTTCTCACGGCCGCCAGTCCCTGCGCCCTGGCCATCGGCACGCCCGCGGCCGTGCTCTGCGGCATCGCCCGGGCCGCCCGCGTCGGCGTCCTGGTCAAGGGCGGCGGATACCTCGAACTGCTCGGCCGCGTCCGCGCCGTCGCCTTCGACAAGACCGGCACGCTCACCATCGGCCGACCCACGCTCACCGATGTACTGCCCCTGGATTCAAGTGACGAAGCGGCTGTGCTGTCCCTCGCCGCCGCGGTCGAAAGCGAGATCACCCACCCGCTGGCCGAAGCCATCGTTCGCGCCGCCCGCGCCCGCGCCCTGCGCTGGCCCCGCGCGGCCGAGGTCCGCCAGCTTGCCGGCTTCGGAGCCGTCGGACGCATCGAAGCCGACGCCCCGAACGCGGGCGGCGGCGTCGCCGTCGGCCGACCCGAACGCGATGGCCACGTGTTGAGCGATGACCTGGCCGGGCGCATCGCCGCCCTTCGCCGCGACGGCAAGACCGTTGTGCTCGTGACCCGCGACGATCAGCCCGTGGGTCTGCTGGCCCTGCGCGACGAACCGCGGGCCGCGAGCCGCGCCATGCTCGACCGCCTGCGCGCCCTGGGCATCCGCCACGTGGCCATGCTCACCGGCGACCATCCCGCCGCCGCGGCCGCCATCGCTGCCGAGCTGGGCGTCGACGGCTGCCACGCCGGCCTCATGCCCGAAGAGAAAGTCCGCGAGGTGGACGCCCTGATGCGGCGCTTCGGCCAGGTGGCCATGGTCGGCGACGGGGTCAACGACGCGCCCGCCCTGGCGCACGCGTCGCTGGGCATCGCCATGGGCGCCGCCGGTGCCGACGTGGCCATGGAGACCGCCGACGTCGTGCTCATGGGCAGCGACCTGCACCGCCTGCCCGAAGCCGTCAGCCTCTCGCGCTTCAGCCGCCGCATCATCAAGCAGAACCTGGTCATCGCCCTGGGCGTCATCGCCGCCGTCTCCCCCCTGGCCGCCCTCGGCTTCGCCCACCTGGGCCTGGCCGTCCTCCTGCACGAAGGCTCCACCGTCGTCGTCGTCCTCAACGCCCTGCGCATCCTCCGCCACCGCGCGTGAG
>CAZUUQ010000053.1:16962-18849 GCA_964622625.1 uncultured Phycisphaeraceae bacterium | reverse complement strand
GCCGATCGCCGGCCTCCGCCAGAAATGTCTCGGTGGCGTCCACCAGCCGTCGCGGCGACATGGTCGCGTCCGCGGCCGCGAACGTGTCAAACGGATAGACCGCCAGCGGGGCGATGTGCTGCTTGCCGATCAGTCCGCTGCGCACGCCCGTCTTGCGCAGCACGGCCGGCAGGCTGGTGACGTGTTCGTGCGTGCGGAAGCCGTGGATGCCGTGGCAGTGGCCGTACTGCCCGTGCGTGTGGGCGTAGAGCCCGGTCAGCAGGTTGGCCCGACTGGCGGCGCAGGACGGCGTGGTGCAGAAGGCGCGGTCGAAAACGATGCCGCGACGCGCCAGGGCGTCGATGTGCGGCGTGCGGATCACGCGGTTGCCGTAGCAGCCGGCGATCGGCGACCAGTCGTCGGCGATGATGAGCAGGACGGATGGTGAAGCGGGGCGCGGAGCAGCCATAACCAACCTCCGCCCACAGCTTGACGCCGCGGCGCCCGTCGGTCAATCACGCCGTCCCACGTTTCCGCCGCTTTTGGCTCTAACTCGCCTGGGCTTCGCGCTTGCGGATCACGCGATTCATCACCTTCACCACCATGAACACCGAGAAGGCCACGATCAGGAACTCGATGACTGTGTTGATGAACAGGCCGTAGCGGATGGCCACGGCCGCGACCTCGGCGCCGGCCTCGTTGACCCGAGCATCGCGCATCACCACCTGCAGATTCTTGAAGTCCACGCCGCCGATCAAGATGCCCAGCGGCGGCATGATGATGTCGTTGACCAGCGAGGTGACAATCTTGTTGAACGCGGCCCCGAGGATGATGCCCACGGCCATGTCCAGCGCGTTGCCCTTGACCGCGAAATCGCGGAACTCCTGAATGAAGCCCATGTGACGCTCCTGTGTGTGATGGGGTCGTCGCCCCGATCGAAATGCACCGGCCACGTCTCCGGCCGGGATATGCCCCACCCCGCCCCGTCAACCGGCGAACACCGCCGCTGGGCGGGAGGTGTGCGGGTATTTTACCAGCCGTCCCGTCAGAGCACACGGTGATTGTGGCCGCGCCCTGGGAGGGGCAAAGTACCCACCGGTCGGCAGCCACGCGGCCTCAGAAATGCACCATGCGCCCCTGCGTGCCCAGGGCGGCTTCGTGGATCGCTTCGCTCAGCGTGGGGTGGGCGTGCATCGTGGCGATCAGTTCGTCGGCTGTGGCTTCCAGGCGCATCGCCAGGCCGATCTCCGCCGCCAGCTCCGTCACGTTCGCGCCGACCATGTGGCAGCCGAGGATCTCCCCGTGCTTGCCGCCGCTGAGGATCTTCACAAAGCCATCGGTATGCCCGGCCGCCTGGGCCTTACCTGACGCGGTGAAGGGGAACTTGCCGACCCTGTAATCCCCGCCGGCCTTGAGACCCTGCTTGGCCAGCGCCTGCTCCGTCTTTCCAATGCTCGCCACCTGAGGCTGACAATACGTGCAGCCTGGGATCGCGTCGTAGTCGATGTCGTGGGCCTCGTGCCCGACAATCCTTTCGACGCAGACGATCGCCTCTTCGCTGGCCACGTGCGCCAGCCACGGCGGGCCGATCACGTCGCCGACCGCGTAAATGCCCGGCAGCGATGTCTGGTAATGGACGCGATCGACCTTGATATGCCCTTTTTCCACCTGCACGCCCAGCGTCTGATCGAACAGGTCGGCAAATACCCCCTGCACGCCGATGGCCACCAGCACCTTGTCAGCCTCGAAGGTCTGCTGCTTGTCGGCGTCATCGTCCTTCGCGTCGACGGGGGCCACGGTGACCTTCGCGCCGCTGCCGGTCTTCTCCACCTTCAGCGTCTTGTGGCCCGGCAGGGCGGTGATGCCCATCTTCTTGTACGCCCGCGCCACCGCCTTGGACACTTCCTG
>CAZUUQ010000053.1:0-16862 GCA_964622625.1 uncultured Phycisphaeraceae bacterium | reverse complement strand
GGGCGGTGATGCCCATCTTCTTGTACGCCCGCGCCACCGCCTTGGACACTTCCTGGTCCTCGATCGGCAGCAGATGGTCGAGCATCTCGATGATCGTCACCTGCGTGCCGAAGCAGTGATAGAAGTAGGCGAACTCCATGCCGATGGCCCCGGCACCGACGATGACCAGTTTCTTCGGCTGCTCGGTGAGCGTCATGGCCTCGCGCGAGCTGATGATCGTTTTGCCGTCGAACTCCGCACCCGGCAGCGGTCGAGCCTTGGCGCCGGTGGCGATGAGGATGTGTTTTGCCGTCAGCGTCCGCTGCACTTTGCCGTGGGCGTCGCGCACCTCGGCCTTCCCTTTGGCAGGGATGAAGGCGGAGCCTTCGACGTGCTCGATCTTGTTCTTCTTGAACAGGGCGTGGATGCCCTTGTTCAGGTTGCCCGCGACGGTGCGGCTGCGGCCGATGACTTTGGAAAAGTCGTGGGAGACTTTGCCCGTGTTCACGCCCCAGTCGCCCGCCTCGTGGGCGGCCCAGTGGTACAGCTCCGCGGCCTGCAGCAGCGCCTTGGTGGGGATACAGCCCCAGTTGAGGCAGACGCCCCCGAGCCTGTCGCGCTCGACGCACGCCACGCGCATGCCAAGCTGCGCCGCCCGGATCGCCCCGACATATCCCGCCGGCCCGCCGCCGATCACCACCAGGTCATAACCGCCTTGATCCGCCATGATTTAAGCCCTTCCTGCCGATGGCCGATGCACCTTCAGCAACAGGCCGATTGTAGCCCGTGCGCCCGCGTCTTGCCGCGATTGCCCGTCCGTCTACAATCGCCGGTCTATCCTTACCCCACCACGCGGATATCTGTCCCAGAGTCCTTCCCATGGCCCAGGTCAAAGCCGTCATCAGCGTCATCGGTCGCGACCAGAAGGGCGTCGTCGCTCGCTTCGCCACCTACCTGGCCCAGCAGGGTGTCAACATCGAGGACATCGAGCAGCAGGTCGTCCATGGCCAGTTCATCATGGACATGCTCGTCGACCTGGCCGACCTGTCACTGAGCCTCGACGAGCTGATCACGGGCCTGCTTGAACTGGGCCGGCAGATCGAGATGGCCGTCCGCGTGACGCTGCACGACCAGCGCCGCAAGAAGCGTTTGGCCGTGCTGGTGTCCAAGGAGCCGCACTGCCTGCAACGGCTCATTGAGGACCATCGCGACGGGCACCTTCGCGGCCAGATCGCCTGCGTGCTGAGCAACCACGAAATCCTCGAACCGGTCGCGGTCGCGGCGGGCCTGCCTTTCGAGTTCATGCCCTCGACCGACAAGCCCGGTCACATGACCTGGCTGCTGCAGCGCCTGCGTCATCACGAGGTCGATCTGGTTGTGCTGGCGCGCTACATGCAGATCGTCGATGGCGCCATTGTGCAGGCTTTCCCCCATCGCATCATCAACATCCATCCCTCACTGCTGCCCCATTTCCCCGGGGCCAGGCCCTATCAGCAGGCGTGGGAGTCGGGCATGCGCGTCACCGGGTGCACCGCCCATTTCGTGACCGAGGCGCTCGACGAAGGGCCGATCATTCTGCAGGATGTATTCCACATCGAGGTGGGCAAGGACACGGCCGCGGACGTGAAGAAAAAGGGCCTGGACCTCGAGGCCAGTGTCTTGAGCCGCGCCTGCCAGATGTTCCTTGACGAGAAGCTGGTGGTGGTCGACGACAAGGTCGTCTTCCGCCCCGGGCTGAGCCGCTTCCTGGACCATCAGCCCAACGGCGACTGATTTTCCTTACCCGATCCGTGACCGGTGCTGACACGGTGTTGTCACGCGCGGTCTCTATTCTTCCTCCGAAGTCGGCCGCGTGGCCGTCCGACACGGGGGCGGGCGTCGCGTGGCTCTACCGTGGGCCGGGCCGGGAGGTGCGGCCGGGGTTTGGCGGCCGGGGACGCGTCGGTGGGTGACATCGGGTACCCCGCGTCCCCTTCGCCATTTACCTTGGGCGGTCATTTGGTAAACTAGGTAAATCACATGTTTCCGGCTCGAGGCCGGGGATTGCCGATCGGGATCGTTTTTCGCATCGGGCCGCCGCCAGGGAAACACATCTGTAACCGGGAGATATCCGCGTGCCCGCCGATTACAGCCGCATCCATCGTTTGCTTCACATCCTCACGCTCATCCAGTCCGAGCCGGGTTGGACAGCCCGGCGTCTGTCAGAGATCTGCGGCACGAGCGTGCGGACCATTTACCGTGACATGCGGATGCTCGACGCGGCGGGGATTCCTTATTACCACGATGTGGATCAGCCCGGCTACCGCGTCCGCCGCGACTTCTTCATGCCGCCGGTGCAACTGACGCTCGACGAGTCGCTGGCCCTGATCGCTCTGGCCGAGCACATCGGCGGACGCGAGCAGATTCCCCTGACCCGCGCTGCCGCCCGGGCGGTGAGCAAAGTCCGCGGCCTGCTGCCTCCAGCCATGCGCGAGCAGCTCGAAAAGATCGACAAGCACGTGGCCATCGAGCTGGCCAAAGCCGGCCCGTATGACGGCATCCGCGACGTCTACCAGGCCGTGCAGACCGCGATGACCCGCCGCCGCGCCCTGCGCTGCCGCTATGAGCCAGCCACGGGCGACAACCGCGGCGACGGCAGCCCGTTTCGATTCGAGCCGTATACCCTCTTCTTCAGTCAGCGGGCGTGGTATGCGGTCGGCCGCCACGGGGGCCGCGGCGAGATCCGCTGCCTCAAGCTCAACCGCTTCACTCAGATCGAGCCCACCCGCGAGCCTTACGATATTCCCGACGACTTCCGGCTCGACGACCACCTGGGTCTGGCTTGGCGCATGATCCGCGGCGACAAGCGCCATGATGTTGAATTAAGGTTCGATTCCGACTTCGCCGAGACCATCGCCGACACGCAGTGGCATCCCAGCCAGCAGATCACCTGGCAGGCGGACGGGTCCATCGTCTTTCGCTGCGAGGTCGACGGGCTGGATGAGATTGTCTGGTGGGTGCTGAGCATGGGCCCGCACTGCCGCGTGCACAAGCCCGCCGAGCTGGCGCGGCAAGTGGCCGAGCTGGCCGGCGACGTTGTCGAACTCTACCGCGACGGCCAGCAACAGAATGCAGCCGGTTGACGCGTGATGAGAAAGGTTACAGCTTGCCGATCTGTTCCAGCAGCCACGCGGCGAAGGCGGTTTTGGGCAATTCGCCGCCCGGCGGCGTCAGACGCTGGCCGGAAGCGGTCAGCAGCACCGAGCGGATCGTGTCGGCTTCCATCGAGCGCAGCGGATTGGCCACGATCGCGTCCACGCCCTTGCGCCGCATCTTCGCGGCCGCACGCTGTTCGAGATGGGACGTTTCCTCCAGCGCGAAGGCGATGATCTTCTGGCCTCCCTGCTGGAAGTCCGCCTCGGTTTCACGCTTGGTGGCCGCCACCTCCGCCACCAGGTCGGGCACCGGTTCAAGTGTCAGCGTCAGCGACTGGCCGGCCACGCGCTCGATTTTGCCCGGCACGCGCCGCGGCCGATAGTCCGCCACCGCCGCGGCCATGATCAGCACATCACAGCCGCGGAAATGCTCGTGCAGCAGGCCGCGCAGGTCGGCCGCCGACTCGAAACGCAGTGTCGTGCAATGCGCCGGCTCATCGGCCCGACGCGGACCCGGACCCAGAAGCAGTGTGACCGTGTGGCCCGCCTCCGCCGCCGCCTTAGCCAGGGCCAGTCCCATGCGGCCGCTCGAACGGTTCGAGATGAACCGCACGTCGTCAATCGGCTCGCGCGTCGGACCGGCCGTGATCAACAGGTGCATGACACGCCTCCCGCCTTCATACCCGGCTACCGCGCCACCGGTTTATCCGAGCCGGCCTCTGCGAGGCCGGTCCGGCGACATAGTCGCCGGCTCAGTGCCGAGAATCGGCATGCGCGACTTACACACCCGCCGTCGCAGCCTCGGGCAGACGCAGTGCCGCCGGGCCGATCGTCACCGTCGTCATCTCGCCCGGCCGGTTGGCGGCCACGAAGTCATTGAGCGCCTCAAACGTCAGGGCGTCGACTTCGGCCGCCAGTTCGTCCAGCGACCGCGGTCGGCCGCGCACCGCCTGGTCGGCCGCCAGAGCCCCGCTGCGGGACGGCGTGGATTCGCCCTGCATGATCAGGCTCGACTTCATGCCCACCACCGCCCGCTCGAACTCGCCGCGATCCACGCCCTCGCTCAGCCGTCGCAGCTCGCCGGCCAGCACATCCAGCGTCTCCTGCGCCCGTGCCGTGGTCGTGCCCGCGTACGCCAGCATCATGCCGCGGTGCTGGTCGGCCGCATAACGCGCGAAGACCGCGTAGCACAACCCGCGCTTCTCACGCACCTGCGTGAACAGCCGTCCGCTCATGCCGCCCGACAACACCGCCGCCGCCGCCCGCTGGAGCATCGACCGCGGATCGGTCTCGACGATGGCATCATACGCCAGACCGATGTGCACCTGCGTCGAGTCCGCCTTGACGTGCCCGTAGCCGCGCAGGGCCTCGGCGTCAGGCGTCGGCATCGGCGCTTCGCCCCGCCAGTCGCCGAAATGACGCTCGACCAGCTCGCGCAGGGCCGGCCAGTCCAGCCGACCGGCGAATGCCAGCACCGCGCCCCGCGGCACCAGCCGACCGGCCGCGAAAGTCCGTACGTCCTCAATGCCCATTGCCTCGATGTGCTCGCGCACGCCCAGCGACGAGCGGTTGAAGGGCGCCGGCAGGTGCAGGCGGCGCAGCTCGATAAAGGTCTTGTCCTGCGGCGTGTCTTCCAGGGCGTCCAGGTCCTGCAGCGCCAGGTCGCGGGCGGGCCCCAGCGATGCCTCGGACAACAACGGTCGGCGGACCATGTCGCACAGCAGCGGAAGTGCCTCATCCAGCCGCGGGCCCAGCATCGTCGCACTCAGGGCCAGGTGCTGCCGCTGTGTATCCACGCTGCGCTGCACGCCAAGCTGATCCAGGGCATCGGAATGGGCGCGGGCGTCACGCTCGCCGGCCCCACGGAAGAGCATCTCGGCCAGCACGGCCGCGACACCCTGGCGATCGGTCGGCTCCGCGGCCGTGCCCGCCGACGTCAGCAGCGTCATCGCCAGCGACGACGCCCCCGGCATCGGCTCGGCGATCAGCCACAAGCCGTTGGATAGCTGATGGGTATGAATCGGATGCATCTGCGGGATTGTAGCGGAGCGGGCGATGTGGCGGCTGCCGGGTTCCAGTTTCACGCGGCGGTCGGGCCAGCGTCTTCGGGCGCCCCGGCGCTGGCGCGGTGGCACAGGAGAATCAGATCGTCCACACGGCGCTTCACGGCCGCGACGTCATCCACAGTGCGGGCCTGGCGCTCCACCTCGCGGGCCACGTCGGTGATCACATCAAATCCGTAGCCTCCGGCCGCCCCCTTGAGCTGGTGCGACAGGCGGATGATGGCATCGATGTCCTTGTCCGCGATCGCCTGGCGCAAGGCGTCGACCCGCTGCGGCATTTCGTTGACGAACAGCTCGATCAGCTCGGCCATGTCCGCATCGTCGGCATAGGCGCTGTACAGCGGGGCGATGGCAGATACCGTCGAGCCAATCGGATTGGGAGAAAGATCGTGTATGGACATGGTTGTGATTCCTGGGTATTGCCGAATGGCGAACGCAGTGCCTGATCTCTCGGCCGAGCCGAGAACTGCTGCTCGGCCCCTCGGCCCTTGGACCCTTGCTCCCCTCACGGATCCCGCAGTGATGGTCGGCGTGTCTGTGGCGGCGGCGCGGAGCTGGCGTCGGTTCGCTTGGTGCTGCCCGTGCGCGGTCGATCCATCGGCAGCGGCTCTACCAGGGGGCTGACCAGTGACGGTCGGGCCGGGCCGGCGTGGGCGACGATGCCCTCGGCAAGGAACGGTGTCGGCCGACGGGCCAGATACAGCGGGTCGTCCAGTTCGTAGGCCGGCAGTTGCTTCAGAGCCGTGCCGTTGACACGGTTGTAGAGCTCAAGCGTTGCCCGGTGTGAGTCCTGGGCGGGCACGCGGGCGCGGAACACGCCCAGACGCGGGTTGAACCAGAACTGCGCCTGATCCGGCAAGGCCAGCACTGGATCGGGCGGGTGCGTCTGCTCATCGGCTTCGGGCGCGATATCGAGCCACGGATACACGCCCGGACCGGCCGACCCCGCGAAGGGGTTGGTCGGCAACGTCGGACCGAACCACTGCGGGTCGATGATCGGGGGCGGCTCCAGACCCATGGCCTGTTCGGCGCGGCCCATGGCCTGGTGGTAACGCGTCTGCTCGTGCAGCAGTCTCAGGGTGTCGTGCGCCTGTGCGATCAGGGCTTCCTGTTGCTGGCGATGGTTGTGGTACCACCATCCGCCGTAGCTGCCGGCAGCGAGCATCAGTACGATCAGCAGGTCGATAAGCCAGCGCATAGCACCCTCCAGCCGGCCGCGCCTGCGCGGTCCGACACGGTCCACCACGGGTTGTCATCGGAAGCACAACGTGTCCGGATAAGCACCCGACGCGACGAGCCATGCGATCACCGTGCGGCCTGTGTCCCCCAGTCCACCTGATCGCTACAGATTCGCTTTGCAGGTACAGCCGCTGTTCGTCGGGTGGGGGGCTATGGAAGGGCGGGGGCGGCCCGTTGCCAGGCCTTGGCGGCCAGTCCCGCCGCGGTGGGGGCATCCGCCAGATCGCGCAGGTCGAGTACCACCGGGCCCACGCGGCTCGTGGGCAGGGCCAGAGACAGGCAATATGTGGTTAAATCAAGCTCGCCTTCGCCCACGGCACAGTGATGCCCGTCGCCGCGGCCGGTGCGCTGCCTCCAGTCGGCAAGGCGCCCCACGCCCAGTTCGCGGCTATGGCGCTGTGCCAGCGTGGCCGGATCATGCCCCAGCGCCAGGACCGTGGCCGGGTTCAGGCCCAGCTTCAGGCAGGGCAGATCGACAGCTTGGACCCATGCAAGCAGGGCGTCGAGCTGGTCCTCGGCATGGACGACCAGAGGCATGCCATGGGCGTCGGCGGCCTGCACGATGGACGTTCGGACGTCCTCCGCCAAGTCGGCGACGGGAAGGGCCACGCTGAGGGGCACGCGGCCGATATCGGCGGCCAGGGTGACTGCCGCGACGACGGCCGCGAAGGCCCGGTCCTGATACTGGCGGTTGAGAAAATGACGGCGCGGTATGAACAGGTCGATGCCGGCGGGCGTCAGGCTGCACCGTCCCAGGTAGGCTGCCAAGTCGCGGCGGGCTTGGGCGTCCAGCACGCGTGGTCGCAGGTCGGGCAGGGTCGCGTCGAGTTGAATGGCTGTAAAACCTTTTTTTGAAACATCTTGGATACATGACCGCAGCGGCAGGCCGGTGGCGGCAAACCAAGGGCCCAGCGTCGGGGCCAGGCGCAGGTCGGGTTGGTGCTGGGCGACAGCCATCGGGTGGAGTCTATCACCGGACCGTGGCGGGGGCATCGGGTGGTCAGCATGGGTTTTTGGCTCATGGGTCAGCGGGAATTGGCCGATGCATGCAAGTGCTGGCACAGCTTCTGGGCCTGTGCCTGTGTCCGCCAAGCTGCCCGTTTGCCGGGAGGAAATGCTGATGCCGCAGGAACCCAACGCGCAGGAAATCACGGCCGAGGTGTGGATGGCGGCCTTGGAGCGGTCGGTGGCGCGCAACGCGCCGGTTGAGCTGCAGCGCCTGGCCCCCGACGGGCGTGACGAGTATGCGCCGCTGCTCAAGTCGCGCATGCTGGGTCTGGACCAGGCGCAGATGGTGGTCGAGGAGCCGACCGGGCCGGATGCTGAGCAGATGCTCCAGACCGGATCCCAGGTGATGCTCTACATTGCCGAGGGTGATGATCGCTGGGAGTTCGCCACCCAGGTGCTCGAGACCACACGTTTCGCGCTCAACGCCAGTGTGCGGGTGCAGGCGTTGCGGCTGGCGGCGCCCACATCGGCGAGCAAGGCACAACGGCGGGACTTTTACCGCGTGGACACGGCTGGCGTGGTCGATGAGCCGGTGCAGATCACTGTCTCCATTCCACACGCCCAGGGCGAAAGCGCGGAAATCATCGAGCTGGAAGGCCGGCTGGTGAACATCGGCGGCGGGGGCATGGGCCTGACGGTCAACGAGCAAGCCGCCCGGCGGATGCTGCGGGCGGACAAGGTGCACTGCAAGGTTGCCTTGCCGACGCTCAACCACCGGTTGGAGTTGAATGTCCGCGTGGCCCACAGCCAGCAGCAGTCGCGCGACGTCCACTACATGGGCCTGCAGTTCATCTTCCAGAGGCCGGCCGCACGCGATCAGGTGGCCGACAAGCTCTGTTACTTCGCCGCCTGGTTGCAGCGCCAGCGTCTGAATCGCCGCGCCCAGCGGGCCGCGGGCTGAGGCGTCAGAGGGCAGTGCCCCTTCCTTCCCGTCACATGACGAGCCGGTCGAGCAGTTGCGGCAGGTCGCGGACCACCCACGTCGGCTCAATGCCGCCGTGGGCGATGTCGTCGGTGGTGCTGACGCCGGTGAGCACCAGAGCGGTGCGCATGCCCACGCTCGTCGCGCCGGCGATGTCGGCTTCGAGGTTGTCGCCGATAAGCAGGCATTGGTCGGGCATGACGTCCAGATGGCGGCAGAGGCTGGTGAAGAACTCCGGCTGCGGTTTGCCGGCAAAGCGGATGCGCGGCTCGGGCAGGTCGGCCGCATAGGCGAACAGCCGGGCCCACGCGCCTGAGCCGAACTCCATCCCGCCGCCGACAATGGGCACAACGCGGTCATTGCAGCCGACGATCAGGGTCGCGCCACGGCGCAGGTGCGCGAGGGCGGCCATGGCGCGTTCCATGTCGAAGCCGATTTGGTTCTCACACGCATGCACGCCGACCGCCACGACGTCGCACGGGCCGTCGGAGTTGTCAATCAGGTCGGCCCGGCCGTCCAGCTCGACGGGCAAAGCCTCGCCGGCGAAGTTGAACACGCGCGGCCTGGCGCGATTGGTCAGCGGGCGGGTCAGGATCAGTTCCGCCATCGCCCGCGCGGCCGTGTGAATGTGCGGCGGCTCGATGCCAATACCCATCGTCGCCAGTCGCCGCGACAGTTCCCCGGCGGTGCGGGCGCTGTTGTTGGTGACGCAGGCGACGACGCGGCCGGCCTGCTGCAGCGCCGCCACCGTCGCAGCCGCGCCGGGCAACGCCTGCTGCTCGTGGTACAGCGTGCCGTCCATATCGAACAGCACGGCCGCGAAATCGCTGACTCGGATCGGGTCGGACATGGCGGGGATGATAGCAGCCATGGTGATCGTTTCCGGTTCACCGGCGATGCGGCGAACCGTGCGACTGTGGGTGAGGGTTTTTGTCTTGTTCTGACGGCCGTTCTACACTGACGGCGATGAAGGTCGCGATGTTCATCACCTGCCTGACCGACACGTTCTATCCCCGGTCGGGCATCGCGCTGGTCAAGGTGCTCGAGCGTCTGGGCTGCACGGTGGACTTTCCCGCGGCCCAGACCTGCTGCGGCCAGCCGATGTACAACAACGGCTTTCACACCGAGGCGGCCGACCTGGCGCGGCGGATGATCGATGTGTTCGAGCACAGCGACATCGTCGTCACGCCTTCCGGCTCGTGTGCGGCCATGATCCACGAATACTACCCGACGCTTCTGGCGGCCGACGCGGCCTACGCGGCGGGGGCCAGGGCACTGGCGCACAAAACCTTCGAGTTCACGCAGTTTCTGGTGCACCAGTTGAAAGTGGACCTGAAGGCGCTGGGTGCGAGCTGGCCGGGCCGCGTGACCTACCACTACTCCTGCCATCTGCGCGGCATCGGCGTGACCGACGAGGCGGTGCGGTTGATGCGGCAGATCGACGGTCTGGAATATCTGCCGCTGACGAAAGCGGAGCAGTGCTGCGGCTTCGGCGGCACCTTCGCCACGAAGTTCCCGCAGATTTCCGGTTCAATGGTGCGCGACAAGGTCACCTGCATCGCCCAGACCGGGGCCGACGTGGTGGTGTCCAACGATGCCGGCTGCACCATGAACATCTCCGGCACATGCCACCGCCAGGGCCTGCCCGTGCGGTTCATCAGCCTCGCGGAGATCATCGCCGAGAGCCTGGGCCTGCTCGAACCCGCAAATCCGGCTGCTGCGGCTGTTACACCGGCGAAAGTGGAGGCGTAGCAGCAGCCATGACGATCTCAGCCCGCCCGAAACAGGCCGAGCATGCGGCACGCCCCGCGACCCTGACGGTGCACGGCCAGTCGCCGCTGTTTCCACAGTTGCCCTTCGACATGCACGCCCGCGCCG
Organism: uncultured Phycisphaeraceae bacterium; assembly: GCA_964622625.1. GTDB lineage: Bacteria > Planctomycetota > Phycisphaerae > Phycisphaerales > Phycisphaeraceae > CAZCWM01. The sequence goes on along the minus strand of CAZUUQ010000053.1, from coordinate 6,639 downwards.
ACGCGGCAGTGAAGGATGAGCAACTTCAGGCCTTCGTGCAGCGGGCGACGCTGCTCAAGGACCAGGCCCGCACCAAGGCCTGCATCGACACCTTCGGCGATCGCCACCCGGCCCTGCGCGAACTGGCGGGGCAGATCAAGCAGCACACGCTCGACCACCTGGACCATTACATCGAGCGGTTCATCGACACCGCCACCGCGGCCGGGGCGCAGGTGCACCTGGCGGCCGACGCCGAACAGGCCAATGCCATCTGCCTGCGTCTGGCGCGCGAAAACGGCGTGAAAGTCTGCGTCAAGAGCAAGTCGATGGTCACCGAGGAGACGCACCTGCTGCCGCAATTGCAGGCCATCGGCGTCGAGACGATCGAAACCGACCTGGGCGAGTTCATTCTTCAACTCGACCACGACGCACCGTCGCACATTGTCACGCCGATGATCCACAAGGATCGCACGGCCGTGGCGCGTGCCTTTCAGCGCGAACTGGGCGCGGAATACACCGAGGATGCCCAGCAGCTCACGAAAATCGCCCGCGCCTACCTGCGCGACAAGTTCCGTCAGGCGGACATGGGCATCAGCGGCGGCAATTTTCTGGTGGCGGAAACCGGCTCGGTGGTGATCTGCACCAACGAAGGCAACGGCCGATTGACGACGAGTGTCCCTCGCATCCATGTGGCGATGGTCGGCATAGAAAAACTCGTGCCGACGTATGACCACCTTGCGGTCCTGCTCAAGCTGCTGGCCCGCCACTCAACCGCCCAGCCGCTGACGTGCTACACGCACATCATGACCGGCCCGCGCCGCGGCCCGCGGCATGACAATCCCGAGCACGACGGCCCGGAGCAGATGCACATCATCCTGCTGGACAACGGCCGGACCGAGATTCTCAAGGCCGAGACGCGCGAGATGCTCCGGTGCATCCGCTGCGGCGCGTGTCTTAACGCGTGCCCCGTCTATCGGCAGGTGGGCGGGCATAGTTACGGGGCGGTCTACCCCGGGCCGATCGGGGCGCTGATCACGCCGCTGTTCCGCGGCCTGGCCAACTACAAGGACCTGCCCCACGCCAGCTCGCTGTGCGGCGCGTGTTTTGAAGCCTGCCCGGTGAAGATCGACATCCCGCGCTACCTGATCCAGCTTCGTCGCGACATGGTCGGCGGGTGCATCACGGGCTGGCGCGAGCGTCTCACCTTCCGCCTGTGGGCGATGACGCTGCGGCACGGGGCACTGTACCGCCTCACGGGTTGGATGCAGATGCGGATGTTCCGCCTGCTGGGTCGCGGGCAGAGCGGCCAGGATCCCTACAGCCGGCGCGGCTGGATCACGCACATGGGTGGCCCGCTGAAGGGCTGGACCAGCCAGCGCGACATGCCCACGCCGCCGGCGCACAGCTTCCGCCACTGGTGGCGCAACCGGGACGACGGCGCCGACAGCGACGGAGGTGGTCATGCCTGACGCGCAGCAACACGAGCACGGCATGGCGCGCGGCGCGTTTCTTGACCGCGTACGCCAGCCACTGGGCAGGGCGGCCGGCCAGACCATCGCTCCGGCGCCGGTGGTCGATCCGCGGCTCGCGCGCCTCGCCGGACCGGATGATGACCTGATCGCCATGTTCACCCAGCGGGCCGCGGCCGTGGGCATGCAGGTTGAGCGTTCAACCGGCGACAACCTGATCGCGCGGCTGCATGCGCTGCTCCAGGAGCACGAGGTCAGGCGCCTGGCCACGGCTGTGGGCACGATCCCGCAGGCTCTGGAGCTGAACAACCTGCTGCGTCGGCGGGGCTACGACGTGATTGACTGGCGGGCCTTCGAGGGCATGGACGAGCAGTTCGATCTGGATGCCGGTATCACCGACGTGCATGCGGCCCTGGCGGAGACGGGCACGCTGGTCTGCTGCACCGATGCGGGTCATGGCCGGGGTCTGAGCCTGCTGCCGCCGCTGCATATCGCCATCGTCCGCGGCCGCGACATCCTGCCGGACATGCTTGACTACTGGCAGCGCGTGGCCGGCCTGTCGCCGCGGGAATTGCCGTCGAGCCAGGTGTTCATCACCGGCCCGAGCAAAACGGCCGACATCGAGGGCATCCTTATCACCGGCGTGCATGGCCCGGGGAAGGTCATCGTGCTCGTGGTTGAGGATCAGTGACGCACGGCGTCAGGACGCCGTGCGGCCGAGGTCAGATGGTTCCGCTCCAATTGGCGGGGCACAGGAGCACGGGCATGTCGGCCTGGCGGATGAGGTTGCCCGGCACGTCGCCGGCGATCAGGCGTTTGAGCACGCCCTTGCCGCTCAGACCCAGCACGATCAACGTGCAGTTGCGGGCCCGGGCGGTGTTGAGAATCGCCTTGGCCACGTCGTTGGCAAAGAGCATGACGCCTTCGGTCTCGATGCCGGTCTCGCGCAGACTGGCGGTCAGGACGTTGAGTGTCTGCTCGCCGCGCTGACGGGCGTCGGACTCGTGCTCGTCCTGATCCTGCATCTGGGCCACGTGGGCGATGATCACCTGGGCGTCCAGACGCCGTGCGAGGTCAGCGATCGGCTCGGTCAGCTTTTCGCTGGCCCAGGGTGAACTGACGGCCACCAGCAGTTTGGACTGGCTCACACAGGCACTCCGGTCGGGCGATTCATGAACCGATCATGATACCCCTGAGCCGACCGTGGCGCAACACGGACCATTACCCGCGCCGATGGTGGGTCGGCCGTCTCGGTCGACTGCGGATGATGGGCGGGACGCCCGTCCCGCCGCCCGACATGCGGTAATCCAGCAGCATGTCGCCGCCCACGAGCCGGTGATGCACCAGCTCCAGGCCCCGGGCGTCCGCGACCCTGCGGGGGTCCAGACCCGCCACGGCCGCCACAGCCTGGCGATCGCCAAGAACCCGCGGCGCGACAAACGCCAGCACCTGATCGACATGGCTCTGGCGGAAAAGGTGGCCCAGCAGTGTGGCCCCGCCTTCCACCAGGACGTTGGTCGCGTCGTGGGCGTCGGCCAGGTGCGTAAGAAGCCGGCCCAGGTCCAAAGCACCTGCCGCTCCGCGTTGCCGTGGCAGGGCGATGACTTCAGCCCCCAAGCGGCGCAATGCGGCGACGCGTCGACCCCGGCTCCGCAGTGTGGTCGCGCTGACGGCAAGCAGAAGGGGGGCCCGGTCGATGCTGCGGACCAGTTGACTCTGCAGCGATATGCGCAGCCGCGGATCGACCACGACGCGGCGGGCGATGCGGCGTCGCGGCACATCGCGGGCGGTGAGCAAGGGATCATCGGCCAGCACGGTGCCGATGCCTACCATCACGGCATCGACTCGGCCGCGAAGCTGGTGCACGACACGGCGGCTGCAATCATTGCTGATCCAGCGGCTGTCGCCGGTCCGCGTGGCGATGGCCCCGTCGAGCGTCTGGGCCCACTTGGCGATGACCCACGGCCGGCCGACGGTCTGCCGCTTGATGAAGGGTTCATTAAGTTGCCGTGCTTCGTTCTCGAGCAGGCCGACATGCACGTCAATGCCCGCATCGCGCAGGCGGGCGATGCCTCGACCGGCGACTTGAGGGTTGGGATCGACCATGGCCACAGCGACGCGGCGCAGGCCGGCCGCTATGAGCGCGTCGGTGCAGGGCGGGGTCTTGCCGTGGTGGCAGCAGGGTTCGAGGCTGACGTACAGTTCGGCTTCGCGCAAGGCCGCGTCATCACCGCCGATGGCGCGGTTCAGGGCGTCGATCTCGGCATGCGGTCCGCCGAAGCGTCGATGCCAGCCCTCGGCGATGATTCGCCCGTCTCGGACGAAAACGGCCCCGACCATGGGGTTGGGCTCGACCGCCCCCCGGCCGCGGGCCGCCAGGTGCAGGGCGCGACGCATGTGGCTGGCCGCATCACTCACGACCACATATTAACCGGATCGCTGTTGCGGCCTATGGCAGAGCCTGCTGTTGTCTATAATGAAAGCCACGGTCGAGAGCCTTTTCTGTCAGCTCGTTCGCGTGTGTGGTGACCCCTCTTAACCCTGGCCGGGAGGCCCAACAATGAAAAAGCTGCGCAAGATCATCGTGGTGTTGGTGGTCGTGATTCTGGTGGGCCTTGTGGTCCTGATGCTGTCGCTGGATCACCTGGTCAAGAAGGGCGTGGAGACGGGCGCGACCTATGCGATGGGCGTGGAGACGACGCTCGGCTCGGCCGACCTGTCCGTGCTGGGCGGGGGCATCAAGCTCGATCGGCTGCGCGTGGCCAACCCGCAGGGCTACCAGTCGCCGCACTTTTTGGCCATGGATCGCTCGCAGGTGCAGGTGGCGCTGCGGTCGCTGACGGGCGACACCGTCGAAGTCCCGCTGATCGAGCTGGGCGGCATCGACGTCAACCTCGAAAAGCGCGAGGGCAAGGCCAACTACAGTGTGATTCTGGCCAATCTCGGCCGATTTGAGAGCGGCGAGCCGGCACCGGACCAGCCCCCGGCCGAGGAGGGCGGCAAGCGCATGGTCATTCACAAGCTGCTGATCGAGGACATCACGGTCCACGTCGATCTGCTGCCGGTCGGCGGCAGTCTGACGCGGCAGGAGATCACCATTCCCCGGATCGAGATGCAGGACATCGGTTCGGACACCGACAAGGGCGTGCTGATCTCGGAGATTTCGAGCATTGTGCTCAAGGCGGTACTCAAGTCCGTGATCGACAGCGGCATCCAGTTGCCCGGCGATGTGCTCAAGGATCTGAGCGGCAGCCTGGCCAACCTCGATTCGGTGGGTCAATTCGGGGTACAGGTGGTTGGAGACGTCGGCTCGCAGGTGACGGAGATCGGTCAGCAGATCGGAGAGCAGGTCGGCCAGATCGGCGAGAAGGCCGGCGAAGCTGTCGGCGACGTCACCAAGGGCGTGACCGAAGGCATCGGCGGGCTGTTCAAGAAGAAAGAGGAAAGCCAGGAGTAGCCGTCACGTTATCGATTGGCCGCCGCCCCCGTCGCCGACGGACACGTGGGCGTGGGTGACGAAGGCGGCGTACACCTACGACGCCCTGGGCCGGCGGGTGACCAAGCAGATGCCGATCGAGAACGGCCCGACATTTTCGTACCTGTACATCCACGACGGACAGCGCCTGCTGCACGAGATGATCGAGGACCGCAACGACGATCCGGGCCAGTACCGCCTGCTGCGGACGTACGTGTACGGGGCATACGTGGACGACGTGCTGGCGGTGGAGGCGAACAACGAGTACGGGTTCGAGCAGCACTTCTACATGAAGGACCATCAGTACAACGTGGCGTCGACGGTGCTCTACTAACAGACGCATTGGTGGTTCACCAGTTCGCCGTACGAGCTTTACGAATATGGTGCCTACGGCTCGCCGACGCTGCGTGACTGGAAGTGGGCGGACATGACGCACCGCGGCAGCGAAGTGGGCAACCCCTTTATGTTCACGGGTCGTTTCTACGACGCCGACGCGGGGCTGTACCAGTACCGGTCACGCTGGTACCACCCCCTGCTGGGCCGGTTCCTGACGCGTGATCCGGCGGGGTACGTCGATGGCACGAACCTGTATGCGTATGCGGGCAATAATCCAGTCCGGCGTGTAGACCCTGGTGGAACGGAGTATGTCGAGGTGGTGGGCAATACCGCCTACTGGGTGGTCGAACGCGATGGGCCCGCCTTCTTCAATCCTGATATGAGCCGACATGCCCTCGGGACGGTTCGGTCTGATGGCACGGTGCAGGTCGACAACAGTTTTGGGGGTGGAACCGCAAGTTTGGCGGGCCTCAAACAGATCGCCGACAAGTTCTGGCTGGAGTATCCCGACCATAGCGGCATGAGCGCCGGGCGTCAGCAGTGGCACATCAAGGGCGCCGTCGAGCGCGTGCAGACGGACAATGGGATTCAGACGACGTCAAAGACCGCGCTGACTGCTGGGCTCAAAGGTGGCGGCATGGGCGCTGTTCAGGGCGGAGTGAATGCCGTCAACGGCTTACAGGATGCGGTGATTGGTGTCGCCAATTTAGCCCCGCTGGGTTACAATTATCTACTTGCCGATCAAATGGGTTGGTCACGGTCTCCTTACATTCCATCACCCGATTGGAGCCGAGATCTGATCATTGACAGCAGTTCGTACAACCATACAGCGTCAAAGTTCTTAGGTGGCGAAGGGCTGTTCAGCCTAGCCACTTTGGGACTTAGCCAGATTGGGCATGCTGGAAAGGTGACCCACCTTACGTCTCAAGCGGGCAAGGATGGGATCAAGACCGCAGGTGTAATTTATGGCAGCGGCGGGATATTTGGACTTTCTCGTCCCGCCACCACTCGAGCGGGGCGGATGCTCCAAACTCTGACAGGAAGAGTCGATGAGGCCGTTGAGATTACAGGCCGGGCAGCAAGTATATTTAAGCCAGTACCTGTGACGTACCCATTTTCATTACGTGCAATGCAGCGTATTTTTGGCGGCGCTCGCTGGGCCGAAGCGAGCTCCGTGAATCTAACCACCGGCGCACAAACCGCATTGTCACTATGGAATGGGACAACCGCATTTCAGCTTGTCGATAGAGGGATCGGTACAACCATTAATTTTGCATCGCAATTTTGGACCGGAACAATAGTTCCGTACGGATCAAACACTCAACAGGGGCGGATTCAATTCTGAAGCGCAACACGGGGCAGTAAACAAGAGGCATCGCA
>CAZUUQ010000052.1:0-19015 GCA_964622625.1 uncultured Phycisphaeraceae bacterium | reverse complement strand
TATGCCGAGGGGCAGCGCAAGTACGTCGAGTCCCTGTCGGCCTACGCGCGGCAGTTTCTCGACCAGCTTCAGAAGCCCAACGTCGAGTCCATCGAGGGGCTGCCGCCGACCATCGCCATCGAGCAGCGGTCGGCCTCGCACAATCCACGCTCGACGGTGGCCACCACCACGGAGATGTACGACTACCTGCGTCTGCTATTCGCCCGCGTGGGCCGGCCGCGATGCTGGCATACCGACGAGCAGGGACGCACGTGCGGTCGGCCGATCGAAAGCCAGTCCGCCAGCCAGATCGTCGAGAGCGTCATGTCCTGGCCGGCGGGCACGCGGCTGATGGTGCTGGCCCCGCTGGTTCGCGGCAAGAAGGGACACCATCGCGAAGTGTTCGAGTCCATGGCCCGGCAGGGTTACGTGCGGGCGCGGCTCGACGGGAAGCTCCTGGATCTGCGTGAACTCAAGGGCGGCACGCCGCTCAAGACCCAGACGCAGCGCTATCAGCAGCACGACATCGAGGCGGTGATCGATCGACTCGTGGTGCGGCATGATGAAGCGCCCGATGCCGCATCGGATGGGGGCGGGTCCATGCGCTCGCGCCTTACCGAGTCGATCGAACTGGCGCTGAAACTCGGCGAGGGGCTGGTCATTGTCGCGACCACGAAGGGCCGGACAGGTGACGGCGAAGCCGAAGCGTGGGCCGACCACGTGTTCAGTGAAAAGTTCGCCTGCCCTCAGCATCCCGAATGCAGCCTCGAAGAACTGGAGCCGCGGCTTTTCTCTTTCAACAGCCCTCACGGCGCGTGCCCGAGCTGCGGCGGGCTGGGCACGGTCAGCGAATTCGATGAAGAGATGATCGTGCCCGACCCCGATGCGCCGACGGCCGAGGCCATCGAGCCGTGGCGGACCAACGGCCGACGGATGAACATCTATTACAACCGCATGATGCGCAAGTTCGGCAAGCTGTTCGGCATCGACCTGAGCGTGCCGTTCAGCAAGCTCACGCGCACGCAACGGCGGCTGCTGATGGAGGGAACCAACGGCCGCGATGAGCAGACCTACAAGGCCCACTTCGAGGGCGTGATTCCCAACCTGCAGCGCCGCTTCGCCCACACCGACAGCGAGCTGGTCAAGGCCCGGCTCACGCAGTACCAGTCCGACGCACCCTGCGAAACCTGCGGCGGGGTTCGGCTGCGGCCGGCGGCGGCGCATGTGTTCATCGAGGCCGACGCCGACCTCGTGCCCGTGGTTCTGCACACGACGCACGTCGGTGACAAGCGGTTCCTGCGCGAGGGTTTGCTCAACATTCACGACGTCACTTCGATGACCATTGAGCAGGCGTCGGCGTTCTTCGAAAAGTTGAAACTGTCGCGCGAGGGGCGCAGCATCGCCGAACCGATCCTCAAGGAACTGCGGGCGCGGCTCGGCTTCATGAGCAGCGTCGGCCTGGGATACCTGACGCTGAGCCGCACGACCGGATCGCTGTCCGGCGGCGAGAGCCAGCGCATCCGCCTGGCCACGCAGGTCGGATCGGGCCTGGTTGGCTGCTGTTACGTGCTCGATGAGCCGACCATCGGCCTGCACCAGCGCGACAACCAGCGGCTCATCGCCACGCTGCGACATCTGACCGACATCGGCAACACCGTGCTCGTCGTCGAGCATGACGAGGAGACCATCCGCAGCGCCGATCACATCATCGACATCGGTCCCGGCCCCGGCGTGCACGGCGGCGAACTGGTGTGCCAGGGCACGCTCGACGCCGTGCTCGATTCGCCCTCGTCGCTGACGGCCGGTTATCTGCGCGGCGACCTGCGCATTGAGACGCCGGCCCAGCGCCGCACGCTCAACCACCGCAAGCCGATCGTCGTCAAGGGGGCACGGCAGAACAACCTCAAGGGGATCGACGCAGCCATTCCGCTGGGCGGGCTGGTGTGTGTCACGGGCGTGTCCGGCTCGGGCAAGAGCACGCTGGTCAACCAGATTCTGCTTCGCGGCGCCCGGCGGCACCTGCTGGGGTCGCGGGTGAAGGCGGGAGCACACGACCGTATCGTCGGGCTGGAGGGCGTCGACCGGATTATCGAGGTGGATCAGTCGCCCATCGGCCGCACGCCGCGCTCCAATCCCGCCACCTACACCGGCGTGTTCGACCTGGTCCGTCAGCACTTCACGCAGACGAAGGAGGCCAAGATCCACGGCTACAAGCCCGGCCGCTTCTCCTTCAACGTCAAAGGCGGCCGCTGTGAAGCCTGCCAGGGCCAGGGCACAAAGAAGATCGAGATGCACTTCCTGCCCGACGTCTACGTCACCTGCGAGGAGTGCCGCGGCAGGCGCTACAACCGCCAGACGCTGGAGGTGCGCTATCGCGGCAAGTCGATTGCGGATGTGCTGGCGATGACCGTCGAGGACGCGCTGGGCTTCTTCGAAAACTTCCCCCGCATCACCCGGCTGCTGGCGGCTTTGCACGACGTGGGCCTCGGTTACGTCGAGCTGGGGCAGAGCTCGACAACGCTGTCGGGCGGCGAGGCTCAGCGGGTGAAGCTGGCCACGGAGCTGGGCAAGAATCCCACCGGCCACACGCTGTACGTGCTCGATGAGCCGACCACGGGCCTGCACTTTGCCGACATCGCCCGTTTGCTGGGCGTACTCGGCCGACTGGCGGATCAGGGCAATACCGTCGTGGTCATCGAGCACAACCTCGATGTCATCAAATGCGCTGACTGGATCATCGACCTGGGCCCCGAAGGCGGCGATCGCGGCGGCACGATCGTGGCCGCGGGCACGCCCGAGAACGTAGCGGAGGTCGAAGGCTCATACACCGGTCAATTCCTGCGCGCGATGCTGCATACCCACGCGGCCGTGGCGTGAACGTTGCTGAGTCGGGAGAACTGAATCACCGCCAAGACGCCAAGATCGCCAGAAGAAAGCAGGATCATGCTCAATACAATTGCGGGGCTCTTGGCGTCCTGACGGCTGACTTCGATTTGCGGCGCTCTCGCCGCCGGCGGAGAAAGTGATCGCATGGAAACGCTCAGCAACGGGCGGCTGCGGCTGGCCATCTCGCCGGACGCCGCAACGGTGATCGTCGAGGACGTGCCACACGGCTGCGTCTGGCGCCTGGATACGTCACGGCGCGGATATCAGCGCGGCCGCGGCGACCAGCAGGTACGGCCGTTCCCGCAAGGCCGGGTACACAGAATCGCTGAGGCGATCGTCAGCGAGCACCGGGTCGACGCGGGCGTGGTGCGCTATAGCTGGTCGTTGGAAGACGACCATGTGCGCGTGGAGCTGACATGCGACCGCGAGGCGGCCGAGTCGGTAAGCCTGCCCGGCCCTTTTGAGCCGACGCATGGGTCGACGCGCATCGCCGTGCCGATCTATCAGGGGTTGTTGATCGACGGTCGGGGCGGGAACTGGGAAGCGAATCTGGGCCATCACGGCCACTTCGGCTTCACGATGGCGATGGCGGCGGTGATCGGCGACCGCGGAGCGCTGCTGGCGACCCACGACAGCCCGACGAACTGGAAGGGGCGCTTCGGCCAGGCCGATGGGCGGCCGTTCGTCACGTTCGAGCACCAGCGATGTGCCGTCGAGGGATTCGTCGATGCCGTGGTGCGGTTGTACCCGATGGATCGGGACGTGAAGTCCATCTGCCATCGCTATCGCCAGCGGCTGATCGAACGCGGGCAGTTCCGGTCATGGGAGGAGAAGATCGCGGTCAAACCCGCGATCGCGAAGTTGTTCGGCTCGCTGTTCGCCTTCATCGGCTACAACGCGACGACGCAGGTGGACTACGCGACGTCGGCCCGCAGGCTGCGCGATGGCGGCTTCGACCGTGTGTTCTACTACCCGGTGGGCTTCTGCCACTACTCGAAGGACTTCCGCATGGGCGGCGATGAGCCGATCGCGCTGAACGCCGACCAGATCGCCGCGCTCAAGGCGGCGGGGGGCCGCGTCTCGCCGTGGGGCTGGGTGATGGAAGCCCTCGACGATGGCACACCGCAGCGGCGCAGCCTTTATCGCCGCGACCACACCGGGCAGTTCGTGCCCAACTGGAAAATCGACCAGTACCAGTGGTACGAGACCTGCACGCCGTATCAGATGGAGTTCCTGCGACAGCAATTGGCCGGCGAGATGGCGGGTATGGACTGGATGCACTTCGATGTCAGTGCGATGCGCCCCGGCGTCTGGTGCTGCAATACGGAGCATGCGCTGCACGCGAATCGCCCCATGGGCCGGCGCGAGGACCTGGCGTGGGTGCAGCGCCTGTTCAGCCACGCGACGGTGGGCAACCGCGTGGTATCAAGCGAAGGCTTCGGCGATCACTATGCACCGTACTACGACGTGGGCACGACCAAGGCGATGCCCGCTGACCCGGCTGAGCATGAAAACGCGGCCATCGTCGTGCCCATGACGAGCCTGGTGCTGCACGATTCGTGTCTGCACGACTGGTGGGAGGTGCACAACTACAACGCCAACCCTGGTTTCGGCCCCGGCCCCATCCCGCACGACCTGGCCCTGGGCGGCTCCGGGCGGCCGCGCCTGAAGGCGGCCATCGACGCCCTGCACGGATACCCGCCGAACGTGTTTCCCTTCGGCAGGCAATACGCATGGATCGACATCGAAAAACGCACGACTTACTCGTTCGTGGTGCAGATCGACGATGAGCCGGTGCGGGCGGCCCTGGCCGCGGCCCTGCCGGTGGCGAAACTGCACCGGCGTATCGGCCGCCACGCCATGACCGATTTCCAGTTACTGAGCGACGATGGCCGGGTGCAGACGACGACTTTCGCCGACGGCACGCGCGTCGTTGCCAACTTCGGCAATCAGCCCGCCGAGATCGACGGCTGGGGCCGGCTGGAAGGCGAAAGCTGGCGGGAGGCGCGGCCATAGAAGCCAGTCGCAGTCGATCCCGCCGACTTTTGACAGCGTGTGCGTCCAGCCTACAATCTTCGTCCCCGCGTTTGGAGACGCCTCGTGGCCCAGACTTTCCAGTGCACGATCGTGACGCCGCAGCAGCAGGTGCTTGACCAGCCCGTGGTGTACGCCTCCGTGCCTGCGTGGGACGGGCTGGTGGGTGTGGCCCCGCAGCGCGCCCCGCTGCTGATCCGTCTTGGCGACGGACCGCTGCGGCTCGATCTGCCGCAGGATGCCGAGGACCAGTCGCTGTGGTTCTTCGTCGGCGGGGGATTTGCGCAGATGAAGGACAATCGGCTCACCATTCTGGCCGATGAGGCGGTCGCGGCCGACGAAATCAGCACGGAGACGGCCCGCGCGGACCTTGCGGCGGCAGGCGGCCGCGTGGCTGTGTCGGACGACGAGATCCGACAGCGCGACCGCGACCTGGGCCGCGCCAGGCACATGCTTCACGTCGTCGAACAGGCCGAGGCCTGAGCCGCGCTGCGATCCGCCTTCATTTCCTCTACCTCCCCACCTTTCTGCGGCCATCCCCGCGCGCGGACCGACGTATAATCACGGGTGTTTCACCACGGAGACACAGAGTACACCGGCGAGGGCAGGCAAAGGAAGCAGCCGCGGCGATACTCCATGGCTCCGCTCCGTGTTCTCCGTGTCTCCGTGGTGAATCCGTTGCTCTGAAAGAAGCTTCCATCGGCGACTTTCCGCGATGATGCGCCATTCCCTGCGAAACGCGATTCCCAGCCAGTTTCACCGTCGGCTGCTGCTGCTGGGCGTGCTGGCGGCCGCGGCGATGTCGCTGCTGCTGCTGCGCGTGGCGGCGCTGACGACGCTGCACGCCGACGCCTATCGCGACGAGGCCCGGCAGGCCCTGGTGCGCAGCGAACTGATCCCCACAACGCGGGGCCGCATCTTCGACCGCTTCGGCCGGGTGCTGGCCGAGAACCAACCCTGCTTCGACGTGGCGGTACGTTACGACGTGCTGGCCGGCTCATGGGCCTACGAGCAGGCCTTCCGCGACGCGCGGCGGGAGTATGGCCCACAGTGGATCGAACTGGGCTACACGGCACGGCAGCGGCACATCCAGGAGTATCTGCCGGCCTACGAGCGGCAGGTCGATGAACTGTTCGAAACGCTGTCGCGCCTCGGCGATGTGCCACGCGAGGAGTTGGCGCGGCGGCGCGACGACGTCGTGGCGCGTGTCAGTCAGACGGCCGACCGGCTGTGGGAGATCTGGCGGCGGCAGCGACTGGACCAGGTCGATGAGCCGGTGGCCCTGCGCGATGTGTCGCAACCAATTGCCGAGCATCAGGCGCATCATGCGATCCTGTTCGCCCTCGACGCCGAGGCGCGCGTGACGGTCGAGAAGCTGATCGCCCAGGCTGCCGGCAATGAGCAGCGGCGCGATGAGTCGAATCGGCCGATGTTCAATGAACTGGCGATCTGGAGCCAGGTGCGCATCGAGCGGAGCACGACGCGGCGTTACCCGCTGGAGACGATGGAGGTCGAGGTTGCCCGCGACACTTTCCCCACGCCGCTGCGCGATCCTCAGGCCGCGCGGCTGCGCGTCGGCGGCGTGGGCCTGCAGATCGTCGGCCAGCTTCGTGAAGTGCAGCGCGAGGACGTGCAGCGCCTGCCGTTCATGACCGCCGAAGGCGTGAATCTCAAGGGCTACCGGCTCGGCGACTTGACCGGACGGTGGGGCATGGAAGCGTCGCGCGAAGACGTACTTCGCGGCACGCGCGGACGGGTGGTCCATCGCCTCGATACCGGCCAGCAGACGCGCGCCGAGCCGATCCCCGGCGACGACGTGCTGCTGTCGCTGGACATCCAGTTGCAGGCCCGCATCCAGGCGATCATGCAACCGCAACTGGGACTCATGAAGACCCAGGCCTGGCACTTCGACGGCGCGGACCAGAGCCCCAACTACCATCAGCCACTGGCGGGCGCGGCCGTGGTGATGCAGGTGACCACCGGAGAGCTTCTCGCGGCCGTCAGTGTGCCGTGTTTCAGCCTCGAAGATCTGGACAAGCGCCCGGACTGGGTGTGGAACGATCCGCTCGACCTGCCCTACGTCAACCGGGCCTACGGCCGCAGCTACATGCCCGGTTCGGCGGTCAAGCCGATGGTCCTGGCGGCGCTGGTGACCGAAGGGCGGCTGGGCGAACACGACGCGATCCGCTGTGACGGCATGTACGATCCGTCGCACCCGAACATCTGGCGCTGCTGGATCTACAAGATGAGCGACGGGCGTTACACGCACGGCAACCTGACGGGATCCGAGGCGATCGCCCACTCGTGCAACGTGTTCTTCCATACGGCTGCGTCGAGGCTGGGCACGCGGCGGCTGGTGAGCTGGTACGACCGCTTCGGCCTGGGCCATGTGCCGGACATCGGGCTGCCACAGCGGGAACTGGCCTCCGGGCACCTGCCCGATCTGGACCGCAGCGAGGAGATGCGCGACACGCACTTTTCCGCATCGTCGGGCCTGTTCATGGGCATCGGCCAGGGGCCGATCGACTGGTCTCCGGTGCAGGCAGCCGCAGCCTATGCGACGCTGGCCCGCCAGGGCGAGAAGATCACACCGACGCTGCTGCGCCAGGCTGTTCCCGGTGTGCGTCACGGCGAGGATCTGCGCCTGTCGTCGCGCGGCGTGGCGATGAGTCTGGCCGGGCTGGAGCAGGCGGTGACGTACGGCACGGCCCATCATGTGACCATCGACGGGCGCCGTGAGCCGATCTTTACGCTCGAGGGTGTGAAGGTGCTGGCCAAGAGCGGCACGGCCGACCCCGGCCGCCAGTGGCGCGATCTCAATCGGGACGGCGAAGTGAATCCAGGCGAAGTCCGCTCGTGGGGCGATCATGCCTGGGTGGTGGCACTGGTGCAGAAGGCGGGATCAAGTCGTCCGGATTATGTGGTGGCCGTGCTGGTCGAGCATGCCGGCAGCGGCGGTCGGGCGGCCGGGCCGCTGGCCAATCAGGTGCTTTACGCTCTGCGCGCGGAGGGCTATCTGTGATCCGCCTGCCGGCCAAATGCCACGGCCTGATGCAGCAGCAGGCGGGCTGGTTCGCCCTGCTGGCGGCGGTGGGGCTCACGGTCATCGGCATCACAGCCATCGCCACGGTGGATCGCGGTGAAGGTCACGCGGCCGATCAGGCGCGCTGGCTGGCTGTGGCCCTGGGCGTCATGCTGATGTGCATCCTGCCGCATCCGCGCCACTTCACACACGCGGCTGTGCCCCTGGCGGTGCTGCTGACGCTGGTGCTTGTCATGCAGATTACGCCCGGTATGCCCCGGTCGATCGTGCCGGTCATCAATGGCACGCGGCGATGGATCAACTTGCGTGTGATGAACGTGCAGACCTCCGAACTGGCCAAAATCGTATACCTGCTGGCGCTGGCGGCATACCTGCGGCACCGGACGCATTACCGTACGTTTCGAGGCCTGCTGGTGCCTTTCGTCATCATGTTCGTTCCCATCACCCTCATCCTGATGCAGCCGGACCTGGGCACCGCCATGCTCTTCATGCCGGCGCTGCTGGCGATGCTGCTGGTGGCCGGGGCGCGGCTGCGGCATCTGGCGGCGATCGTCGGCCTGGGGCTGGCTGTGGTGGCCCTGAATATCGTGGCCATCTTTACGCTGCCGGACAACATGCAGCTCCTGCGCGAATATCAGCGCAACCGCATCATCGCCACCATCAGCCAGGCTCGCGGTGACAATCGCTACCAGCAGGACGTGGGTTTCCAGCAGCACAAGTCGATCATGCTCGTCGGCGCCGGCGGTCTGGCCGGCCTGGGCGAGCAGCAGGCCGCCACGCTCATCGGCTTCAACCGTCTGCCCGAAGACCACAACGACATGATCTTCACCGTCATCGTCAACCGCTGGGGATTGGTCGGGGCCGTAGCGGTGACGGGGTTGTACGGCCTGCTGATCGCGGCGATGATGCGCGTCGCCGCCCGCAACAAGGATGGCTTCGCCCGCGTCGTGATCGTGGGTTTCGCCGCCATTCTGCTGGCCCAGACGTTTGTGAACATCGGCATGGCGGTCGGCCTGCTGCCGATCATCGGCACGACCCTGCCGTTCATCAGCTATGGCGGCTCGTCGCTGCTGGCGTCATACGCCATGATCGGCCTGACCCTCAACTTCGCGGCTCAGCGTCCGGCAATCATCCAGCGGCCCGCCTTCGAGTTCGAGCATGCCGATGCCCTCTTCCAGTAGTCAAACCCCGCCCGTGCCCGACGCATTCATCCGCGACCTCCATCGTCTCAACATCACCCTGCCCGAGGCGGCCGCACGGCAACTGGCGGCTTACGTCGACCTGTTCCTGCAAACCAATCAGCAGTTCAACCTCAGCGCGACGAAGACGGCCGAGGAGTTCTGGCCGCGCCACGTGCTCGACAGCCTCACTGTCCTGCCCGGCCTGACCGACCTGCCCGAGGGCGCGACGGTGATCGACGTCGGCAGCGGCGGCGGGCTGCCGGGCCTGCCCCTGGCGATCGCCCTGCCGCATCTGCACTTCGCACTGCTCGAAGCGACGGGCAAGAAGGCGCGATTCATGGAACAGTCGATCGCGGCCCTGAGCGTGCCCAACGCGGCCGTGCTGCACGAGCGGGCGGAAACGGCCGGCCACGATCGCCGCCATCGGCAGAGCTACGACGCAGCGGTGACGCGGGCCGTAGGGCCGATGAACGTCCTGCTCGAACTCACCCTGCCGCTGCTGCGTGTCGGCGGGCGACTGCTGGCGATGAAAGGCCCGACCCTGGAGCAGGAACTGTCGCAGTGCGGCGAAGCGCTGGATGTGCTCGGCGGCGGCGAGGTCACCGTGGTGGATGCGTATCCCGAAGGCTTCGGTATCCACACGGTGATCGCCATCATCGAAAAAGCCAGGCCGACTCCACGCGCCTATCCGCGCCTGCCGGGCATTCCCAAGCAGTCGCCGCTACGCTGATGTCTCACCATGGCCGATAACATCCGCCGCACCAGCAATGCGAAACTGCACATTGAGGCTTTCTGCCTCGGCGACTGGCAGACCAACTGCTATGTGGTGCACGTCGATGGCGCAGCCGCAAGCGATGCCCATGCCTGCTGGATCATCGACGCTGGTTTCGCCCCCGAAGCCATGCTTGAATACATCGCCGCCCGCCGACTCGAACCGCGGGCCGTGCTGCTGACCCACGCGCACGTGGACCATATCGCGGGCCTTGCTGAGATACACAAGGCGTATCCGCCGGCTCCCATCCTCATCCACCGCGACGAAGCCGCGTTCCTGACCGATCCGCAACTCAACCTGTCCGCCTGGTTGGATGAGCCGATCGTCGCCCCCGCCGCCACGGGTTTTCTCAAACCGGGTGAAACGATCGCACTCGCGGGCTTCGCGTTCGAGATCCGCCACACGCCCGGCCACAGCCCCGGCGGCGTGACGCTCTACAACGAAGCAGCCGGTGTCGCCATCGTCGGCGACGCCCTGTTCGCCGGCTCGATCGGTCGCACCGACTTTCCCACCTCCGACCATGCGACGCTGATTCGCGCCATCCACGAACAGCTCATGTCGCTGCCCGACACCGTGCGCATTCTGCCGGGCCACGGCCCGGAGACGACCATCGGCCGCGAACGTCGCGCCAACCCATTTTTACGCTAGGGGTTGAGCAGGCGTGTGAGGCAGACCATCTGGCCCGCGTCCCCATTGACCATCACCTGGCCGCCCAAAGGGAAATATTGGCCATCAGCTTGCGGGCATATTCGCTCTCGTAGCCGAGGATGCCCCACCGGCGTACGCCCAGCGTGCCCAGACTCAGGTCTTCGCTGCTGAATAGGATGGCCGGTCGGTCATTGTCGACGAAAGCGAGCAGCCGCGGCTGATTGCCGGGACTGAGGCGGAGCACGGCAAAGGGTCTGTAGACGGCTCGGGTGACATCGTGGCCGCCGGTCAGGCCCGCGCCGGTGAGCAATGGGTGGTCAACGTCGAGCGGCATGGCCACGCCCCCGAAGTGCGGTGCGAGCTGGCGTTCGAGGCTCAGCGCGAACTCGCCGCGCCCGCCGACGGTTTCGATGAAGATCGTGCCGCCGCTGCTGACATACTGGCGGATGGCGGCGACCTGTTCGTCTGTAAGCTGGAGGGGTTCGATGCCGGTGATGTGCGCCAGGCCGACGGGAGCGCGGGCGAGGTCGGCCAATGGCAGCGCGGCTGCGTCGTCGGCCGGCGAGAAGAGCAATTCGAGGTTGCCGCTGGCGGCAACCGTTCGCCGCACCGCCTCCCACGCCAGGGGTTCGGGGCACCACAGGCCGCCATGGCGTGGGCGCACGATCGGCAGCCGGCGGATCGTCTGTGTCTGCGCGGGCGGGGGCAGCGGCGGCGTGAGGCGGTTGAGCAGATTGCCGCGCTCGGTGGCGTAGGTGAAGAGGTTGGCACCCAGGCGCCAGGATGGGGAGTGGACGTCGGGGTTGCTCGCCTGCCACTCGAAACCGACGTCGGCGTGCAGCAGGTAGATCACGTCGCGCACGCCATTGCTGAGAGCCTCAATGACCAGACGGCCGGGCTCGGCCACAGGCAGATGGTCCATGTAGAGCGGATGGTCCGCAGGCAGTCGCTGAAACGAACGACCGGGAAAGAGCCGCTGGCCGAGGGCGCGCACGCTGGCGCGAAAGCGGTCGGAGCCGGCATCCGGATTCGCCACCAGCAGACCGCCGAGGTCAAGGAAGCGGCGCAGGTTGGCCGCCTGGACGTCAGTGAGGTTGATCGACGCGTTGCATGCCAGGTACGCCACCGGCGATGCCCCCCAGCGCTCGACAGGGATATCCAGCGACACGCGCTGCCAGTTGATCTCATTCTGGCCCAGGTCGCTGAGGAAACTGGTAAGGGCGGCCAGATCGTTGGGGCGGTTGTCGGTCAGCCGATTGCCGTCTTCGTCGTGCAGGTCGAGCTTGGTGATCCAGACGGGCACACGGCCGCGAGCGAGGAACATGAGGGCGAAAGCGGTGTCCTTGACGCTGTGAATACCGCTGCGGCGGACCGCGCCGGGGGCGAGTTGTGCATTGACGATCTGGGCAGCGATGCGTTCGAACCAGTCCTGCCCGTTGAGGAAGCGCAGTCCGCCGGCCAGGGCGACGCGTTCCACGCTGTAGACGTAATAAAACCGATGGTCGGCATCGTTGCCGCCGATGTTGGTCCAGCCGTCGAAGTGGCGGTCCATCCATGCCAGGCCGCGGGCGATGGCGCCGCTGAGGCGCGGGTCGGGTGTCGTACGTCGGCTGTGCATCTGCTGCTGGGCGATGTACAGAGCCGTCAGGCCGGCGCATGTCATGGAGGCATAGGAGAGCTGCTCGCGTCCGAAGCCCTGACGGGTGTCGCCGCGCTGGTAGGCCCATCCGCCGTCATCAAGCTGAGCGCCCAGCCAGTAGTCGAGGTTCTGCTGCCAGAAGCGCCGGCCCGCCTGGGCGCCGCGCTTTGCGCCTTCCCACAGGCCGAGCACGCCGTATTGCGTGTTGGAGTTGTCGTACCAGTGATTGGCAGCCTGTCGTTCGGCAGTGTCGGCTGGCGGGACGTAGCCGAAGCTGCCGTCGGCATAAGCGGCGTTGACCAGCCAGCGCACATCGTTGCGGAGCAGGAACAAGTGATCGTCGGGCAACTGGCCCCAGACATGGGCGCGCAAGGCGACCTGGTACGTTCCCAGCGGCTCGGCGCGGCGGAGCAGTTCGATGGCGCGGGCCAGTCGGGGCTGCTGAGGGCTTTCACCGGCCAGCAGGAGGGCGTGGGTGACAAGGGCGGTCATGGCGCCGGGGTAGGCGCGGCGATGCGAATAGGCGGTCTCCCATCCGCCATCATCGTCCTGAGCGGCGTAGAGAAACTGCTTCATCGCGTCGATGGCATCGCGGACCTGCTGATCGGTGACGGCCGGGCCGGAGGCGGCGGCCAGTGGCGCGACAAGCAGCACAAGCAGCGCTCCCGCCACCCGACGGGTCCAGCGCACCATCGGTGCCGGGCGTGGGACCTGCCTGGCGGCCCGCGTCAGATTGTCGGCGCCATGGTCCATGCCGGCACGCCGCTGGGGCGGTTCATGTGGTCTCCTCGGCCGTGTCCGGCGCTTCGTCGGAAGCGATTTCAACGGCATCGACGTCGGCCGAACCGCGCGCCCGCTGGAACTGAGCGACCGCCAGCTCGAGGCGTTCGTGGACCGACATCATGTTGGCCGGCCGCTTGGCCGGATCCGTCTCGATGCACTGCATGACCAGGCTTGACAGCGCGGTGGGCACGTCGGGGTTCAGTTCGTGCGGCGGGCGGGCCTTGCGCGACTTGCTCGTGGTGAGGCTGTCGGCGTCGCCCTTGGGGATCATCGTCGGCACATGCTTGCGCGTCAGCAGCCAATACATCGTCGCACCGAGGTTGAAGATGTCGGTCTGGGGCGTAATGGCATGGCGCCTGACCTGCTCGGGCGCGATGTAATCGGGCGTGCCCTGGATGCGCTGCTTCACCGTGCCGACCGGACAGCTCTGGCCGAAATCGATGATCTTCACCGCGTGCTTGTCGGTGACCAGAATGTTCTTGGGCTTGATGTCGGCATGGACGTAGCCGGCCTCGTGCATGGTGTGCAGGCCGCGACACACGAGCTGCATGAGCCGGCAGAGTTCTTCGAGCGTATCGGGCCGGTGCTGCTCGAGCGTGAAGCCGTCGATCAACTCCATGAGCACAATGATCTCGTTGACCCGCATCATCTTGCGATTGCGGATCAGTTTGAGACTCTGGCGCAGGTAAGGGCTGTTGAATCGGCTGGCGACATCGTGTTCAAGGACGGCCTGGTCGAGGAAGCGCTGGTCCTTGGCCTCTTCCTTGATCACGCGTTTGAGGGCGAAGACGTGGTTGTCCTTGTCCTTGACGGCATAAATCGTGCTCTTGGCCCCGTAACCGAGGGTGCCGAGCACTTCGTAACCCATAATGTCATCTAGATGCGGTTTCACCTAGCAGCCGGCAACCTTGGGGGGGTGATTCGAATCGTCAGGCGGGAGCGCTCGGCACACCGCATCGGGGGGCGCCGCCGCGCCGCACGGGCAGGCCACAACCCATGTTCCCCGATCTTGCATGGAAATGCAATATTGTACGCGATCTACAGGCGAAATTCGCCGCAGGCCATATCGGCCTCAGCAAGGGCTGACTTGACCCCCCGATCCCGCGGGTGGCTGCCAATACCGCCTTGTGGCCTTGCGCCGTCGATACCGCGAACATGCGGATCATCAGTTCAGGGAAGCAACTGCTGGCGCAGCTCGATGACGGGGAAACGGGGGCCCACGGTGTACGGCCCCAAGTCCAGCAGTTCGATCCGCTCGGCGGGGATCTGCAAACGCTCCTGGAGCAGACGCAGCAGCCACACCAGTTCGCGGACCTGGTTGCGTGTCGGGCCGGCCTCGCGGGCATCGCCGACCAG
This sequence comes from uncultured Phycisphaeraceae bacterium, assembly GCA_964622625.1. GTDB lineage: Bacteria > Planctomycetota > Phycisphaerae > Phycisphaerales > Phycisphaeraceae > CAZCWM01. Next base: position 4,694 of record CAZUUQ010000052.1, on the reverse strand, counting down.
GCAGATGTGGATGGTCCGGGCAGCCGGCGAACCGTCACGCGGCTGACTGTGCCAGGGCACCCGGCCGGCCTGCTGGTGCTGCCAGCGGAAGCCCACGTCAATGCGCCCGTCAGCCGAACCGGTCCCGTTGCCGATCACGAAGTGGTGGCCCAGGCCGCCGAGACCCATGCCTTCGTTCTGCATGCCCACCGTCTGCGCCGAGCCGAAACGGTGACCGCTGAAGCTCACGGCGACGGCCTCCCACCGCCCGGCCGCAACAGGCACCAGCGTCTTGAAAAGGGCGCCGGCCGGGTCGTAGGCGCGCTCGGTTGACAACAGGTGCAGATGGCTGACCGGTGTCACCGGCGCAGGCTGCAGTGTCAGCAGAATCGCGCTGGCCAGCGTCATGGCCGCCATCAGGCTGCCGAGCACGACCATGGTCCGACGTGGAGGTTGACGCCACTGCACTGCGAATGCACCCGTCCCAGCCGCTCCGCGGCCACCTGTGAAAGATGCGAGCGATCCCAACCGATTCGCGCGATCGCGATGATCCCTAGACTCATCGGCCAATTCGGCCCATTACTTTGGCTTTTGCCTCACGGGCGACCACGGCCGCGGCCGTACACAAACAAAAACCTATCAAGCCACTCGCCGCCCGCGCTCAGTACTCGCGGCCCAGCGGCTGCAGCCGTTCTCGCAGGGCCGGCTCCTCGCGGCCGAAGGTGTTCACCTGCTTCTCCGGGCGCTCGCGGCCGCGAAGGGCTTCATAGCGCGCGTACTGGCTTCGCGGCGCGTCCTTGGGAAAAAGCGGATCCTGGCAGCCGGACGAAACCAGCATACCTGCCAAGACTGCCGCCGCCGCAATCGGACGCACGTGCCGCCATGCCGATACGAGGCGATCAGCCTGCATCATCAACCATAGCTTACCAATTGCCATCGACCAGCACCATGACTGGAAATCCCATGATTTGTCCGCTGCGGCAGGTGGTGGCCTGCCCGTCCGGACGTCCATCGGAAACACAGGCCGTCGCCCATGCCCCGCTCGCACTCATCCGCCCGCGTGCTGCGGCTGACCCAGACGTTGTTGCATCAGTGTACCCAGCGATTCCCGGCCGTGAAGCCAGCGGATCGCCAGCAGCGGCCGCCAGACCGCCGCCAGACCTTCACCGCCCTGCTGCTGCGCGGTCGCCGCCACCTGTCGCCACTTCACATGGTCCTTTTCAGTCATCACCAGCAGCGCCGCGCCGCTTTGCCGCGCCAGCTCGCCCACCGCCCGCACGTCGGCCGCGGTGTAGCGGTGATGATCGGCAAACGACCGCATGGCCAGCACATGTGCTCCGGCTTGGCGCAGCATCGCCTCGAACGCATCGGGATTGGCGATGCCGCACAGGCCGATCACCGTCCGCTCATGCAGCGCGGCCACGGGGTGCATCTGACCCGCGTCGTCGACCAGGCCGTCCCACACGTGGGCGACATGCGCCATCGGCCGCAGGCCCGTGAGCTGCTGCACCAGCGAGTCGATCTTCGTCAGGTGCTCGGCCGCCACCTGGTCGGCCCGGGTGACGATGACGGCATCGGCGCGGCGGAGGTTTTCGGCCGGCTCGCGCAGCAGGCCGCGCGGCAGCAGCCGGCTGAAGCCCAGCGGCCGCATCGCATCGATCAGCACCAGATCCAGATCCCGCGCCACCTGCCGATGCTGAAAGCCGTCGTCGAGCAGGAATACCGTCACATCCCGCCCCGCGGCTGCCGCGCGACGCAGCGCTTCATCCGCTCCCGCGCGGCGATCGGCGTCGGCGACCACGATCATGCCGTCCAGAGCCTGCGTGAGCAGCGCCGCCTCGTCGCTGTCGCGTTCGTCTCCGCCTCGATAGCCGCGCAGCAGTACGGCCGGCTGATGGCCCGCCGCCGCCAGTTGCCGGGCCAACTCGATGGTCAGGGGCGTCTTGCCCGTGCCGCCGGTGGTAATGTTGCCGATGCTGACTGTCGGCCGCGGCAGCCGATGCGGACGGCGCAGGCCGACGTCAAATGCCGCATTGCGCAATCCCACAGCCGCGGCATATCCCGGCACCAGACATGTGAGCGCCGCTCGCGCCAGGTCGGCTCGCAGTCCCCGCGCCTCACCGCTCATCACGGCGATGACCCCCTGCTCCCTGCTGCGCCGTTGCGGCGCGTCGTCATCCCGCCCCCAGCCGGCGAGGGCTTGCTTGAGCCGCACCATCGGCAGCCCCACGACCGTCGTGGGATCGCCCTCCACCTGGAAGGGCCAGCGGTCCCGCAGTTCCGCCAGGTTGTAGGCCCCGGCCTTACCGTGCCAGTCGCCGCTGTCGAGGTAGGCTTCAATGCCGGCGGCCGCCACCGTACCGATGCGTACACGGGCGGTGTCGGCCCAGCTCACCTGCCGCACCACGCCCGCGGGCCCCGCCTCCAGCAGGCAGAGGCCGGTGACCACCTGATGCTCGGCGTCGATGAGCCGCTGGAGCATGGCCGCGGCCTGTTCGCGGTCGGCCGGCTGACCCAGGCGGCGGCCGGCGGCGTCCACCACGATCGTGTCGGCCGCGAGGATCAGCACCGATCCGGTCTGCCGGGAAGCAGCGATTTCCTCCCACAAGTTGTTGTGCTGACAAAGACTGCGCGCCTTGGCCTCGGCCAGCATGCGGGCCTGGCTGGCGGCGTCGGCTTCGGGTTGTGGGTCGTGGCGGCCTGGGTCGGGCGGGTCGCTGAAGGGTGGATCAAGGGCGGTGAAGTCATAGCCGGCATCGCGCAGCAGGGCAGCGCGGCGGGGCGAACGGCTGGCGAGCACCAGCGGCGGCAAAGTGATGGGCCGGGGCGACGGGGCCATGGCGGGCATTGTATGGGGACGCACCGGGGGGGGGGCGGCGGCCAGCGTGTCAGTCCTGACGCGGCCGGCGAACCCCCGTATCAATATTGATATTCAAGGGTTGAGCGAGCAGACCCCGATAACAGACGACAGTGGCTTGCGGCCTGCGGGCCTTGTCCACCTGCCTCGTGAACGTCGGCCGCGTGATGGAACGCGATGGGCCGACGCGCTCGCAAGCCCGCGTGCGACGGGCTGGTGCGACAGGCCGGTCCGGCAAGACGAAAGCGAAGCCACGTTCGTCTGCTCCGTTCGCTTCGTTGTCCGTTTCACGGATGAAAGGGCACGGCCGTGCGCACCATCGCCATCATCAATCAGAAAGGCGGCTGCGGCAAGACCACCGTCGCCATCAACCTCGCGGCCGTGTTCGCCAGCAAGGGTCAGCGTACGCTCCTGGTCGACATGGATCCGCAGGGCCACTGTGCGCTGGGCCTTGCCGTGCCCGAAGCCCAGATCGAACGCTGCATCGCCCAGGTGCTCAAGGCCGGCTTCGACGGCAGCGCGTCGGTCAGTGATATCACCTGGCAGATCGCGCGTCATCTTGACCTGGCGCCGGCGTCGATGGCGCTTGCGGGCATCGAGCAGGAGCTGGCCGACGCGCCCGACCGTGACCGGCGGCTCGTGCAGGTACTCAGCACCGTGGCGGACAACTACGACATCTGCATCATCGACTGCCCGCCGTCGATCGGCCTGCTGACATTCAATGCCCTGCGCGCCGCCGGCGAGGTGATCGTGCCGGTCGAAACCGGCTACTTCGCCCTGCAGGGATCGATCAAGCAGGAAGCAACGATTGAAATGCTGGCACGGCGGGCCAATCACCAGGCCCGCTTCAACGTGCTGGCGACGATGTACGACGTGCGGACGAAGCTGGCGCGGGAGATACTCAGCGAGCTTCGCCGACATTTCGGAGAGAAGCTGTTGCCGGTGGTGGTGCACTTCAACAGCAAGCTGCGCGAGGCCGCGAGCTTCGGCCAGGCGATCACGGAATACGACCCCGCGAGCCGGGGCATGCAGGACTTCGATCAGTTGGCCGACTGGCTGAGCAACAATCCGCCGCTGCAGGCGCAGACGGACACGGAGACGGCGCTCAGCCCCGCCCTGAGCCGCGCTGCGGAGCTGGTGGAACGAGCCCGCGCCCTGTCACGGCGCACGGCCGCACTGGCGGCGAGGCTGACGGCCGACCCGGACGTGAGCGAAACCCGCCGCGAGCAGCAGCGGGCTGACCAGGTCGCGCCGGCCACACAGGCTGCACCGATCGACGCCGCCCCACTGGTCATCGAATCATCAGAGGTGTCCGATCAGGTGCAATCCGCCGGGGATGCGAGCCTGGACGCCAAGCTCGCCCGCATCTACGGCGTGCGGAAGACGACGCAGGGCGTGATCTTCGTGCAGCCGGCCAACGGCAAGTTCCGCCAACTGGCGGTGGCCGGCGACTTCAATGAGTGGTCGGCATCGACCCATCCGCTCAAACGCAATGGCGACCTGGGCATTTTCGAGGCCTGCATCGAGCTGCCGCCGGGACGCTACCGCTACCGCCTGGTGGTCGACGGCCAGTGGACGCACGACCCGTACAACAAGTACGTCGAGTCGAATCCCTACGGCGAACTGAACAGCATCGTGGAGATTGACGAGCAGCCGCTTCAGCCGCAGGCCCGGCAATGACGGCTGCAGGATTATGAGGCAGGCTGGAGGATCCAGTCCGCCGCCATCGCGAGCAGTGGTGTATTTCAGGCCGACGGGATCGGCCCACATGCTGCACGCTCAACATCCGCATCCGCGGAGCAGGTGTCATGGACGACACGCGCACACGCGACATTCTCGATTCACTGGCCGACCTGTT
>CAZUUQ010000051.1:3100-19469 GCA_964622625.1 uncultured Phycisphaeraceae bacterium | reverse complement strand
CCAGCGTGTCGTCGAACGTGGCGTTGACGGTGCGGATGTTGTAGAGCAGGCCCTCGACGTGCGCGCGGCCGCGGCAGGTCACTTCGCCGTTGAGCAGGAAGCGTTCGCCGTCAATGGCCAGCAGGGCGCCATGCTTTGCCGACATCACATGCGCCTTGCCGTTCAGTGCCCCTGCGCCGGTTCGCCCAGGAGCGGGCGGATTTCCTGGAGCAGGGTGGTGAGCTTGTCGCGGTCGGCCGCCTCGGCGTTGAGGCGCAGCAGCGGCTCGGTGTTCGAGGCCCGGACGTTGAACCACCAGCCCCGGGCATCGAAGGCGTCGATGGTCACGCCGTCGAGTTCGTCGATCGCGGCCACGTCAGCGTATTTCGATTTGAGGCCATCGAGCACCGCCTGCTTGTCGGCCACGCGGTAGTTGATCTCGCCGCTCTGGGGATATCTGCGGAATGGGTCAACCATCGCGCTCAGCGGCCGATCACCGCGGCCGAGCATCGACAGCAGAGACGCCAGGGCGATTGCCCCCGAATCGGCGAAAGCATTGTCGCGGAAGTAGAAGTGACCGGACAGCTCGCCGCCGAAGATGCCCTGGTGCTCACGCAGGAGCGCCTTCATGAACACGTGACCGACGCGGCTGCGCACGGGCCTGCCGCCCAGGGCCTCGATCTGCTGGGGAACGACCTTACTCGAACGCAGGTCGTAGACCACGGCCGCCCCCGGCGCCTGGTCCAGAAAGCGCCGGCACAGCAGGGCGGTCAGGTGGTCGCAGCCGAGGATCGCGCCCTTCTCGTCGGTGATCATGCAGCGATCGGCGTCGCCGTCGAAACAGGCGCCCAGGTCGGCGCCCCGTTGCCGCACGGCTTCCTGGGTGGGAACCATGTTCTCGGCCACCAGCGGGTTGGGCTCATGCACGAAGCTGCCGGTGATTTCGAAGTTGATCGGGATGATTTCGAGATTATCGATGCCCTCGAACACGGCCGGCACCAGCTTTCCCGCCATGCCGTTGGAGGCGTCAATGACGATTCTGAGCGGGCGCGGCAGTGGATCGAGGAAACGCAGCACATACTCGCGGTACGGCTTCCAGAGGTCGCACCGCTCATACTTGCCGGCAGGCTCGAGGCTGCCGGGGCCGAGGTTGGCGGGCAGGTTCTCGGCGATGGCCTGAATCTCCTTAAGGCCCGTGTCCGCGCCGATGGGCCGGGCCTCTCGCCCCGAGATCTTGAAGCCGTTGTACTCGATCGGATTGTGGCTGGCGGTGGTCTGAATGCCGCCGATCACATCCTTCCGCCCGTTGTCCAGATGGTTGATCGCGAAATAGATAAACGATGTATCGCACATGCCCAGGTCGACGACGTCGGGACCGGCAGCGCGGAGGCCCTCGCACAGTGCCCCTGCCAGCGACGGGGAATGGGGCCGCATGTCGCGGCTGACCAGCACCCGACCGCTCCCGGCCAACCCGCTGGTTCGCGACAGGTACTGACCGGCCGCGTAACCGACTTTCCACGCGGCCACTTCGTTGAGAGGATCGGGATACGTGGCCCTTACGTCGTAGGCCTTGAAAATCTTGCCCAGCATCGATTGAAGTCCTGCCATTGAAAAACAAACAGCGGTGGAGGGTAATCTTACCGGCCCTCGCGCTGTGACGCGAAGCGGCGGAGCGTCCGCGATCGGATACACTTTACGAGATGATTCGACGCCGGTTGTTGACGACTCTGACCGCCGTGGCGGCGGCGCTGCTTGGCCTGCTGCTGATACTGTTGCCGCAGACCGGCGAGCAGACCGTGCCGCGGACCGCGCCGATCCCCGATGGGCCTTATGTGCCCCTGGATTTACCCGACACGGCTGTCGGCCCCCGGCCCGGTGACGAATTTGGACAGGTAGGCGGCGCCAGTCGCTACGCCATTCATCGCCGCACCCGTGACGGGCGGCTCGTCGACTTCGTCGGCGAGACGTATACACCGCTGCCGGCCGGGGAATCACTGGTCGGCAAACCGGTGGCGCGCATCGAACTCAGCCCGTCGCGCTTGGTCGAGATACGAGCCGATGAAGCCCGCCTGGTCGAGCAGGATCGTCAGCCGCAGCACGGCACGCTGCGTGGCAACGTGCGCGTAACGCTCTACGCCGGGTCCGCCTCGTCTGGTTCGCCGCCGCGCTTCGGCCCCGAATCGTCCGACGCCGTCCTGCGTCTGTTCTTCGATGAGCCGGTCGAGTTTGACCTGCTGACCGGGCGCATTGACAGCACGGGACCGGTACACGCCACCAGCAGACGCTTCGACCTCCGTGGCCGCGGACTGACGCTGCGTTACAACGACCTGGCAAATCGCATCGAACACATGGAACTGGCCCACGGCCAGGAGCTGCGCGTCCGCGCCACCGCGGATGCCGTCGCACCCACCACGCCGGCTTTCGAGGGTGCGGACGGGACGGGCCATGACGCGGCCGCGCGTTCGCCGCGGGGGCAGGCTGGCGCATCATCACAGGGATATCACGCCCGCTTCGAGCGATTGTCGCACGTGCGGCGAGGCGACGTGACGTTGACGGGCGATGTGCTCGAAGCCTTCTTCGCCCTGGCCGCGGAAATGCTGGCCGATGACGCGCTGGGGGATGACGACAGCGAAGTTGCGCCCACGTCTCCCGCTGCTGTGGTCGCCGAGGGCGCCACCGGTGTTCCCGCGCCCGCCGATTCCGCTTCCGCGCGCGCCATGATGACGCCGCGCGACGATGACATCCTCATCGCCTGGACCGGACCGCTGCACCTGCGGCCGCATGTCGAGTCAATTCCCCGTCTGGACGACGAGGACGTTGTGCTGCGTCTCAGCGGCCGTCCCATGCGCGTGCTGACTTCAGGCCGCGAACTGGCTACGGCATCGACGGCGTCGTACCGCACGGCGGAGGGGCTGGTCGAACTCAGCGGCCAGGCCGGACTTCCGGTGCTGATTACCTCGTCTACGCTGGGCATGATCGAGTGCGACCAGGTGCGGTATTCGCCGCGGCACGCCGCCGCCACCTTCCGGGGTCCGGGGCGTGTGCGCGGCATGACGGGCGCGCCGGACGGCGCCCACGACACCCGGTGGCCGCCCGCCGCCGGCCAGACACAGAGCATGCAGGTCACCTGGCGTGATCGCCTCGAAACGTCCTTCTACACCGATGCCATGGGAGCGACTTCGCGCCTGACCGGCCTGCGCCACGCGGTGTTCCACGGCCATGCGGAAGCGTTACATCCGCAGGTCCGACTCAGCGGCGAGCAGTTGGCCCTGCATCTGGGCGAACCCGACGCCGCTCTCGGCGGTCGCCAGCCTCTGCGGCGCATCATCGTCACCGATGAGGCGCGTCTTGAAAATCTCGACCCCCGCCCCGACGCCCGTGTCGACATTCAGGCCGGCGAATTGACCATCGACTGGGAATCGATCCCAGGGGCTTCGGGCCGCACCGATCAACCTGTCCGCCTCACGGCCACGGACCGCGCGGTGCTGCGTCGGCCGGCGACGCGACTGTTCGCCAACCAGGTGACCATCGACTTTATCGACCCGTCGGATGCAGCAACGCCGATCGCACCAGGCCCCATCCACCGCGACGGGCCGCCGCCAGCGGCCGATCCTCGTGCGATTCGCAGCGGCGATCATGCGGACGGCGGCGCGTCCTGGCTGGCGTCGGCGCTGTCGCCGCAACTGGCAGCCACCGCCGACTTGTTCGCGCCGCCGCCCTCGGAAAGTGGTGAGCCGGCAAAGGTGGCAGATGCCGCGCGTCCACCGCTGCGATCGGCCGCAACCATGCGGCAGACGAGGGATTCCTCGTCCGCCAGCGCCCTGGGCGTGCGGCACCTCGAAGCACGCGGTGATGTCACTGTCGAACTCGAAGGGCAGGGTCTGGTGCTCCTGGGCCGACACCTCGTGGCGGATGATTCGGGCCGGCAAGTGGAACTGTTCGGCGATGACGAGCAGCCCGCGCGGGCGGTCGCTGCCGGCCATGTGCTGGCGGGCGAACATCTGTTGCTTGACGAGGCTACCAGCCGCCTGCACGTGCTTGGTCCCGGCACGCTGACGCTCAAGGAGTTGGCGTCCATCAGCTTCACGCCATCAGGCGAGGCCGACGCGGCGACTCCGGCACCCGTCGGCGACCGTCTGCATGTCGCCTGGCGTGACACGATGCACTACGACCACAACGCGGCCCAGGCCACGTTCGCCGGGGACGTGCGCCTCGTCGCGGCCGACGCGGATGCGCACACCGAACTGCGCAGCGGTCATCTGTCCATGGACCTTCGGGAGCTGCCCGACGGCTCACGGACCGTCCGCACCGCCACAGCGCGCAGCAGCCTGCAGGACAGCGAGGTGGTATTCGTCAATCAGCGATACGGTTCGGCCCGTACGGGGACGGGAATGGACGGCGAACGCCCGCTTGATTCCCGCCTGCGCCTCGCCGGGCCCGCGCTGACATTTGACGACGCGCTGCAGCAGGTGCAGGTGCTCGGCCCGGGGTCGCTGCTGGTGGAGGATTATCAACCGACTTCGAGCGTCCGCCCAACGGACGACGCGACCGACCAACCGCTGGTGACACTTCGCGGGCGAGGCGTGACGTTGCTGACGTGGACCGGGCAGATGACCCTCGACGCCCATCACAACGATCTGCGGACCAGTGGAGACGTGGTCATGGATCATGTTCCCGCGAGCGCTGACCAGACTGCCGGCGCACCAGACTCGGGCGTGCATCTGAATTGTCAGCGGCTCGTGGCCGATCTGCAGGAGACCGATGGCCTGCCCGGCTGGTTGTCGGACAACCCGCCTCAGCCGGAGATTCGCGGCCTGTATGCCGATCGACAGGTCCGTGTGATCGCCGGCGGCCGCACGTACCTGGCCGATCGCATGGCCTACACAGGCGGCGATCAGATCGTCGTCCTTCGCGGCGAGATCGATGGGCGCGGTGTGGCCGAAATTCGTGAAGGCGACGGACGCAACCTCACCGCCCGTCTCGTACGCTGGAACCTGGGCGACAACACCTACGAGGTCGTCCAGCCCGGTCCGACGCGCCTGCCTGTGCGCTGACGGCGCGCTCCCCACAACCGCGCGTGCCGTACAATCCCCCCATGCAGCGCGTGCGCGACGTGGCTTACGGCATCGGTCTGGCGGCGCTCAGCCCCGTGCTGGCGGTCCATCTGCTGCGCAGCGGCAAGTGGCGCACCGACTGGCGCGGGCGGCTGGGACACTGCAAGGCGGCGCCTGACCGCAACACGGCGCCTGAAGCGGCAGCCCGGACACTGCTGCTCTACGCCGTCAGTGTCGGCGAAGTCGATGCCATCCGTGGACTGGTCGCCCGGCTGCGCGAACTGGGCGGCAGCCGTCTGCGCCTGGTCATCGCCAGCGCCACGAACACCGGCCACGCCCGCGCCTGCGAGCTGTTTGCCGACCGCCTGCCCCATCCTCTGCCGGTGGTGCGCTATCCGCTCGACTTTTCGTGGGTCGTGCGGCGGTTTCTTGATAACGTCCGCCCCGATGCCGTCGGCCTGGTGGAACTGGAGGCGTGGCCCAATTTCGTCGACACCTGCGCGCGGCGAAGCATCCCGGTGGCGGTGGTCAACGGTCGTATCAGCGCCCACAGCTTTCCGCGATATCGCCGAGTGCGGCCGCTGGTGCGATCGACATTCGCCCGTCTCGCGGCCGTGGGCGCGCAGGATGCCGACATTGCCCAACGGTTCATCGCGCTGGGCACACCGCCCGACCGCGTTCACGTCATGGACACGCTCAAGTGGGATACGGCCCGCCTGGTCGACGACGTGCCCGGTGCGTCCGAGCTGGCGGCCGAGATGGGCATCGACCGCCGGCGCCCGTTGATCGTCGCCGGCTCCACAGGACCGGGCGAGGAGAGACTGCTGATCGACACCTGCCCGCCCGACGCCCAGCTTCTGCTCGTGCCGCGCAAGCCGGAGCGGTTCGACGCCGTGGCGGCCCTGGCGCCGGGCATCGTGCGGCGAACGCAGTGGCGTGACGGCCGTCGGCGACCGCTTGATGCAAGTCGGCTGTTTCTGCTCGACACCATCGGCGAACTGGCCAAAGCCTACGCCCTGGCGGATGTGGCGCTGGTCGGACGCAGCTTCCTGGGCATGTACGGCTCGAACATTCTTGAGCCGATCGGCCTGGGCAAACCGACGATCACCGGGCCGCATTACAGCAATTTCGCCGACGCCATGAACGCGCTGATCGCGGCCGGCGGCATCGAGGTGACCGACCAGCCCGGCCCGGCCGCCGCCGCTCTGCTGGCTGATCGCGACCGCGCTGCCGACCTGGCCCGACGTGGCCGTGAAGTCATCCAAAGTCGTCAGGGCGCCACCGACCGTTATGCCCGCATGCTGCTGGGCCTGCTGAAACTGCCGACGGCCTGACCGAGGCGGGAGACTTGGCTTTCCGGCCGCGGACTTTACACTTGCGGCCCGGAACTGAAGCCTCGCAGCCTGAAACGGACCACCCGTGCCCTCCACCGAACTGCGTCAGACCGTGCTGCCGAAATCACGGCGGATCGTCGTCAAGCTGGGCACCGCACTGCTGGGTGGCAAGGATCCGGCCACGGTGGGGGGGGTCGATCCCGCGTTCCTGAGCGACGTGGCGACCCAGGTTGCCGAACTGCGCCAGCGCGGCCACGAAGTGACGCTGGTGTCCAGCGGCGCCATCGGTGCGGGTTGCGCCGCCCTGGGCCTGGCCAAGCGCCCGCGCGACGTGGCGGAGTTGCAGGCCATGGCGGCCGTCGGTCAACGGCGACTGATGACGCGGTTTCATGAGGCGTTCGCCCGGCACGGGCTGGAGGTCGCGCAACTGCTCCTGACCCGTCGCGACTTTGACGACCGCGCGCGGTTTCTCAATGTCCGCAACTGCCTGCAGCGGCTGCATGCCTACGGCTGCGTGCCCATCGTCAACGAGAATGACACCGTGGCTGTCGACGAGATCCGCGTGGGGGACAATGACTGCCTTTCGGCCCTGCTGTGCAACGCGATCGGCGGCGACGTGCTGGTGCTGCTGACGGTGGTGGACGGCCTGATGGACGGCGAGGGACATCGTGTCGATCTGGTGCGCGACCTTGACGAGGCCAACGGGCTGGTGCGATCGGAGAAGACGGTGTTCGGGACCGGCGGCATGGGCAGCAAGCTGGAGGCGGCGCGTCTGGTGGCGACGGCCGGCCGCGTGGCGGTGATCGCCGACGGCCGCCAGCCGCGGGTTCTCACCCGCCTGCTGGCGGGCGAGGCGGTGGGCACGCTGTTCCTGCCGCGGCAGCGGAAGCTGGGAGCGCGGCAGCGGTGGATCGGCCTGACACGGCGGCCGGCGGGGGCCGTCACCATCGACGCCGGCGCCGTCGCCGCCCTGCTCCACCAGAACCGCAGTCTGCTGGCCATCGGCATCACGGGCGTGTCGGGGCGCTTCGAACGCGGTCAGGTCATAGCCGTGTTCGGCCCCGACGGGCGCGAGGCGGCCCGCGGTCTGTGCAACTACAGCAGCGACGAGGTGGTGCTCATCATGGGCAAGCGCTCCAGTCAGTTCGAAAAGATTCTCGGGCGGGCCGGCTACGCGGAAGTGATCCACCGCGACAATCTGGTGGTTATCGGGCGGGACGCCGGCGGCTTCGATCCGGGCGCTGGTCCTTAAGCGGGGCAGGGCCCCCTGTCGCGCTCAACCGCGTGATCGCTACAACCGATACTGCTTCACAGCCCGGCACGGTTGTGCCGGCGCTCGTTGGTTGCGCATCGGCCGGGTTCCACGGGTCATGTGATGAGCAGCGCACCATCAGATCGACGCAGTCCACGGGCCGCGTGGCGGCGGGTGCTGACGCTGTCGAGCCGCCAAGCGACATCGCCCAGGCAGGAGACACCCGACCAGCGCCTGGCGCGGCTGGCGCGGTGGATTCTGGACGGCCGGCGGCGCGACGCGCTGACGTCCCTGCGCGAGTGGCGGAATCTTCCGCCTCTGGGCCGCGATCTGCTGGCCATGCTGACTGGACCTGCGACCGCGCTGCCGCAGTCTCTGGGTCTGGCACGCCTGATTCACCTGGCGCGATCTGCGCGCCGTCGCCGCGCACGGCCGCGTGAGGCGGGCGATGTCTCGCAGGCAACCCGACTGGCGGACGATCTGGCTTGCCGCGAGCACCTGTTGCCCAGTCTTGTGGCCGCCCTGCGCATGGATCCGCGGCCGGAGATGATCGCCCGGCTGCGATTGGCCGTGGACCGCCTCGCGGCAGGGCGGCGGCGACGGGACCTGGGCGCTGGATTGTGCCTTGCGGCCGCCGAACTGGCGCTGCTCGACGGGGATCGTTCATCCGCCCGTCGCTGGGCCATGCGCGTCAGTCGCATCGAGCCGGGTAACGCCCTGGCGGCCAAGCTGCTGTTGCGCACGGCTGCGAATCGGCGTCAGCAACGTCTGGCCGATGCGGCTCTGGCGGCGTCGCTGGCGGCCCATCCTGAGTACCGTGACCTGCAAGCGCTTGCCCGCCGCTCCCACATGGCACGGAGGCAGGCTGCATGAAACAGCGCCGCGACAGAACGGCGACTGGGACAGGGCTGCCGCGAATGGCACGGGCTGCGGAGCTGACGGATCGCGCCAGTGTCTGCCTTGATGCGGGCCTGCCGCGCGATGCCGCCCGTCTGTTGAAGGAGGCGCTGGCGCATGAGCCGGCACTGCTGGAAGCCCGGCTGCTGGATGCTCGGGTGCGGCTGGCGAGCGCTCGGCCGACGACCGCGGCCGACGAGGACGCGGATGCGGCCCTGGCACGCTGCACACGCTTATGGGAAAGCGGCCAACGGGAACTGGCACGCTCGTCCTTGCCACTGCGACCGGCCGCGTCGATGCAGGTGCTGCGTCGGCAGGCGGCGCTGGATGTGCTGCTGGGACGCAGGCAGTCGGCTCAGGCGGTCCTGCGGGCCTGGCTGGATCAGCAGCCCGACGCGCAGAGTGTGCGGCGTTTGTTGGCTCGCTGCGTGGCGGTTGAGCATCCGCGCGAGGGCGTTGAACTGATGCTGGGTTCACGGCCGGGGGCCATGCCCGCCCACCTGCGATGCTGGGCTGCCCGCGTGCTGGCTTCCGCGGGCCTGGCCGCTGACGCCGAGCGTCTGATCGTCGAATTGCTCGAGGAATGCCCGCATGACGGCAGCCTGTGGCATCTGGCCGGTCGGCTGGCGCGGCGATCCGGAACGGATGCCGTGGCGGTGCATCGACTGGAGATGGCCGTCAGGCGCGGTCGGGTTGCCGCGGCGGCCCGCTCGTTGATGATCGCGCATTTGCGGGCCGGCCGATTCATTGCGGCGGGGGCATGGGCATGGCGCCGCGTGCGCCGTCTGCGCAGCGCCGCGGGCCCGGCCATGTCACCGAAGCTGGCGGAGGCGTGGTCGGCGCTGGCGCTCAGCGCGAGGATGTCGGGCCGACGCCGCCTGGCGCGGCGTGCGGGACGGCAAGTGATCACGTTGGTGGGCCGCGCCGAGTGCAGAGCTCTGCGACGAAAGCTCTGGCCGCATGCGGTCGCGGGACTGGTCATCGCATCCGCCCTCAGCGAAAAGACCGCGGCGGAATCGCCTGACGGCCCGTCGGGGCTGTCGTCGCTGCTGCGGTTTGCCTGCGGGCGGCTGGAGGAGCACGCCAGGGCATGGCCCAATCGAGCCGACGCATTCCATCATCTGGCTGCGTGTCGCCAGGCGCTGGGCGAGGTGGAGGCGGCCTCTGACGCCAACCGGGCCGCTTTGTCGCTCAATCCACGCTATGGCGATGCGATTGCGCTGCGCAGCCGCCTGCGGTCGCGCGGGCCCCATCCTTCCCCATCGCGGTGAAGCGGGCTATGCAAGTTCCGGCCGATCGTCCCGCTGCCGGGTCGACGGAGCAGTAGCGGCGTACGGCCTGATTCCACACGGATCGGCGACTAGCCACGTGGAAGGGGGTTTCCGGCATCGCCTTCACCGGGGCAAGGACGGCCGAAGTGCTCGCGGATGAAGGAGCGGACACTGGCGGTGTGGGCGGTGAAATCGTCGAGCAGTTGCCGCGCCGGGCCGCCATCGGCCGAGGTGTCCGATGCGGCGGCTTCGCGGGCGGCATAGCCCATTCGCCGTGCCAGGTGCAGCAGTTCGAGGTTGTCGGGTTCGGGCAGAAACAGATCCTGCGCGTTGCCGCGGAGCATGCGCAGGGCATTGATGAGCTGGCGGAGGAACTCGTAAGCGGCCCGGAGCTGCGCGTACTGTGCCGGGCGCAGGACGGCCGCCCGCTGCAAGGCTTCCAGAGCCAGTGACAGTCGCGGCACGCGAAGCTGCGGCGCCCGGCGGGCGTGTTTGACCTGAAGCAACTGCACCGTGCCCTCCAGGTCGACCAGCGCGCCCGGTGAATATTTCGCGTTCAGTCGGACGGCGCCTTCAAGTTTCTGCTGTTTGACCTTGTTCCAGATGGTCCACAGCGCGTCGAGGTCGAGTACCTCATCGGCATGGTCGTAGATGATCGCATCGCGGGTCTGTTCGATGCGGTAGCCCAGTTCGGGATTGCCCGCGATCCAGCGCAGGCGGACCAGCGCGAGCTTTTCGAATGTGTGGGCCGGCCCGCCGGGCCCGTAGTACGCGGCAAACTGGTCGGCGCTGACCGCCAGCGGCCCCTCTTTGCCGTAGGGACGCAGCCGCAGGTCCATTTCGAAAATGCCCGCCTGCCGCGCGCGGATGAACTTGGAGGTCTCCTCGACAAACTGCTCGAAGAACTCGTGGTTGCTGATGGGCTGGCGCTTGCCGCCGGCGGTCCGGGCGGTGGGATCGGCATCAAAGACAAACAGCAGCTCGATGTCGGAGGCGTATCCGATGGCGACGCCGCCAAGCTTGCCGAGGCCGAAGACCGCGTAGGGAAGATCGGGCCCGGCGTAGACCAGGCGGCCCTCGGCCATGCTGTCCTCGCCCGCAGCGCTGCCGCCTCGCACCGGCGGCTTGCCGTAGGATCGCACCAGGTCGTCGTACACGAGTCTCGCCGCCGCGGCCACCATCGTCTCAGCCAGGAATGTCAGCCGCTCGGAGAACTGGCGGAAGCCCATGGCCGGGTTGAGGATCTGATCGAGGTCGAGCTGGAAGGTCTCGCGGTCCTTGAAACGATTGAGGCGGTCCCGCTGTTCGGCAAGTCCGACGGCCCCGGCCAGGGCCTGTTCAATGCGATGGGGCAGTGTTTCCGGTGGTTCGGCGTAGGTGGGCGCTGCCGCGCCCGTCCGCAGCAGCGGCTCGAGCGTTTCGTACTGGCCGCGAATGAAATCCTCCCACAGGTAATCGCTGGTGCCCAGCACCTTGGCCAGGTCGCGCATGGCCCGCGGGTCGGCCATCAGTTTGAGCCAGCCCTCGGCGCTGTCGGCGTCGGCGGCCTTGGAGAGGATGTCATCGGACAGGCGCTCGAAACGCGACAGGGCGGCGAATGGATCGGGGGAGCGGTCGAGGAAATAGGTGAACTGCTTGGTCAGCAGGGCCGAGAGCTTGATGCGCTGCAGCAGGCTTTCATCGACCTCGACGGTGCTGGGCGGCGGGATCAGTTCGATCATGTCGGTGATGCGGTCGCCGTCGGGTTCGGGTGTGATGCGCACGCGGTCGATGCTCAGGCCGCGAAGCGACAGGGCGGTGGACAGTGCGTAGAGGAACGCCGGCGTGTCCTGGGCGGTCAGCGTGAGGCGGATGCGCTGGTTCTCCAGGCGGCGGATGTCGAGTTCGACGGGAAACAGCCTGGGCTGGGCGGCGGAGGGCATGCTGGCCAGGCGGGCGGTGACCCGCTCATTGACCAGCTTCTTGGCCTTCTGCACCGAGGCGTCGTCGTCCTTGTCCAGCAGGGTGATGACCTCGATGATGCCGTCACGGACGCGCGTGAACCATTCCTCCCGCGGCAGGTCCGCCAGGTCCGCATCGGGGCGACCCAGGAAGACATCGATGATGATCGGCACATCATGCGGATCGCGCTGGCGGGCGGCGGCTGACCGTCCCGGGAGGCGTTGCAGGAACCGCGGCAGCACACCGGCCCGACCGGTCGTGGGCGCTTCGCGCGGCACTGGCGGCAGGGTATGGACCCAACCGGCTTCGATGTTGAATCCCGCTCCCGCCAGCGAGCCGGTGATCAGCGAGAACTCGAAAGCGTGGTCGAAGGCGACGACTGTGCAGGCGACCTGGCCGTCGTCGGCCGGCTCGAGCATGACCTCGACGGGGTTGTCGTTGCCCAGGCGCGCGACACACTGGAGCTGCCGGGCGATCTGCGCGTCGCTGAAGCGGTCCCGCAGTTCCGATGGCAGGCGCGCGAGATGGCGTTCGATCACCTCCGCAGGCAGTTGACCGCACAGCTTCTGGATCTGGGCAATGCGTTGCGGCATGCCGGAGGGTCCTTGAGGGTCGTCTTCACCGCCTGCCCCCACAAGCGTATCGCATCGGACCGATGACGGGCAAAAGGCGGGACGTTCAGCCGGCTTCGTCCGGCTGCTGGGGCGCCAGGCCGAACCACTGGCGCTTCTTGACCTCCAACTCGCCGCCAAAAAGCACCGTGCCGATATTGCGCGGGCAGACCATGTCCACCTGCCGCGTCCGCTGCATCTCGATGGTCAGCGGCATCTTCTCCGGTCGCCGCAGCCGAAGACTGGTGCTCGGCAGCAGGGCGACGTGCAGGTCGCGGGTGTCCTTGTCGCTGGTGACGCGCTCGATCACGAGCACGTCCGGCCCGGTGCAGGCGATCAGCACATGCGTCGGCTCCAACGTGATTTTGACGTTGGGCCTTTCGACATTCTCGTCGGCCGTCAGCTTCAGTTGCTCGAACGGTGTGTGGCTGACGTTGAACACGGCCACGAACTTGTCCGAGTAATCGACCAGAAAGCCGGGCAACTCGATACGTCGCTTCTGTTCGTCGCCGGGGTTGACCATGGTGAGCACGACCGGTCGGCCGATATGCCGCTCGAGCATCGGCTCGTAGGCGCGGGCCACCGTGCCCAGCAGCGTCTGGCCGATCTGCTCCACTCCGCCGCGTTGCTGGGTGAGCACGGCGCTGCCTGGGCGCATGGTTGCCAGATGACTCACGACGGTGCTGATGGCCCTGGAAAACGCGTCGCGGATCGTGTTCATGAAGTTCACGAACATCCGCCGCATACGACGCGGCAGGCCGGGATTGAAGCTGCGGCGGACCTGGCGAGCGCGGGCGCGGCTCTCCCCGGGCGTCAAGGCTCCGGCCGTGCGGCAGATCGCAAGGCACTCCGCAAGCTTCGGCTCGTAGACCAGTTCGCTGGTTTTGATCACCCCTTCGCGGGTCTGGTGCGGCGCGTCGAAGCAGAGTTCAAGGCCCTGGTTGTACACCCGCAGGTCGCCCCATATCACGCGGCCGGGCGTCGCCAGGTACGTCACGTGGTGGCCGCGAAGCAGCTTCAGGCACTTGTCGCGGCGGCGCATGTTCACCACCGCGCCGATGATGGCCACCAAAAAAATGAACAGCAGCGCCAGCGAAAAGCTGTTGTTCAGCAGAACCTGCCACCAGGGCACCGTGGCCGCGCCGCCAGCCCCGGCCGCCGTCGCGGGGACGGTCTCGGCCAGCGTCAACATGCCGCACCATTGCATCATGCGCCTGCTCCCTGCCTGCCGCCCGCTGGCCGCCGCGTCACGAGGCGGTCGTCGCCGGTGAAGGACGATGGGCGTAGACCAGATGGTATACGACGGGTATCACCAGCAGCGTGAAGGCGGTGGAGACAAACAACCCGAAGATCAGCGCCCACGCCAGGCCGGAGAAGATCGGATCAAGCGTGATGGGCGCGGCCGCGAGCATGGCCGTGCCGGCGGTCAGGAAAATCGCGCGGAAGCGGACGGCCCCGGATTCGATGATCGCCTGCTTCAGTGGCTTGCCCGTGCGCTGAGCCGCGTGGATGAAGTCAATCAGCAGGATCGCGTTGCGCACGGCAATGCCCGACAGCGCGATCATGCCGATCATCGCCGTGGCCGTGAAGAAGACGGGGTTGGCGAACCCATCGATGGGCTGGTCCAGAAGCAGATTCATGATCCAGAACCCCGGCATGATGCCGATGACCGTCAGCGGGATCGAGATCATCAGCACCAGGGGCATGAAGTAGCTGCTGGTCTCATACACCAGCAGGATGTAGATGCCCAAGCATGCGGCCGCGAACGCCAGGCCCAGGTCGCGGAAGACATCGACGGTGATCTGCCACTCGCCCTCGCCGGTCCAGACCACGTTGTATTCGGCCGGCACGGGTGAGCCGGGCGCGCCGGGCTTGAGATCGCGCTGCATGTCGAGGATCGCCTCGGCGGGGGCGCGGCCGGCGGTGTCGGCGAAGACGTAGGCGACGGGGCGCAGGTTCTTGTGGTAGATCGTCTGGTCGCGCGCGGCCGGCGCGAAATGGCCCAGCTCGCGAAGCTGAATCATGCCGCCGTCACCCGTGAGGTAGAGGTCTTCGAGGCGCGCGATGGATGAACGTGTCGGCTCGGGCAGGCGCAGATGGATCGGCGTGGGGTTCACGCGATCCGGCTCGTGCAGGTAGGCCGCGTCCATCCCCCCCAGCACGGCCGCGATCTCCGCGGCGATCCGCGCGTCGGTCAGGCCCGCGAGCGCCGCCTTTTCATCGTCGGTGACAAAGACGTACTTCTGCTGCGCCGCTTCGAGACTCGTGTCGAGATCGACGACGGCCGGCTCGCGGTCGAAGCGGTCGGCCACGGCCTGAGCGACGACCTGGATGTCGGCGTAGTCGGCTTCCTCCGGGCCGTAGACTTCGACCGTGACGGTGGCGATCACCGGCGGGCCGGGCGGCGGCTGGACAAGCTTGATGTTCGCCCCGTGGCGCTCGGCGATCGCGGCCAGAGCGTTGCGCAGGCGCAGCACAAGCTCGTGGCTCTGGTAGGCGCGGTGGCTCTTGTCGATGAGGTTGACGCGCAGGTCGGCGTGGTGCGGCTCGGCCCGCAGGTAGTAGTGGCGGACCATCGCGTTGAAGTCCATCGGGCTGGACGTGCCCACGTAGGCGGTCACGTCCGTGACTTCGTGGACGCCGCGCAGATACGCGGCCAGGTCGTGCGCGGTTGCGGCCGTACGCTCCAGCGTCGTGCCTTCGGGCATGTCGATGACGACCTGGAACTCATTCTTATTATCGAAGGGCAGCATCTTCAGCGGGACGCGGCGCGTGACCGGCAGCAGGCACGCGAGTACGAACAGCAGGGCGACAATACCCAGCAGGCCCCACGCCCAGCCCCGACTGTTCAGGAACGGCCGGACGCTGGCCGCATAGACGCGGTAAATGCCGGTGCGCGTCAGGTCGTAAGGCTCATCGCGGCCGGCCTTGTCGTACTCGCGTTTGAGCACGTGGTAGCTCATCCACGGCGTGATGGTGAACGCGACGACCATGCTCATGAGCATCGCCAGCGGGACATTCAGCGCCATCGGCCGCATGTACGGCCCCATCATGCCGGTGATGAAGAACATGGGCACGAAGCTGATGATCACCGCCAGCGTGGCGAGGATGATCGGCGGGCGCACTTCCTGAATGGCCGCGAGCACCGCATCGAGCGGCTTGCGCAGGCGCATCTTGAAATGGCGGTAGATGTTCTCCACATCCACGATCGGGTCATCCACCACCAGGCCCAGCGAGAGAATCAGGGCGAAGAGCGTCACGCGGTTGATCGTGTAGCCGGCCAGGTAGTTGACCATCAGCGTCAGGCCGAACGTGATGGGCACGCTCACGGCCACGATCAGGCCCTCGCGCCAGCCGAGCGTCAGGGCGATCAGGCCGATGACGATGACGATGGCCACGGCGAGTGCCTCGACCAGTTCGTTGACCTTGTCGTTGGCGGTGTGGCCGTAGTCCCGCGTGACCTGGTAGTCCACGCCGGCGGGCAGCAGCATGGGAGCGAGGCGTTCAAGCTGGGCCTGCACGTTGCGGGCAACGCTGACGGCATTGGCGCCCTTGCGTTTGGCGACGGTGACGGTGACGGCCGCGCGCATGGGCGCGTCGTGGGGCGCGTCAGGGGCCGCGAGTTCATCTTCGTGGCCACTGGGTCCGATGAGCGTGCGGCCGACGCCGTGGCCAAAGTGCACATAGCTGATCGACTCGCCGCCGCCGACGCTCACGTCCGCCACGTCGCGCAGGTAGACGGGCAGCCCCTCGGCCACGCCGACGACCAGGGCGGCCACGTCCTCGGCCCGGCCGAGCACACTACCGGCATCGACCTGCACCGCCTGATCCAGTCGGCTGAACGCGCCGGCCGGCACCGAGACGTTCGCGCCGCGCAGGGCCCGTTCGATCTCGGCGATGCTCAGATTCCGCCCCGCAAGCCGCTCAGTATCCAGCGCCACGCGCACCTCGCGCCGCCGCCCGCCGACGACCTGCGTCGGCCCGGTATCGCGCACCGCCTGAAGGCGGATTTCCAGCTCCTCGGCAATCT
>CAZUUQ010000051.1:0-3000 GCA_964622625.1 uncultured Phycisphaeraceae bacterium | reverse complement strand
GTCGGCCCGGTATCGCGCACCGCCTGAAGGCGGATTTCCAGCTCCTCGGCAATCTCACGGAGGGCCACATCGTCGTACGCGTCGGTTGCGGCGTAGAGCGTGACGGCCACGATGGGTACATCGTCAATCTCGACCGGCTTGACCACCCAGCCGGCCACCGACGCGGGCACGTCATCGCTGTGCATCGCCAGCTTGTTGTGCAGCTTGATGAGGCTGTCTTCGCGGTCCTGGCCGACGTGGAAGCGCACGGTGACGATGGCCTGGTTGGGCATCGACATGGAGTAGACATGCTCGACGCCGTCGATCTGGTAAAGCAGTTTCTCCAGCCGGGTGGTGACCTGCCGCTGCACCTCGCGGGCCGAGGCGCCGGGGACGGAGACGAACACGTCGGCCATGGGCACGACGATCTGAGGCTCCTCCTCGCGCGGGGTCACGAGCAGGGCGACGGCGCCCATGGCAAGGGCGACCACCGTGAGCATGCCCGCCAGCTTGCCGCGGACGAAGACCTCGACGATCCGTTGGATGAGACTGGCACTTTCAGCCTGGCGGGAATCAACATCCGCCTGCTGTCCGGCGCCCGGACCGGACTGGCTGCCGATGTCTGGATCCATCGCGGCGCTCCGCCTTATTCGTGCGGTGTTCAGAGATCAGTTTCGCGCGATCACGACGCGTTCACCCGCGGACAAACCGGCCAGCACTTCCACCTGGTCGTCACTGGTCTCGCCGAGCCGCACCAGTCGCCGCTCGATGCGTCCCTCTTCGCCCAGCACGTCGAGCATCGTCAACTGCCCGACGCGGCGCACCGCCTTCTGCGGCACGAGCAGGCGCTGCGTGTGATCCCGCGGGATCAGCAGGCGGCCGAACATCCCGCTGTAGACCCCCGGCGGACAGGCGCCGGTGACCTTGACGAGCATGGAGCGGCTCGCGGCGGCGGCCTGCGGCACGATCTCGCTGATCCGGGCCTCGCAATGAAAGTCGATCGCGTCGATCTCCACACCCACCGTGTCGCCGACGCTCAGTCCCACGGCGATGCGTTCGGGCACCGCGGCCTCGAGTTGGAGCCGATGCGGGTCGTACAGGCTGACCAGCGTCCTGCCCGGCTGAGCCAGGTCGCCCTCTTCGACGAATTTCTCGATCACCACACCCTCGATGGGACTGCGCACGGTGGCGTCGTCAATCATGGTCCGCGCTTCAGCCATCGACTGGTTGGCGGCCTCAAGATCGGCGGCGGCGACAGCCTGGGTGCGATGGGCGTCATCAAGTTCGCGAGCGGTGGCGGCGCCGTGGCGGCGAAGCTCGACAAGCTTCTCCAGATCGCTCTCGGCCTGGCGCAACCGAGCCGCGGCCGCCTCGACTGCCGCCGCCGCCTGCTGAATCCGCGCCTGCACGTCGGCTGGATCCAGTTCGATCAGCACCTGCCCCGCGTCGACGCGCTGCCCCGCGGCCACATGCACCGTCTTCACCCGCGCCAGCAGCCGCGATGAGATCGCCGCCTCGTGCGTCGCCCGGATGGTTCCCACCGCGCGGGCGTGGACCGGCGCCGCCTGCGCCTCGACGACGATGCTGTCGGCCGCGTCCGCCGCCGCGACGGCCGCAAGCGTACGGCCCGGCTCGATACGCGGTGAAAACGCGCCCGACATCCACGCGATCACCAGCACCAGCAAGACCAGGCTCACGGCGACGACGCTGAAACGTCGCACGCGGCTCAAAAGTCTTCTCAGGCGGTCAGCCTCCATGGCGAAGCTCCAGAAGGGCGGGCGCGATCTGCCGAGTGACGCATCGCATTATACAGGCCGGTCCGCGGGGCTTTGACGCCGCGGATGCTTGCGATATAGTCGCGTTGAACAGTTGAGAATGCTCGCCGGTATCCGTAGGGGCAATGCCGGCAACACGGGCACGCAAACACCGCGAGGCCGCGATCCGAAATACCGGACCGGCCGGGTTTGCGTGTTGTTGTTTTTCGGGCACGACCCCTGCCGATCATGTCCAGGAGCAGTCCATGACCGCTGCCATGTTCCCGCTGGAACCTCAGAGCGTCCCCCCGGTCGACACGCCGCATCGGCGGATTCGCACGGCCATTCCCGTGCCCGAGTCGATTCCGATTCTCGAACACCTGCGCAAGTTCGAGCCGCTCTCGATGTCCGGCCAGCCGCCGATCGTCTGGGACCGGGCCGAGGGTTGCCAGGTCTTTGACGCGTGGGGCAACATGTGGCTCGACTGGAGCTCGGGCGTGCTGGTGACCAACGCCGGCCACAGCCACCCGATGGTGAAGCAGGCGGCGCTCGACCAGATCAATGCCGGTCTGATGCACAGCTACTGTTTTCCCACACGCATCCGCGGCCGGCTCGCGGCTGAACTCGTGCGGCTGGCTCCAGACGGGCTGGACAAGGCATTCCTGCTGACCACCGGCTCCGAAGCCACGGAGTGCGCCATCAAGCTGATGCGCACGCGCGGGCTGGAAGCGGGGGGCGCGGTGGGGGGGCGGGAGAAGATCGCCATCGTCAGCTTCACGCACGGCTTTCATGGCCGCACCATGGGGGCCCAGATGGCCGGCGGCATCCCCGCGCTCAAGCAGTGGATCGTCAACCTCGATCCCGCCATGGCGCAGGTGCCGTTCCCCGACGGCTTCCGCCAGCGTGACACAAGTTTCGACGTGTTCGAAAAGACGCTCGCGGCCCAGGGTTTCAGCCCCGATCGCATCGCCGGCGTGCTGGTCGAGACGTACCAGGGCGGCAGCGCGGCCTTCGCGCCCGTGCCTTACATGCAAAGCCTGCGGCAATGGTGCGACCGCCATCAGGTGGTGCTCGCCTTCGACGAAGTGCAGGCCGGCTTCGGCCGCACCGGCCGCTTCTGGGGATTCGAGCACTACGGCATCACGCCCGATCTGATCTGCTGCGGCAAGGGCATCAGCAGCGGCCTGCCGCTCTCGGCCGTGATCGGCCGAGCTGAGCTGATGGACCAGTACCCGCCGGGCAGCATGACCAGCACGCACACCGGCAA
>CAZUUQ010000050.1:0-19678 GCA_964622625.1 uncultured Phycisphaeraceae bacterium | reverse complement strand
CTGCCGCCGGCCGACTCGCCAGCCGCTTTGGCCGCCTGTTTGACATCCTCGCCTTCCTCAGCCAGCACGAGAATCAGCCCGCCCACCGGCAGTGTCTGGCCCTCCTCCACAGCCAGCTTCGCCACCGTGCCGTCGTCGAAGGCCTGCAACTCCATGGTGGCCTTGTCAGTCTCGACGTCGGCCAGCGTATCACCGGAGGCGATCTTGTCCCCGATGCTCACGTGCCACTTGACGAGCGTGCCCTCCTCCATCGTGTCGCTGAGGCGGGGCATGGTGATCTCAATGGGCATGGATGGTCGTCTCCAAGGCTCAAGAGGCTCACGGGAAGGGCTCCCGGGCCCGCTGCCGCTTTTGATGCTTCGCCATCCTATCAAGGCCGCCGCTGGCACGCCGAATCGCCCCAGGCGGCCAAGTCTGGCGCATTCGCGGACCCGAAGGGGTGATTTTTATGCAGCCCCCCCGTCGCACAGCCGACAATCAAAGGATATACTGGTATCGTGGACGGCGCCCCGTGTGCGGGTCGTCCCACACGCTCCGTAACAGACATCCAGACCGACATTCAGGAGGTCGAACGTGTCCAGCCCTTCTTCCACTGCCCGCCCCAACGCCACCATGGTCACCGTTGACGGCAACGAGGCGGCCGCCAGCGTCGCCCATCGCCTCAACGAGGTGATCGTCATCTACCCCATCACCCCCAGCTCCCCCATGGGCGAGTTCGCCGACGAGTGGTCGGCCGCGGGAAAGACCAACATCTGGGGCAATGTACCGCTGATCCAGCAGATGCAGTCCGAGGCCGGAGCCATCGGCTCGGTGCACGGCAGCCTCCAGGCCGGGGCCCTGACCACGACGTTCACCGCGTCACAGGGCCTGCTGCTGATGATCCCGAACATGTACAAGATCGCCGGCGAGCTTACGAGCTTCTGCATGCACGTGGCCGCACGCACGCTGGCCACGCACGCGCTGTCGATCTTCGGCGACCACAGCGACGTGATGGCCTGCCGCCAGACCGGCTTCGCCATGCTCGCCAGCGGCAACGTGCAGGAGACGCACGACATGGCCGCCATCGCCCAGGCGGCCACGCTCGCGTCGCGGGTGCCCTTCATGCACTTCTTCGACGGCTTCCGTACCTCGCACGAGGTGGCCAAGATGGCCGAGCTGTCCGACGATGACCTGCGCGCCTTCATCGACGATGAGCTGGTGCGCGCCCATCATGCCCGGGCCCTGACGCCCGACAAGCCGGCGATCCGCGGCACAGCCCAGAACCCCGACACTTTTTTCCAGGCCCGCGAAGGCTGCAACCGCTTCTACAACGCCTGTCCCGGTATCGTGCAGCAGGCGATGGACCGCTTCGCGCAGCTCACGGGTCGGCGGTACAAGCTCTTCGATTACGTCGGCGCGCCCGATGCCGACCGCGTCATCGTCATCATGGGCAGCGGCGCCGAGGTCGTCGACCAGACCGTGCAGCGGATGAACGAACGCATGGGCACGAAGCTCGGCGTGCTCAAGGTCCGTCTCTATCGCCCATTCGCCATTGACGCCTTCATCGAAGCCCTGCCGAAGACCGTCAAGTCCATCGCCGTGCTCGACCGCACCAAGGAGCCGGGCAGCGTCGGCGAGCCGCTCTATCTCGACGTGCTGACCGCCATCAGCGAGGCCCACGTCGCCGGCCGCACGCCCTTCGAGAAGCTGCCCCGCATCATCGGCGGGCGCTACGGCCTGTCGAGCAAGGAGTTCACCCCCGCGATGGTCAAGGCTGTGTTTGACGAGCTGAACAAGGACCAGCCCCAGAACCATTTCACCGTCGGCATCGTCGACGACGTGACGCACCTGTCCCTCAAGGTCGATGACAGCTTCTACATCGAGTCGGAGGACATCGTGAAAGCGGTGTTCTACGGCCTCGGGGCCGATGGCACGGTGGGCGCCAACAAGAACTCGATCAAGATCATCGGCGAGGAGACTGACAACTTCGCCCAGGGCTACTTCGTGTATGACTCGAAGAAGTCGGGGGCGATGACCATCAGCCACCTGCGCTTCGGGCCCAGGAGCATCCGCTCGTCGTACCTGATTACGAAAGCGAACTTCGTCGCCTGCCACCAGTTCGAGTTCATGCACAAATACGACCTGCTGGAGATTGCCGCGCCGGGGGCGACGTTCCTGCTCAATGCCCCGTTCCCGCCCGGCCAGGTGTGGGACGAGCTGCCGCGCGAAGCCCAGCAGCAGATCCTCGACAAGAAGATCCGCGTCTTCGCCATCGACGCCTATGCCGTCGGCCGCGAGACCGGCATGGGCACGCGCATCAACACGATCATGCAGACCTGCTTCTTCGCGATCTCCGGCGTGCTGCCGCGCGACGAAGCCATCGCCCAGATCAAGAAGGCCATCGAGAAAACCTACGGCCGCAAGGGGCAGGCGGTCGTCGATAAGAACTTCGAGGCGGTGGACCGCACGCTGGCGAACCTGCACGAGATCGTCGTGCCCGGCCAGGTCACGTCGGAGCACGGCGTGCGGCCGATTGTCAGCGGCGACGCGCCGGACTTCATGCGGAAGGTCAGCGGCGTCATGCTGGCCGGCAAGGGCGACCTGCTGCCGGTATCCGCCTTCCCGATCGACGGCACATGGCCCATGGGCACGACCAGATGGGAGAAACGCGCCATCGCCCAGGAGGTGCCGATCTGGGATCCGCAGGTCTGCATCCAGTGCAACAAGTGCGCCCTGGTCTGTCCGCACGCGGCCATCCGCGCCAAGGCCTACGAACCCGAAGCTCTGCACAGCGCGCCGACCGGCTTCCAGAGCATGGACTACAAGGCCAAGGATCTCAAGGGCCTGAAGTTCACCATCCAGGTCGCCCCCGAGGACTGCACAGGCTGCAACCTGTGCGTGAGCGTCTGCCCCGCCAAGAACAAGGCCGAGCCGAAGCTCAAAGCCATCAACATGCAGCCGCTGGCCGAGCATCGCCAGCGCGAGGAGGAGAACTTCGAGTTCTTCCTCTCGCTGCCGGAGCTGGATCGCTCGAAGATCGGCCGACTCGACGTCAAAGGCTCGCAGTTCCTCCAGCCGCTGTTCGAGTTCTCCGGCGCGTGTGCCGGCTGCGGTGAGACGCCCTACATCAAGCTGATGACCCAGCTTTTCGGCGATCGTGTGCTGATCGCCAACGCCACCGGCTGCACGTCGATCTACGGCGGCAACCTGCCCACGACGCCCTACTGCACCAATGCCGACGGCCGCGGACCGGCATGGAGCAACTCGCTGTTTGAGGACAACGCCGAGTATGGCTTCGGCATGCGCCTGGCGGTGGACACCCACGCGCGGCACGCGGCCATGCTGCTGCACCGCCTGGCCGGACAACTCGGTGACGAGCTGGTCGGCGGCCTGCTGGCGAACGTCGCGGCCGGCGGCGACACCGCCATCGCCGAGCAGCGCAAGCGCGTCGAAGCCCTGCGGCACAGGCTGCGCGACATCAAGAGCCTCGACGCCCGCTGGCTCGATGCCGTCGCCGACTACCTCGTGCCCAAGAGCGTGTGGATTCTCGGCGGCGACGGCTGGGCCTACGACATCGGCTACGGCGGGCTGGACCACGTCTTCAGCCAGACCCGCAACGTCAACATCCTGGTGCTCGACACCGAGGTATACTCGAACACCGGCGGCCAGGCGTCGAAAGCCACGCCGCTGGGCGCGGCCGCCAAGTTCGCCTCACTCGGCAAGAGCGTCCACAAGAAGGACCTGGGCCTGATGGCCATGAGCTACGGCCATGTGTATGTGGCGTGCGTGGCGATGGGCGCCAGCGACAATCACGTGGTCAAGGCCATGCTCGAGGCCGAGAGCTACGACGGCCCGTCGCTGATCATCGCCTACAGCCACTGCATCGCCCACGGCTACGACATGCGCTACGGCATGGACCAGCAGCAGCGGGCGGTGGACTGCGGCATCTGGCCGCTGTACCGCTACGATCCGCGCCTGGTGGCCGAGGGCAAACCGCCCCTGACGCTCGACAGCAAGCCCCCGAAGCTGCCCGTGGCCGAGTACATGAGCAACGAGACGCGATTCCGCATGATCGAGAAGATGGACCGCGAGCGCTACAAGATGCTCGGGGCCGAGGCCCAGCGCATGGCCGGCCAGCGCATCGCTCTGTACCAGCACATGGCCCAGCTCACGCTGCCGGGCAACGGTCACGGGCACCCCGCGGCCGCGCCCGCCGCAGCCCAGGCCGCCAACTGAACCGCCGATGCACGCACCGGGAATGTCCGCTGAGGAAGTTCGCCAGGAGGTCAATCATGGATCTGAGCACAGACTATCTCGGCTTCAAGTTCGACCATCCGCTCATGCCCGGCGCCTCGCCGTTCTGCGAGGACATGGACGTCGTGCGCCGGCTCGAAGACGCCGGCGCGCCGGCCATCGTGATGAGCAGCCTCTTCGAGGAGCAGATCCGCAGCGAGGCCCTGGCCACCACCGATGCCCTCGACGGCCCCAAGGGGCAGTTCGCCGAGGCACTCAGCTACCTGCCCGAACCCGATGAGTTCTCCATCGGACCCGACGAGTACCTACAGCGCCTGAGCCGCATCAAGGCCGCGGTCGCCGTGCCCGTGATCGGCTCGCTCAACGGCACGACGGCCGGCGGCTGGCTGGATTACGGCAAGCTCATCGAGCAGGCGGGGGCTGACGCCCTCGAAGTCAATCTCTACCACGTCCCGGCCGACATCCACCGCGACGCCCGCCAGATCGAGGCCGAGCACGTGCAGATCGTCCGCACGCTCAAGCAGGCGCTGACGATTCCCCTGGCCGTCAAGCTCTCGCCGTTCTACACGTCGCTGCCGCACTTCGCCCGCCAGATCGACGACGCCGGGGCCGACGCCATCGTCATCTTCAACCGCTTTTACCAGGCCGACATCGACATCGAGGAACTCGACCTGCACCGCACGCTGCGCCTGTCCGACTCCTCGGAGCTGCTGCTGCGCCTGCGCTGGCTGGCGATCCTGTCCGGCAACGTCAATGCCGACCTGGCCGTCACCGGCGGCGTGCACACGGCCGCGGACGCCATCAAGGCCGTCATGACCGGCGCCGGCGCGGTGCAGGTCGTCTCGGCCGTCTTCCGCAAAGGGCCGCAGGTCATCGCGTCGCTGCGCGGCGAAGTCGCCGCCTGGCTGGAGGAGAACGAATACCAGTCGCTCGCCCAGGCCCGCGGCAGCATGAGCCTGCAGCGCTGCCCCGACCCCGACGCCTACACCCGCGCCAACTACATGCACATCCTCCAGAACTGGCGCGACTCGATCGGAACGATCTGACCCGTTCCGCCGGGCACG
This sequence comes from uncultured Phycisphaeraceae bacterium, assembly GCA_964622625.1. Classification (GTDB taxonomy): domain Bacteria; phylum Planctomycetota; class Phycisphaerae; order Phycisphaerales; family Phycisphaeraceae; genus CAZCWM01. The sequence continues at coordinate 14,381 of CAZUUQ010000050.1, read as the reverse complement.
GCCATTGATGCGTCAGCCCCCGGCTCCGCCGGGGGATTCGTTGATCTCATGGCATGGGATGGATCAGCCATGCACGGGGCAATTCCCCGTAAAGCCGGGGGCTGACGCTGATGGCGCGCCGGTATGATGCCGGCATGACAACAAAGGCTTCCGTATCCACGTCGGCCGCGCGCCATCCGGCGAAAGCGGCGCCGCCTGTTCGCGTCGGCATCGTCGGCGTCGGCATGGGCCGCTTCCATGTCGGCGCATTCCGCGCCGCCGAGGGCTGCGAGGTCGCCGCCCTGTGCGACATGGACGAAAAACGCCTGGCCAGAGTCGCGACCGAGCTTGCCGTCGCCCACACCTTCACCGACGCCCAGACGATGTTCGACAGCGAGGCCGTCGATCTGGCCGTCATCGCCACGCCCAACTTCACGCACCACCCGCTGACCATGGCGGCCCTGCGTGCGGGCCTTCACGTGCTGTGCGAGAAGCCACTGGCGATGAACGCGGCCGAGGCAAGGGAAATGGTTGAGGCCGCCACGCGGCACAAGCGGAAGCTCGCGATTCACTTCAACCACCGCATGGGCCCGCAGGCCTGGACGATCGCCCAGTTCGTCCGCGGCGGGCATCTGGGCGAGCCGAGCTTCGCCCGCGCGATCTGGCATCGCCGCCGCGGCATCCCCGGCGGAGCCAGCGGCTGGTTCCGCACGCAGCGCACCGCCGGCGGCGGATGCCTCATCGACCTGGGCGTCCACATCCTCGACCAGGTGCTCTTCGCCTTCGATTACCCGCGCGTCCTCGCCGTCACCGGCCAGACCGTCAACCACTTCGGCGCCACCGACGCCCCCACGGGCATGGATGTCGAGGACATGGTCACCGCCTACCTGCGCTGTGCCAATGGCCTGACTGTTTCGCTGGAGGTGAGCTGGGCCTGCCATCACGAGCACCCGGAGCAGGTGCACATCGCGCTGTACGGCAGCAAAGCCGGCATCGTCCGCCACCAGGAGCACTACAAGGACGAGCCCGTCCGCGTCTACCACCGCCTCGACGGCAAGCTCGCGACCACGACGCTCGACACGCTCGACCCGGCCATGAGCGTGCAGCAGGATCTGATTGCCGCCATCCGCGACAACCGCGAGCCGCTGTGCAGCGCGGCCCACGGCCTGGCGACCATGCGCATCATCGACGCGATCTACGAATCCGCCCGCACCGGCCGCGAGGTGCGGCTCGACTGACTCGTCACGACTTTGTGATAGGCTGCGGCGGGAGGGATGTGATGCCTGACTACGAACCGCTGTCCCTGACCCGCGCCTGCAACGTGACCGCCCGGTTCCATCCGCGGCCGGGCGGCCCCTGGCTGGGCAGACGAACCTTCCACGGCCTGCCGTTTCAGATCGGCCCCGTTCGTACCAGGGGCGCGGCGACCCGCTGCTTCATCGGTTTCGACGAGCGCGCCGCCGCCGACCAGGCCGTCACCGTGCCGATCCGCCGCACCGCCCGCCATCTGATCTTCGCCCACGCCCTGCTGAGCACGCGCATCTATGAGGGCGGCCCGGTCGGCGAGACGGTGGCGCATTACGTCATCCGCTATGCCGACGGCTCGGAGCAGCGCCTGCCCCTGCGCGAGCGGTTCGAGGTTTCAGCCGCCCAGACGTGGTGGGGTCAGTGGCCGTTCGTCGCCCGCCCCGATCAGGCCGACCGCATGTGGACGCGCAAGACCGGCAAGTTCGCCGACGCCGGCCCGCGCCAGACCGAGGCAATGCCGGGCGGCAGCCACAGCTACTACCTCTGGGCCTGGCGCAACCCGCACCCTCGCCGCAAAATCGAATCGCTGACCGTCGAGCCGGCCGGCCGACGCTTCCTCCTCGCGGCCGTCACCCTCAGCCATCTCGATGAGCCCCCGTTCAGCCGGCAGACCATGCGCGAGGTGATGGTCACCCTGCCGCGCCGCAAGGACGCGGACCAGCCCTTCGATCTCGAAGTCTCGGTCGATCGCGGCCTGGCGAATTACACCTACGCCCTGCCCGCCGAATCAAGCAAGGCGTTCCTGGATGACCCGCAGCACCCCGGCTGGGGCCAGAAACAGAATGACAAGTCCAGCCCCGCGTATGTCGGCATCGCGGCCAATCCCTCGGCGACGGTCACGGTCAGGAGCCAGGGCAAATCCCTCGCCCGCGTCAACTGGGGCCGGCTCCAGCAGCGAAAGAAAGTGGCCGGGCCGCGCGCGACCCTGCAACTGCTGGATCGCGGCCGCAACTGGGTCCACACCACCGTCGTCGACGACCAGACCGGCCGGCCCATCCCCTGCCGCGTCCACTTCCGTTCCCCCGAAGGCGTCCCCTATCAGCCGCACGGCCACCACGACCACGTGAACTCGAACCTCGGCACGTGGCACACGGACATCGGCGGCGACGTGCGCCTGGGGCAGATCACTTACGCGTACATCGACGGCACGTGCCAGGGCTGGCTGCCGCGCGGCGACGTGATCGTGGACGTCGCGCGCGGCTACGAGTACGAGCCGCTGCGCTCCAGGGTGCGTATCGAACCGGGGCAGCGCAGTCTGACACTGCGCCTCAAGCGCTTCGCCGACATGAACGCCCGACGCTGGTTCAGCGGCGACAGCCACGTACACTTTCTCGGCGGGCAGGGCGCGCACCGCGAGGCGGCCGGCGAAGACCTCAACGTCGTCAACCTGCTGCAGTCGCAGTGGGGCCACCTGTTCACGAACGTGGAGGACTTCATCGGCCGACCCGTCGCCAGCGACGACGGCCGCACCATCGTTTACTGCTCCCAGGAGAACCGCCAGCACATTCTGGGGCACCTGACGCTGTGGGGCCTCAAGCACCCGGTGTATCCCATGGGCAGCGGCGGACCGGGGGAGGCCGAGCTGGGCGGCAACCTGGAGACGACGCTGTCCCGCTGGGCCGACGCCTGTCACGCCCAGGGCGGCACCGTCGTCATCCCGCATCTGCCCAACCCCAACGGCGAGCCGGCCGCGCTGATCGCCACCGGACGGGCCGATGCCGTCGAAATGCTCATCCAGGGCGACTACCAGAACCTCGAGTATTACCGCTATCTCAACTGCGGCTACCGCCTGCCGCTGGTCGGCGGCACGGACAAGATGACCGCCGACGTGCCCGTCGGCCTGTACCGCACGTATGCCTGGATTCCCCCAGACGAGCCGTTCGACTATGACGCCTGGACCCGGGCCGTCCGCGCCGGCCGCACGTTCCTGTCCGGCGGGCCGCTGATCGACTTCACCGTCGGCGGAGCGATGATCGGCGATACGCTGAACCTGCCCGGCGACGGCGGCACGCTCGAAGTCGCCGCCAGGGCCGACTCCATCCTGCCCATCCACAGCCTGGAGATCGTGCACAACGGCCGCGTCGTCGCCTCAACGGAATCCAGAGCCGGCTCGCGGCATCTGCACCTGGACGCCAAAGTGAAGGTGGACCGGCACGGCTGGCTGGCGGCGCGCTGCGGCGGGCCGGTCGCCGGATTCACCCGCCATCACGACGGCTGGCAGCGAGGCATCTTCGCCCACACCTCGCCGGTCTACGTCGCCGTCGGCGGAGACTGGTGGATGTTCGACGCCGCCACGGCCGAGTACATGCTCACGCTGATCCACGGCTCGGTGCAGCACATCCGCCACGGGTCGCGCCATCACGAACCACGCGCGACGACGCACCATCACCACCACCACGATCACATCGAATGGCTTGAGGAGCCTTTCCGCCAGGCGATCGACGCCATCCACCGCCGCATGCACCAGTTGGGCATCCCCCACTGACCGCGGTCGCACGGGGGAAAAGGCATTCCACCACAGAGATCACAGAGGACACAGAGAAAACATTCGAGTATGTGCATCATTCCAGACGCGACGAAGCCGCGGATGACGTATACCGCGCCGCTTCACAACCATGTGTTGTTCCTCTGGCTCGTCTCTGCGTCCTCTGTGCCCTCTGTGGTGAATTATTCCCGTCCTCCGCAATGCACTCCCAAAAAACAAGCCTCCGGCGTCGCCGCCGGAGGCGAAGGCGTTGCGGTGCGGCAGGAGGAATATTGCTTCGACTCCTGAGACATGCGTCCCGCCGCTTCCGGCGCCTTGCTTGCGCCCCCTTTCCACGTCCCCCCAGACTCAGGCGAGCCGCAAACGTCCGCCCGTGCTTTCCCCCGGACTCGCCGGGCCTCGACCCGGTCCTCGCTGCCCCGGCCCTTGCTCCCCCGGCTCCTGTCCGGGCGGTCGGCCCCGGTGTCCGCGTCCGCGCGCCGAGAAGCGCTGCCGTGCTGGCGGGGCTGATGCCCGCAAAGATGCTCAGCGTCCCGGTACAGCCAGACGCGCCGACACCTCACGCGGCCGCGATCCAGCTCGCCTGCGAAGCCTGCCTGCGCTCCTTTCCGGAATATTGGTGACTCGGTCCGTTGCGACACCGCGTTTTCGCGGTCGGCTCGAACTGCGTGGCCGCAGAACGCGGCTCCGCATTCACCCTAGAACGGACATCGGCCGGGGTCAAGGCATTTGTTGCCCCGACACCGGCCGATCGCCAAGAATTCATATTCCCTTGTCGCGGACTCGCTCAGTCGCGGCGGCGCCAGCGACGGATGCCGGCCAGGCCGAAGGCGCCCAGGGTGGCCAGACCGGTCCACGCGGCCGCGGGAAGCGGCACGATGACACCTTCGGTCACAACGGAAATGCTCTTACCGCTGGGGCCGACGCTCTGCACGTGCGCGGCGATGCGGCCGTCATCGATCAGGGCTGCGAGGACGTCCGCAACGTCCGACGCGCCGACGTAGTTGAAGCGGAGCGTCAGCAGTTCGATCGGCAGCGGCTCGTCGATCCCGTTGCTCACACCGCCGGCATTCGTGCGCCCGAAGGACGCGGTCTCACCGGCCCAGCCGATGTTGGTGCCGCCGGGAGGCGAGCCGGGGCTCGCGCCGCTGGCGAACGACACACCGGCCGTCTGGGCCTGGATCGCTCCGCCGCTGATCAGGCTGCCCAGCGTCGACTCGAAGTAAATCTGCGTGATGATCGCCGAGATCGTCGAGTCGTTGTGGAACACGAAGTCCACCTGCGTGCCGCCCACGTCCAGCACGTCAACCCAGAGGTCCAGGCCCACGACGCTGACGCTGTCCGCATTCTCAAACGTGATCAGATCCACCCGCGCCGCCTGGGCGCTGACCGCCAGCAAAGCGACCGCGACTACCAACGCTGCGATGCCCAACCGGAATACTCTGACCGCCCCCATGACACATGCTCCTTTTGCTCTGAAAAAGCGCAGACGCCGTCTTCTGACGAGCGAACCCGCGATAACTGGCTGGACCCCTTGCGATTGGCCCGGTTCCCACGGGAACCTCACCCCCCCCACTCCGCGCCGCCACCGTGGCGGTCGGATGGGGACATCCCGACTCTTGCACAATGATACTGCCGTTAAGGGTCGGTGTCCATGCCAAAATTCGCACCTGTGTCTTCAGCACCAGGCGACATAGGCCGCAATGGCCCCGCACGGACACGATAAGCGCAAGGACATTAACCTAAATGCTTTACATGATTACGTGACTGCTGGAGGTCTGCGTAAGTCTGGACCATATCTCCCCGTTCAAGCGCAAAACAACGATCGTGTTGCGTTAAATGACGGATCGCGCGCCTGTGGCGGGTTTGCATAAAATGGTGGATTTGGAGCATCCAAGATACTTGCCAAGTCAGATTGCAGAGCACCATCGGGCCGCGTGAGCACTCGTGGTGCTCGCGCGAGCCGACGGCATTGAATGGAATTATCTGGTCTATCCGGCAGCCAGGCAGCCCGCGCCTCAGGCGCGGCGGCGGCGACGGACGCCGCCCAGACCCAGCACGCTCATCGTGGCCAGGCCCATCCACGCGGCCGCGGGCAGAGGCACGACGATCTGCGGCCCACCGCTGCCCTGGTCGTTGATCCAGTTGCCCGCCACAGCGATGCTCTGGCCGTCGGGCCCCACGCTCTGCACATGGGCCGCGATGCGGCTGTCGGCCGCCAGGGCCGCGAGCAGCGCGTCGAAGTCCGCTCCGCCGGCATAGTCGAAACGGATCGTCAGGCTTTCATCGAGGCCCGCGTTGATGCCGTTGTTCACCCCGCCTTTGTTGGCGCGGCTGAACTTCGCGGTCTCACCGGCCCAGTCAATGTTGCTGCCGCCGGGAGGCGAAGGCGGAGCCGCGCCGCCCGTGAACGACACGCCCGACGTCTGATGGTGAATCGCGCCGCCCGTGAGGATGCCGCTCAGCGTCGACTCGAAGTAAATCTGCGTCACGATCGAAGCGATCGTCGAGTCGTTGTGGAACACGAAGTCCACCTGGCTGCCGCCCACGTCCAGCACGTCCACCCAGAGGTCCAGACCTGTGGTGTCCGTGCCCGACGCATTCTCGAACACGAACAGATCCACGCGCGCCGCCTGGACATTGACCGTCAGCATCGCGGCCGCGGCCAGCATCACGGCGAGCACGCCGAGTGTCTTGAACCTGCACATAGCCTGTTTCTCCCTCAATAGGTGGGGCGCCCAGGAAGCGCGCCCCGGATGTCGTTGTGCCTTGGGGGCAAAGTCACGTTGAGCAAACGTAATGGACAGCGCGGCCCAAATCCACGGAAATGAAAAGTTTTCGCCGCCCGGGCGCCCATGCAACCCGCGCAACCGCTGCAGACGGAAACGGCAGGCCCGGACGGGCGGCCGCACGCCGGAGGCATGTTCCGAGAACCCGATCAGGCGTTGTACGTCGCCGCCCGCACCGCCTCGACGATCTTGCGGGCGTTGGGAAGCATGGCCTGCTCCGCCTGGCGGGCGTAGGGGGCGGGGATGTCGTCGTTGTTCACGCGGAAGACCTGGTTGTCCAGGTCGTCGAGGCAGCGCTCGTACACCTGGGCCGCGATCTCGCTGCCCACCGACGCGAACGGCCAGCTCTGATCCACCACCACGCAGTAGCCGGTCTTCCGCACGCTGGTGACGATCGTGTCGATGTCCAGCGGCCGAACCGTGCGGACGTCAATGACCTCGCAGTCGATGCCCTCCGCCTCAAGCTGCTCCGCGGCTTCCAGCGCGAAGTGCACCGGCCGGCCCATGCTCACGATGGTGCAGTCGCCGCCGGCTTTCTTGATGTCGGCCTGACCAAGGGGGATCACAAAGTCGTCGTCCTCCTCGACCGTGGGCGGCGCCCACCTGCCGCCGGCCAGATACTTCGAGAAGTCCTTGTCGCCGCGGGCCCCGAAGCCGAGCATCCGCTCCGACTCCAGAAAGAATACCGGGTCGTCATCCCGGATCGCGGTCTTGAGCAGACCCTTGGCGTCGCGCGGCGTCGACGGAATCGCCATCTTCAGCCCCGGCACCGAACTGAACATGCTCTCGACCGCCCAGGAGTGCGTCGACCCGAGTTGCCCGCCAGCGCCGTTGTTGCCGCGGAAGACGATCGGCACGGGGAACTGCCCGCCCGACATGTACAGCATCTTCGGCGCGTTGTTGATGATCTGGTCAGCCGCCACCAGGCAGAACGACCAGCTCATGAACTCGATGATCGGCCGCAGCCCGTACATCGCCGCCCCCACACCCAGCCCGGCGAACCCCGTCTCGCTGATGGGCGTGTCCACGATCCGCCGCGGGCCGAAACGCTCAAGCATGCCCTGGCTGACCTTGTAGGCGCCGTTGTAGTACGCCACTTCCTCGCCCATGAGAAAAACCCGCTCGTCGCGGATCATCTCCTCGGTCATGGCCTCGTTCAGTGCTTCGCGGTATTGAATCTTGCGCATGGCGTGGGGGGCTAGGGTATGGGGTCTAGGGTTTGGGGTCGGAAAGCTGGAGTTTGCGGGTCAGTTGGGTGAGCATTTTGCCCACTTGCTGGCATTGGGACCAGACTGGGCGCACGGCGTCGCGTTCGAGCAGTTTGACGCGGACGGCCACGGTGATGAGTGTTTCAAGCTCCATCAACGAGCCGCGGGCCACCGACAGATGCCGCAGATAATCGCCGCGGTGCGATCGGCCATAGCCTTCCGCGATGTTGGCCGGCACCGACACCGCCGCCCGCTGCATCTGCGATGTCAAGCCATAGCGTTCCTCCACCGGTAGCGCCCGCGACAATCCGTATATCTCCTCCACAAGCGCCATCGCCTCATGCCACACATCCAGCCTGCGATACCCGCGCCTGTTCGTCACCTTTACACACCCCACACCCTAGACCCTATACCCCAGACCCCACCCGCTACCCCCCAAACCCTTCCGCCGGCTCGCCCTTCCTGTACGGCCCGTAGGGGTTCGCATACACATCCGTGAACAGTTCCTCAGCCGGCAGGTCCGGGCTTTCCTCGGCGAACTGCACCGCCGCCTTCGCCGTCTCCTTCGCCTGGCGGTCCAGCTCCTCGATCTGCTCCTGCGTGATTTTGCCCAGCCGCAGCAGACGCTTCTTGAGCCGCTCGATGCAGTCCTGTTCGGCGAACTCGTCCACCTCGTCGCGGCTGCGGTACTTCTGCGGGTCCGACATCGAGTGGCCCTTGTACCGGTACGTCTCGACGTTGATGAAGCACGGCCCTTCGCCGGCCCGCGTGCGATCGACCTCCGTCTTGAAGCAGTCGTAAACCTTCAGCGCCCCCATGCCGTCGCACTCGGCATAGCGCATGCCGTAGGCGTCCGCCTTCTTCGACAGATCCTCAGCCATCGACGTGCCGCGGGCGATGTGCGTGCCCATCGAATACAGATTGTTCTCGACGGCGAAGACGATCGGCAGGTTCCAGATCGCCGCCAGGTTCATCGCCTCGTGGAACGCGCCCTGGTTCAGAGCCCCGTCGCCCAGGAAGCAGACGCAGACCTTGTCCTCGCGGTTGTACTGGATGCCGAACGCGATGCCCACGCCCAGCGGGCACTGCCCGCCGACGATCGCGTGCCCGCCATACATATGGTGCGGCCGATCGAACATGTGCATCGACCCGCCCTTGCCCTTGGCGCAGCCCGTGACCTTGCCGAACATCTCAGCCATGCAGTAACGCGGGTCCATGCCGCGCGCCAGGGCGTGCCCGTGGTCGCGGTAGGCCGTGATGATCGGGTCATCGTCGCGCAGGGCGGTGATGGCCCCCACCGCCACCGCTTCCTGACCGATGTACAAGTGGCAGAACCCGCCGATCTTCGCCTGCTGATAGCTCTGGGCGCAGCGCTCCTCGAAGCGGCGGATCAGCAGCATGTCGCCGAGGATCTTCTGCATCTGCTGCGGCGACAGCGCGTCTGATGGCGTGGCGGCAGGAGCCGTTTCGTCATGCCGGCCGGACGTGTCCTGACCTTTGGCGGTGGTCATGGTCATTGCAGCTTTCCTTGAACCGGGCTTGCCGGCGGCGCGGACGCGGGGTATGCGGGCGGCTTCATGGGCGGGACTGACGTCCGCAGCGCCGCGGGTGGGCCTCCTGCCTCCCTGGGGCGGATAGCGCTCAGCGGCCAGGCGCCCCAGCGCGCATCGTCCCGCCAGACCCCCAAGTTTAGGGGCCGTGACACACACCAGCAAGTAATCGGACAAAGCCCGCCCGGGGTCCGGGCCTTCTGCGTTTCATGCCCCCGCGTTCACCGCGTGTGGCGCCCCAGCGGCCTGCCGGACGTGCGCCACCGCCCGCTCGAACATCGCCAGGCCGGCCGTCGTCCGTGTCAGCCGCTCCGCCGGCCAGCGCGTCCACTGCGGGTGCTGCGCCGCCTCCACAAAGCGCTCCGGATGCGGCATCAACCCCAGCACCAGCCCCGTCGGATCGCACACCCCCGCGATGTCATCCATCGAGCCGTTGGGGTTGTCGTCGGCCGCGTAACGCAGAGCGATCTGACCCCCGGTCCGCAGGCGATCCAACACCGCCTCCGACGACGCCGTGAACCTCCCCTCCCCATGCGCGATCGGCAGCTCGAAATCGCCCAATCCCCGCGTCCACACGCACACCGTCTGCTCCGGAGCGTGCAGCTTCACCCAGCGATCGACGAACCGTCCACAGGTGTTGTCCGCCAGTGTCGCCGTCTGCGCTGCCTGCCCGTCCTGCTGATCGTCCTCGGGGAAAGGCAGCAACCCCGCCTTGACCAGCACCTGAAAGCCGTTGCACACGCCGATCATCGGCACGCCGCGCCGCACCGCCGCACGCAGCGGCTCCAGCAGCCGATGACGCAGCCGGTTGGCGAAGATCCGACCCGCCGCGATGTCGTCGCCGTATGAAAATCCGCCCGGCACGCCGATCAGCTCCGCCGCCTCCAGCAGCGCCGGTTCAGCGATCAGCCGATTCAGATGCTCCATGCGCACCGCCGCGCCCGCCCGTTCGAACGCATACACCAGCTCGCGATCGCAGTTGATGCCCGCGGTGCGAATAATCAGTGCCGTCGGCCGCCCTCTTGCTCCCATGCCCGGCATCATAACACCGCCATCCGCTCACCCTCCCGTCAGCCCCCGGCTCCGCCGGGGGACAACCATTGCCGATTTTCGATCCCCCCTCTCGCTTCATCCCCCCAACTCCTGAATCCCGACTCCCAACCCCCCCCGACCCCTGACCGTGCCGCCCTCGAATCCCCGTTGTTCCCCGGATGGGCAGCGGTATCCTGTTGATCTGGTTGCCCACGGCTCGGCGGCGGGCGACAAAGGGGCCGCATCAGAGTCCTGCGACGCGAGACTTGGCCGTCGGAATCCAATGGAGATGAACGGCATGAACAGACCTTGTCGCCTGGCCGCGGCGGCCGTCGTGTGGCTGCTTCTGAGTGGCTGCTCGGCGCCTCGAAACACGGTGACGCAGTTCTCCACGGTCGATGCGCTGATGGCCGGGGCGTTTGACGGCCACACGCCGTGCGCTGAACTGCTCAAGCATGGCGACCTTGGCCTGGGTACGTTCGACAAGCTGGACGGAGAGATGATCCTGCTGGACGGGCGGCTGTACCAGGTGCGCGGCGACGGAACCGTCACGTCACCCGCGACTTCGCTGACAACGCCGTTTGCGGCGGTGGTGCGATTCAGGCCCGACACAACAGCGGCCGTTGCGCCGCATACCGACTTCGCGGGGTTCTCGCGGCTGATTGACGAAGCGGCGCCCAACCCCAACATCTTCTGTGCCATCCGTATGCGGGGAACGTTCGCCGCCATGACGACGCGCAGCGTCCCGGCGCAACAGCCCCCCTATGTCGGACTCGCCGAGGCGGCCAAGGCGCAAAGCATGTTCCATCACGAAAACATCACCGGCACGATCGTCGGCTTTCGCTGCCCGCAATACGTCAGCGGCATCAACGTGCCCGGCTACCATCTGCATTTCATCTCCGATGACCGCGCTGCCGGAGGCCACGTGCTGAACTTCGTCAGCGCGGGCGGCACGGTGGAGCTGGATCAATGCCGCCGTTTCGTCCTGGTTCTGCCGCGGCACGAGTCCTTCGCCGACCTCGATCTGGGCAAGGATCGACGCCTGGAACTGGAGGCGGCGGAGCGATGAGCGGGCTCTTGCCGCCCGAGCACGATCATCACTGATTGTTCTCGGCATGCACAGGTATAAGGATGAAAGGCAGGACCAGCCATGCAGATCAAAAGAGTCGGCACACAGCCCTCGGTCAAAGGAACCTCGCAGTGGTTCACTGGCACCGTCCGCGTCGATCCGCTTTTTCAGGCCCCTGAGCCGTCGCGCCTTCAGGGGATCACCGTCACGTTCGAACCGGGCGCGCGAACGGCATGGCACACCCACCCCGTCGGTCAGATGCTCATCATCACGGCAGGCTGCGGCCGGGTGCAGCGCGAAGGCGGGCCGCGCGAGGAGATCAGGCCAGGCGATGTGGTCTGGTTCGAGGCCGGCGAGAAGCACTGGCACGGCGCCGCACCCACGACGGCCATGACGCACATCGCCATCTATGAACAGGTGGATGGCGCGTTCGCTGAATGGATGGAACACGTCAGCGACGAGCAATACAGCAGTTGAGCGTCACATTGACCGTCGCGTCGGCGCACAGCGTCGCAGGCGCAGTGGCAGCGGCGGCTGCGGGAGCTTTCTGGCGGACCGGGGGCAGCAGCTTGGACGGACGGAAGGCATCAAGGCGGCGGAGCCTCGCCATGGCCGGCAGGAATACATGGGCATTGGTCGGCGGACCGGCAGCGGCGCTGGCGGTCGGCGTGGGGCTGTGCATCTTCGGACAACTGCCGCGGCCGGCGTGCGCGACAGCAGCGGTGACAACGCTGTGCGCCTTCTGGTGGATCACCGGAGCCATTCCCATCGCCGCCGCGGCCATGGCGCCCTTCGCACTGTTCCCGCTGCTGGGCGTCATGACGCATCAGCAGGTCGCCGCGTCCTATGGGGACACGATCATTCTGCTGTTTCTCGGGGGTTTTCTGTTGTCCGCCGCGATGGAATGCAGCGGCGCGCATCGCCGTGTGGCTCTGGGTATGGTGCGGGCGGTGGGCGGGCTGGGTGGACGCCGGTTGGTCTTTGGGTTCATGCTCGCCGCCGCCGTACTGAGCATGTGGATCTCCAACACCGCGACCGCGCTGATGATGCTGCCCATTGCCGTCGCCGTACTGCGTCAGTCCGGAGACGAATCGCAGCGCCTCGCCGTGCCGCTGCTGCTGGGGATTGCCTACGGATCGAGCATCGGCGGGGTGGGCACGGTCGTCGGGACGCCGCCCAATGGCATCTTCCTAGCCATCTATGCCGAGCACACGGGCCATCAGTGGAGCTTCCTGCAATGGATGCGGATCGGCCTGCCCGTGGTCGCCGTCATGCTGCCGCTGAGCTGGCTGTGGCTGACGCGCGGCATGGGCAAAGGCGCTCGCCTGTCGATCCCGTCCCCGGGGCCGTGGCGCATGCAGGAAGTGGGCGTGCTCATCGTCTTCGCCTGCACGGCGATCGCCTGGATGAGCCGCCCGTACTGGGCGGGATGGCTGGAGCGGAGTCACGGGGTGGTCGCAGGAACAATCGGTGATAGTACCGTCGCGATGGCCGCGGCCGTCATGCTGTTCATCCTTCCCGACGGTAAGGGCGGCCGCCTGCTCGACTGGGATGCCGCGAGGAAAATTCCATGGGGATTGCTCCTGCTGTTCGGCGGGGGCATCGCCATCGCCCGCGCGTTCACCATGTCCGGGCTCAGCCAGGCCATGGGGGATGCGCTGTCGGGAGTAATGGCGTGGCCGACGATCATCATGATCCTCGTGATCTGCCTGAGCGTGACGTTTCTCACGGAAGTCACATCGAACACCGCCACGGCGACGATGCTCATGCCCGTCCTGGCGGTGGCGGCGCTCGCGGCGGGAATGGATCCGGCCATTCTCATGCTTCCGGCCGCGATCAGCGCCAGCTTCGCCTTCATGCTTCCCGTGGCCACGCCCCCGAACGCCGTGGTCATGGGTGCCGGCGACGTGACCATCGGACGCATGGCCCACGAGGGCTTTATGCTCAACCTCATCGGCGCTGCCGTCATCACCGGCGTGTGCTGGCTGCTCTTGGCCCGCGGATGATGATGGCGACCGTAGGCTGCAACCTCCTGACAGGGCGTCACAGTCCCCTCACGACGCCGCGCTTCGCCGCGACGCGCAGCCGAGCGCTCTTCCCCACCAACTCCCAACCCCCACTCCCCCCACCCCACACTGAAGCCGCGGCCGATCCGGCCGCGGACCACCTCCCCAAATCCCAACTCCCCATCTCCCAACTCCCTCTTCCCCGCCACCCGCCCCCGTGCGCACATTTCCTCTCAAAAGCAAAATAAAATTGTTCGCTCTACCCCTTGCCCCATAGGCGCTTAAGCTCCACCAGCGCGCACAAACACGCCCTTTCGCCCCCTTATGGAGGCCCGCATTTTTTTCGCGCCCCCGATCCCTCGGTCCCTTGGTCCCTGACCCCTTGGTCCCTTCGGAGCCCCGACTCGACAAACGTGGACGCGGCAGGTCGGCCGCGGAGGAAACGTCGCTTGCACCCGGAAGGTGAGTCTCACACGAGATGGGAGAGGCTCCATTACGGATCGCGGCACCGCCTCTGACTCCAGCCCGCCAACATCCACCGGCTCCCTCGCAAGTCGTCCCGTTGCCACGGGACAACTTCCGGGGGGAACGATCCTCTCCCCGTTCCAGACCGGCACGGTGCGGCGGGTGATGACTTATGCGATCACCCCCGCGGCCGACCACCGCGCACCACGTTTTCACGCACAACCACCGACAAACGAAAGGACGACCACCCCGGCCCCTGACTCCCAAATCCCGACTCCCACAGCCACCCCAAGCCGCACCTTCGCGTTGCGAAGGTGCGGATCCGAACCCCAGGCGCGCGGGATCCGCGCCCCTCGCGCACACGCCCTTCAATCGGCCGGCGTCAGTTCGCCGTCGTGCTGGGCCAGGCGTAGCAGAGCGTCGCGCTCCGTGTGAACGGTGATGGTGATCTGGTAGCGGCGTGTCTGGCCGGGTTCAAGCCACTGGGCGG
>CAZUUQ010000049.1:20142-21290 GCA_964622625.1 uncultured Phycisphaeraceae bacterium | reverse complement strand
TCCGAAATCGACGGCGGTCCCCACACGCCCAGCCACAGGCCCAGGTCCGCGTCCTGGTTGAAGCGATGAAGGGGAATATAGGTGTCCGTGCTGTCGTTGGACCCGCTGTTCTTCAGGTATGACGTGTCCTCGAAATCGCCGCCCTGGATCAGGTTGCCGGACAGTACCGCTCCGTGGGCGGCGGTGGATAGAGCAAAGGTCGCTGCCGCAAAGACGCACGCAAGGTGGTTCATACGCATCGCTTTTCTCCGTGACGCCTCAGCGCCCGCCGGTACACCGCACTTCACGCCAAGTGTTCATCCACGCCAAGGCGCATACCGCACTCCGGCATCGGCGGGCCAAAGCCGCCGTCGCCGGTTCGCGACATAAAAAGCACCCACTTATATGGTTAACGTATAGCCGCAACATCGCGCCGATGCAACGCTTTTTGACGCAATTTTGTTGCCTATAAGCGCATCGGGATCCAGTGCGGTCACATAGGCGATCTGGGCAAGGCTGTGGCGGTCAGCCCTGTGAGCTTAACAGGCCCACGCGCGATCCCGGTGCCATGAGCATGGCTGGGTGCGGCAGAGCGGCGGTCAATCGATCCGCACTTCCATGCCGCCCTTGTCGGCCGAGCGGTAGACGCCGTCGAGCATTTTCTGGACCATCAGGCCATGCTCGGCGGGTGCCATCGTGGGCGTGCCCTTGAGGCAGTGGTCCACAAAGTTGCGCAGCTTGTGGCCGAAGTTGACCTTGAAGTCGTCGTTGGCCAGGTAGGCCGGCGTTTCGTTGAGCATGTGGCCGTGGGCGTCGGTGTAGATGGCCGTCGGCGACCACTGGCAGCCGGCCTTCTCGCCCATGAGCCAGAAGTTGAGACTGTCCTTCTCGATGTGAGCCACGAAGCTGGCCTCGATGCTCATCACCGCGCCGTTGTCGAAGCGGATCTGTCCGACGGCCAGATCCTCGACGTTGTAGGTCTTCCAGTCCCAGTTCGGCCAGGCGCTGGCGATCTTCGTGGCCGCCTGTTTGTTGCCCATGTAGGTGAAGGTTTGCCCGACGGCCGCGACGGGACGTGGCGAGCCCATCGTGTAGTGGGCCGCCTCCATCGCATGCACGCCGATGTCGATCATCGGCCCGCCGCCCTGCATTTCCTTGCGGCCGAAGAC
>CAZUUQ010000049.1:0-20042 GCA_964622625.1 uncultured Phycisphaeraceae bacterium | reverse complement strand
AGCAGGTCCATGTGCATGCCCGCGATGCCGCCGGCGCCGATGAAGGCGACGCGGAGCTTGCGGCCGGCGGCCGAGGTCGCCGGGGCTTTGCGGGTGGTGCTCTTGCGCGTGGTGCGCTTGCGGGTCTTGCTGGCGGCCGGGCTCATCGGGCGACTCCGTAGTGAAGAAGCGGGGTGGTGGGAAGGCGGGCGGTCAATCGGCGGGGCATTGTCGTGTCCGCGTGCCAGGATGCAAGCGGGCAAAAAAAATGGATGCAGGCGGCCGCGTCTTGCCGCACAATGATGGCCAGGCCCGCGCAGTGACGCGGGTCGTCGCGCGAGCGTCGCATGGCTGAGAAGCGTCAATCCGATAAGCATCCTCCGGCCGCTGCCGGGCCGGCCGACCTGAATGCGCTGGTTGACGCCGACGCCCTCAAGCCCCGGCCGTGGTGGAAGCGGCGGGACGACACGGCCGAGGTGGCGGGATGGATGATCTCCGCGGCCCTGCACGTGCTGCTGGCGATCGTGGCGCTGATGGTCGTCTGGTCGGTGGTCATTGAAAGGCCCGACCACAGCCACATCGTGCCGATCGCATTCCTGTCGCCCGAGCCGGGCACGCCGCTGACCGACCCGACGCGCCAGCCGCTGGAGCGGCCGACCACGCTGCAGCGCCAGGTCGAGCCCCCGCAGCGCAGCCTCGAACGCCCCGCGCCGCAGACGCCCGGCCAGCAGCGCATGCTTGCCAGTCAGCCGACGCTCTCCTCGCTGTCATCGCTGGGTCCCAGCGCGGACAGTTCGCCACTGGCGGCCACGTTCTACGGCACGGGGGGCAACGCGCGGCGGATCGCGTACATCGTCGACGCCTCCGGCTCGCTGATCGACACCCTCGACTTCGTGCTCCAGGAACTGCGCCGCTCGATCTCGCAGCTCAGCGACCAGCAGCAGTTCACCGTGATCTTCTTTCAGGCCGACCAGGTCATCGAGGCCCCGCCGACCGGCTGGAAACGGGCTGACGGGCGCCACAAACAGCAGGTGGTTGCGTGGATGTCGCCGGAGGCCGGAAATATCCGGGCGATGGGCGGCACGTCGCCCGTGCCCGCGATCCGTCAGGCCCTGCGCTATCGGCCGGAGCTGGTGTTCCTGCTGTCGGACAATATCACCGGACGCGGGCGGTACGAGGTCAACCAGGCGAAGCTGCTCAGCGAGCTGGCGGAACTGAACAACTCGAACACGAAGTTCAACACGATCCAGTTCCTGTACCCTGATCCGCTGGCCGACAAGGGAATGCGCGGCACGCTGGAGCTGATCGCCGAGCAGACCGGCGGCGTGTACCGTTTCGTCTCCGGCCGGGAGCTGGATATTCGCTGAGAAGGGAGCCTGTGTATGCGACGCAATCACTGGGTGGCTCTGGCGCTGACAACCGGCGTGGCCGCATGCCGCGGCACGGCCATGGCCCAGGAGACACGGGAGATATCCTTTGCCCAGATGTTTCTCTGGTCCGACACCGTGCTGGGTGTGCTCATCATTCTGCTGCTGCAGCTCATGTCGCTGGTCACGCTGGCGATGATCATCCAGTTCGTGCTCAAGTTCCGCCGGCGCGACCTGCTGCCCGACGCCAGCTACCGGCGGATCGAAGACCTGCTGCGAACCCGCCGCTATCGCGAGGCCGTCAACGTCGCCGGCCGCGACGCCAGCTACCTCGGCCAGCTCGCCAGCGCCGCCATGAACGACGCCCCCGGCGGCTACGCGGCCATGCAGCGCGCCATCGAAGAGGCCGCCGACGTGCACAGCGCCAGGCTGCTGCGCCCCGTCGAGCTGCTCAACGTCATCGGCAACATCGCGCCGATGCTCGGACTGTTCGGGACGGTATACGGCATGATCGTGGCGTTTCAGCAGCTTGTGGCCGCGGGGGGACGGCCCGATCCGGGACAACTGGCCGGCGGCATTTCGACGGCCCTGGTCACCACCTTCTGGGGGCTGGTCGTGGCCATGCCCGCCCTGGCCGCCTACGCCCTGATCCGCAACCACATCGACGCGATTGTCGGCGAAGGGGTTGTGCTGGCTGACAACCTGATCCGTCCGTTCAAGCCCGGCGTACAACCCGGCATCCCCGTGGCCGGCGCGGCGCCCGACAGCGCCCCGTCGAACGAAGCGGCCGGCGCGTCGGGTTCGTGAGACTTCGATCACCGCGTGAACTGCGAGGTGCGGCATGGCCCGATGGCGATGGCAGCAGCGGCGGCCGGCCCGCTGCGAAATGAACATGACGCCGCTGATCGACGTGACTTTTCAGCTCATCATCTTCTTCATGCTGGTGAGCAACATCGTCGCCGAAGAGAACCCGGAGATGGTGCTGCCGGTGCTCCGCGATCCGCAGGTGCAGCAGATCGGCGAGGGCGAGCGCGTGGTGGTGAACCTCGAGCCGCAGCCGTTCGGCCCCGAGCGCATCCGCGGCGGGGCGGACCATCTGGCCTGGCCGGGCCAGCCGCTGCGCATCCGCGTGGGCGTGCGCAGCTACAGTCTCGACGACCTGGGACTGGTCGTGCAGACGCTGGCGGACGCGCGGCTGGGCAATCCGAACGTCGAGGTGCTGCTGCGGGCGGACAGCGCCCTGCACTACGCCAGCGTGCAGCCGGTGCTCGACGCGATCGCGGCCGCGGGCGTGGGGCAGGTGAAGCTGGTGACCTACCGTTACGAGGAGGCGCTGGGCCGCGAGGTTCGGTGAATGTGCCGTGAGAGGCATGGACGGCGGTGCGGCAACCTGGCATCACGCGACGGCGCTGCCGCGCCGCGCGCGCCGGAAAGCGCCGTCTGAACCCGGGCGCATGCAGCTCAACCTCACGGCCATGATCGACGTGGTGTTTCTCCTGCTGGTCTACTTCATCATCACCGTGAACTTCGCGTCGGACGAGGGCGTGCTCAGCGGCGCGATTCCGCAGCGCACGGGTGAATCGCAGGCCCAGGACCTGCCCCGCCGGCCCATCCGCCTGGTGCTCCAGCCGCAGGGGGAAACGGGATGCGTGGTGCGGATCAGCGGTCAGCCGCAGGTCACGGGCGACTTCGACCTGGTCGCGGCCCTGCTGAGTGAAAGCCAGTGGCAGCCCGACCTCGGCCGCCGCGGCATGTTCAAGCCCGACCATCCGGTGGTGGTGGCCCCTGACGGGCCGGTGCGATGGCAGCACGTGGTCAACGCGTTCAATGCCGCCGCACGGGCCGGTTTCGCCAACGTGAGCTTCGCCCCGCCGCAGTCGTCCGACGGCCGACCCGCGACCGGCGACATCCCGCTGCCGACGCTGCCCTAGATCAACGTGAAGGTGAATGATGCGGCCAGTGAAAAGCATGTGCGTGGCGGGGCTCGGCGTCGCGGCGCTGCTGGCGTGTCTGATGGCCGGAGCGCAACAGGATGAGGTTCAGGCGGCCATCGAGGCGCAGCGCACACAGATCGCGATGCTGCGCGGGCAGTTCGGCGATGCCTCGCTCGACGATGAGGCCCGGCTCGCAGCCCTGCGCCAGGCGCAGCGGCGGCTGGCGGATCTGATCGCGGCCCATCCCGAGCACTGGCAGCGGCCGATGTGGCAGTGCGACCTGGCGGAGATGCGGCTTTTCGATGAGTTGGAGGCGGTGCAGCATCACGCGGTGCTCACACTGGACTTCGGCATCGCCACGGCAGCGCAGACCGCGGCCGTCGCGGAACTGGCGCCCGCCACACACAAGATGCTGGAAGAAGCGCGAGGGAGTTTCACGCACCTGGAGCGCACCCTGCCGCGCCGCGACGATCACGCGGCCCGGGTCGACAGCGGCCTGTGGGCGCAGTGGCTGCGCTACCGCGAGATGAACCTGCCGCTGCTGCTGGCGCGGGCGGCCTGCGCGACGGCCCTGCTGCCGCGGTCACAGGATGCGCCGCGGCTGTTCGAGCAGGCGTATGGCCAGGCCCGCATACTGGCTGAGGACGACACGCTGCCGCCGGCACTCCAGACGGACGCGGCCCTGCTGGCGGCACGGGCGGCGATGCGGCTGGGCAGACGCGACGCCGCCGCTGCGATGCTGGCCGTCGTGGAGAAAGGTGACGTCCAGGGCATCACCGCTTTCGCCGCCGCCCTGACGCGGGCGGCCATGGCGGCGGCTGGCGGCGACGCGCCCCGGGCCGAGGCACTGCTGACCACGGTGCTGACGAGTCCCGCGGCGTCCGGCGATCCCATGCTCGCCCTGCTGGCTCGTGATGCTCGCTATCGCCTGGCACTGGGCCAGCAGGGTGATGCGGTCGCGGCGCTGGCGGTGTATCGGCCGCTGTTCGAGACACGGGCCGGACGCGACGACCATGAGACGCTGCAGAGGCAGGTGCTGGCGTTGCGCTGGCTGCAGCAGTGGCCGGATGCCGAGGCCGTCTCCGCGGCGAAGCTGCCGCATTTCGTGATGCTGGCGATGGCCGACGCGGCCCTGCAAAGCGGACGGGCAGCGATGGCGCAGAACAGGGCGGTCGCGTTCGCCCGCGCGCGGGCGCTGACCGAAGCGATGCTGCATCGCGGCGACGCCCTGGATGCGGCCACGGCGGCGACGGCGATGTACCTTCACGGCTGGGCGATCTACGAGGCGGCCCCCCTGGCGCCGCTGGCGCAATTCGATGCCGCTCGCGTATGGACCGACCTGGCGCGGCGGCATCCGCGGAGCGAGCCGGCTCTGGCGGCCCTGGCGGATGCCGTGCTCTTGCTGCGTGAACTGC
Organism: uncultured Phycisphaeraceae bacterium; assembly: GCA_964622625.1. Classification (GTDB taxonomy): domain Bacteria; phylum Planctomycetota; class Phycisphaerae; order Phycisphaerales; family Phycisphaeraceae; genus CAZCWM01. The sequence continues at coordinate 15,347 of CAZUUQ010000049.1, read as the reverse complement.
ACCGCGCTCCGGCCGGCGTGGACGGCGACGCGGCCCGGCAGGCGTATGCCGACGCGGCAGCGCTGCTGCTCACGTCGTTTCCCACCAGTGCGGCAGCGGACGACGAGCGGCTGTATTACGCGCACGCGGTGTTGATGCCCGCCGGCCGGTTTGACGAGGCGACGGTGGTGCTCGGCGACGTGCCGGCCACGCATCGCGATTACCTGGCGGCCCAGCGTGAGCGGCTGTATGCGCGGCTGGGGGCGTATCGGGCATCGCCGTGGTATCAGCGGCCGCAACTGGCCGAGCCGGTCGAGCGGTCGGCGGAGCACCTGGAGAAGGCGGCGACGCTGCATGCCGCGGCGAACGACGGCCCGGTGGTTGACGCCCGTGTGCACGTGCGGCTCGTCCGCGCGGAGCTGGCGATCGATCGGCAGGATTTCGACGGGGCCCTGGTGCTGCTGGACGAGGCTGAATCGCTCGCGGGGCGGCACGCGGGGTTGCGGCAGAGCGTGTGGGAGCGGCGGATTTACGCGCTGATGGAAGCCGACCGGCTCACCGAGGCGGCGGGGGCGGCGCGGCGACTGCTCGATGACTATCCCGGCGAGGCGGTGGAGGTGATCTATCGTCTCGTCGATCGCGTGGGCGCGGCAGTGGATGTGCCGGTCGAGCAGCAGCAGTCCGGCACGGCCGCACAGCGCGAGGCGGCGGCGCAGCGACGGCGGAATCTGCTGCGCATGGCCGGCGAAATGGCGCAGGTGGTGCTCGAACGCGAGGAGGGGCTGAGCGCGGCTCAGCGCCGGCAGTTCGAGCTGATGGCCGCGCGCACGGCCGCGATGGCGGGCGATCTGGCCGACGCGGAAACCAGACTGCGCCATCTGGCCCGGCAGCAGCCGAAGGACGCGGTGGTTACGCACCACCTGGCCGAAGTGCTGCGCCAGCGTGCAGGCGAAAGCGGCGGCGACGCCGCTGGGCTGGCGGAGGCGGCCGACCTGTATCGCCGGCTCATCGACGGCTTGGACGCGCGCAGTCCGCTGTGGTGGAACGCCTGGCTGCGGACGCTGGAGATCCAGGCGTTGCGACATGATGGGCCGGACGTGGAGATCTATCTGGCGGTGCGGCGGCTGGAGGCGCTGGACGCGAATCTCGGCGGCGAGCCGTACCGTGCCGCATTCCGACGACTCGCCCGCGATCACGAGCCACGCGATACCGCGCCGTGACGTCGGTCACGATCAAGAGGGACAGGGTATGTGCCCGTGGGAGAACGAGCGTCGTCACAGCCATGCGAGTGGCGATGCGGTGCAGCGGCCCCATGTTCCGGGGCGGCGCTGCCCTCCGTCCCAGCCACCCGACCACTGTGCGAGGCCGGCCCTCATTGCGGACGCGGTTTAACATGCACTAGACTCTGACGTTCGCGCCCGGTTGTGTTCCTCCCTCGGCGAGGCTTTGTCATGCGGTATCGCACCATTCCCGGCACCGATCTGAAGGTCAGTCTGCTGGGCTTCGGCAATTTCGTGTTCGGCACCGACTGGTGGGGCAAATTCACCGACGACGATGCGGTGGCCATGCAGAACCACGCGGTGGACCGCGGCGTGAACTTTTTCGACACCGCGCCGGCGTACGGCAACGGCCGGGCCGAGTCTCTCATGGCCGCCACCATCGCCTACGCCGGCCGCGACAACGTCGTCATATCCACGAAGTTCGGCTACGACTTCCATGCCGACCCCGGCGAGGAAGGCGGCCACCGCGAGCGCAAGCAGAACTTCGACCCCGCATTTCTGCGTTTCGAGCTGGAGCAGTCGCTGCGGCGGATGAAAATCGACTGCATCGATCTCTGGCAGGCGCACAATCTCAAGCTCGAACACTACCGCGACGAGCTGTTTGAAACCCTCGAACAGCTCAAGACCGAGGGCAGGATTCGCGCCTGGGGCGTGGCCCTGGGGCCGGCGATCGGCTGGCGCGAGGAGGGCTACCAGGCCTTCCTGGAGCGCGACGCGGCCGTGGTGCAGACGGTGTTCAATCTTTATGAACAGGATCCCGGGCGCGAGTTCTGCGAGATCGCGGCCGCCCGGGGCCGCGGCGGCGTCATCGCCCGCGTGCCGACGAACTCAGGGATTCTCGATGATGAGTTCAAGAGCGAGAGTCACACCTTCCCGCCCTCGGACCATCGCAAGTTCCGCGACCGCAACTGGCTGATCTACGGGCTGAAGAAGAACGCGATCGTGCGGCCGATGGCGGCGAAGCTGGGCATGGACCTGCCGCAGTTCGCCTTCCGCTGGCTGGCCGGTTTCCCGAGCCTGGTGAGCATCGAACCGAATCTGCTCACCCCCGCGCAGATCGACGCCCTCGCTGCGGCGGCCGACGCTCCCGATCTGCCGGCCGATGTGCTGGCGACGCTGACGCGGCTGTATGACGACGACTTCGGCCTGGGCGAGGCAGCGCATCCGTGCGACTGGAAGAGCAGTGTGGCGGCCGGAGGGACGATTCGCAGCGAATACCAGGATCCCCAGCCCGCCCTCACCGCCGCCGCAAAGCCCCTGCGGGCGTGACCGGCCGCCTCGACGCAATCAGCTCTTCACAACCAGACGGCAGACGCGCCGCTTGCCGACCTTCAGCACCGGCTCGCCCGTGATGGTGATCTCGGCCGTGGGATCGCTCAGCCTTGCGCCGTCCAGCGACACGCCGCCCCCCTCGACCAGCCGCCGCGCGTCGGAGTTCGACGACGCGAAACCCACCTCGACCAGCAGCCGCGGCAGGCCGATCGGTGAAGCCGACACCGTCCGAGTCTCGATCTCCGAAGGCAGTTGACCTTCACTGAAGCGACGGCGGAACTCCTCGCTGGCGCGGTTGGCGGCCTCGCGGTCGTGGAACTCCTCGACGACGATGCGGCCGAGAATGTCCTTGGCCTCGCGCGGGTGCGTGGTGTGGGCGTCGGTGAGGCTGTGAATCCGGTCGATGGGCAGGTCGGTGAGCAGTTCGAAGTAGTTGGGCATGAGGCTGTCGGGAATGCTCATGAGCTTGCCGAACATCTCATGCGGGTCTTCGGCCACGCCTACGTAATTGCCCTTGCTCTTGCTCATCTTCTCGCGGCCGTCGAGCCCGGCGAGAATGGGCATGACCATGACCACCTGCTTGGCCAGTCCGCTGCGGGCCATCAGTTCGCGGGCGGCCATGCAGTTGAAGGTCTGATCGGTGCCGCCCAGCTCGACGTCGGCCTCGATGGCGATCGAGTCGTACCCCTGCATGATGGGATACATGAACTCACTGAGCATGATCTCGGTCTGGCTCTGAATGCGATGCTTGAAATTGTCGCGTTGGAGCATCTGCTGGACGGTGACCATACCGGTGAGCCGCAGGATGTCGGCAAAAGTCAGATCGGCCAGCCACTGGCTGTTGCGGCGGATTTCCAGTTTGTCCGGACGGGTGTCGAGGATGCGGCCGGCCTGGTCGAGATACGTTCTCGCGTTGTCGTCGATCTGGGCGGGCGAGAGGATCGGGCGGGTGGTGTCGCGTCCGGTGGGATCGCCGATGCGGGCGGTGTAATCGCCGATGATCAGCACGCCCAGGTGGCCCAGATCCTGAAACTGGCGCATTTTGCGAAGCACCACGGTGTGGCCCAGGTGGATATCGGGCGCGGTGGGATCGAGGCCGAGCTTGATGCGCAAGCGTCGGCCGGCGGCCAGCTTGGCTCGCAGCTCCTCAAGACTGTAAAGCGCCTCCACGCCGCGGCCCAGAAGCTCGACTTGCGCATCGCTCTGCCTGCTCATGGGCGAAATCATATCGCGATACCTGCGTATTCGCATCCACGACGACACGTGCCCCGCCCGCGTCGTGCCGCGTGGAGATGTCTGTGACACGCATGGCGCAAGGGGACGGCCTGACTTGCGTTTCACAGTCTCATGGCTATGGTCATCCATGGGAAGGGGTAACGTACAACTTCCGCAAAGTAGAACTGGGTCCGCACAAAAGCAGTTTGGGAGTATCAACATGGCACAGATTGCCGCGGCTAGAGAGTTGACGGCGGTGATCGCGAAGCTTCGCGATCAGCGCCAGGCGCACGAGAGCGCGATCGCTGAGATCGATCGTGTGTTCGGGGAGCTGGGCATCGACGTGGGCGGCGGTCGCAGGCGCGGGCCGGGTCGTCCGCGCAAGTTCGGCACGAAGAAGGCCGGCCGTCGGGGACGTCGCAAGCGCGGCGTGTTCAAGCAGACGGCCGAGGAGTCGATCATCGGCTTCGTGAAGAAGGCCGGCAAGCCGACCACCGCCGAGATCAACAAGCACTGGACGGCCGAGGGTCGCGGCGGCAAGGCCGACAACACCCTCACCAAACTCGTGCAGGCCAGGAAACTCAAGCGCGTCAAGGACAAGAACGTGCGCGGCAGCCGGTACACCGCGGCCTGAGTGGCGGACGGCGCAGCCCCGACGCTCAAACCGGACGCTCAAGGACCTGACGGCTTGCGGTGTGCAGCGCGCATTGCAGGCGGTTGTATATCGCGTCTCACTTATGGAGCGGCGAGCGGGAGTGTCATATCCCGCAGGCCGCAAGGGAGCACTCACTCATGGCAGGCAAGACCATCAACGTGGCATTGATCGGCTCCAAGTTCATGGGCCGCACGCACTCCAACGCGTATCTGAAGGCGGCCAAGTTCTTCAGTCTGCCCGTCGAGCCGGTGATGCACACGCTCGCGGCCCGCGACCCGAAGGACACGGAGGCATTCGCCAGGCGCTGGGGATGGAAGAACTGGACCACCGACTGGCGTCAGGTGGTGTCGGATCCGCAGGTCCACCTGGTGGACGTGGGCACGCCGAATCACGTGCATCGGGAGCAGGCGATCGCGGCTCTGGAGGCGGGCAAGGACGTGGCCTGCGAAAAGCCGCTGGCGGGCACGCTCGCGGATGCGCGGGAGATGGTCAAGGCGGCCGCGAAAGCGTCCAGGAGCAAGACGTTCGTCTGGTACAACTACCGCCGCTGCCCGGCCGTGGCCCTGGCGCGGGAGCTGGTGCGGGAAGGCCGCCTCGGCCGCATCTACCACGTCCGGGCCGCATACCTCCAGGACTGGGGCGGGCCGGATACACCGCTGCTGTGGCGCTTCCAGGCCCAGTTCGCCGGCTCCGGGCCGCACGGCGACCTCAACGCCCACAGCATCGACATGGCACGCTTCATCACCGGTGACGAGATCAGCGAGATCGTCGGGGCCCACGGCCAGACGTTCATCAAGGAGCGTGACATCATCGAGAACGCCGGCGGCGAGATCTCCGGCAAGGGCGCCAAAAAGGCCGGGGCCAGGAAGAAGGGCAAGAGCACGGTCGAGGACGCGATGATCTTCATCGCGCTGATGAAGAGCGGGGCGGTGGCCAGCTTCGACACCTCGCGCCTCTCCACCGGCGACAAGAACCGCAACCGCATCGAGATTCACGGCGACAAGGGCGCGGTGCGCTTCAACTTCGAACGCATGAACGAGCTGGAGTGGTACGACGCGACCCTGCCCGCCAAGGTGCAGGGCTGGTCGACGATCAACGTCACCAGCGGCAACAGCGGACATCCCTATGCCGGCGCCTGGTGGCCCGACGCCCACATCCTGGGCTACGAGCACGGCTTCATCAATATGGCGGCCGACATCTTCATGGTCCTGGGCGGCAAGAAACCGGTGGCTCCGCTGCCGGACTTCGAGGACGCCTACCAGACCCAGCGGGTGCTCGAAGCGGCTGTGCTGTGCGCCAAGCAGCGCAGCCCGATCAAGCTCAGCGATGTGAAATGACGCAACCCGTGTCCAGACGCGGAGAGCGACCGGGAGTCGGCGGCACGGGAAAAGCGGGGCGGTTGACATGGCCCCGATCGGTTCTAAAGTATTCCTTCTGTCCCGTCAGCGGGCGCGGCTCGGTCAGCCCGACGACGTGCAGGCGAGCATCCGGGTGCAGCATCCGGGGGCGTAGCTCAATTGGTTAGAGCACTGGACTGTCGATCCAGAGGTTGCGGGTTCGAGCCCCGTCGCCCTCGTTCAACTCGCCGCCGCGCCGCTTCCCACCGCAACACGGCTGTCGGGCGTCCCGGCCGATCCTGACCGGAGCCGCTCACGGTCACCCGTCGCCGCGGGGCGTGCCGCGCGGCTTGAACACCAGTTGGATCGGCACTTCGCTGAACGGCACAACCTCGCGCAGGCGGTTGAGCAGAAACCGCTGGTACCCGCCGTCGAACAGCTCCGGGTCGTTGACCCACAGGCCCAGCGTCGGCGGATGGGTGTCAAGCTGAGTGGCATAGAAGACCTTCGGCCGCTTGCCCACCTTCGAGCTGGGCAGACGCTGCGTGAAGATCTCATCGAGAATGCGGTTGAGTTCGCCGGTGCCGATGCGGTGGCCGGCCTGCTGGTGCAGGTTGAACGCCATCGCCACCAGGTCGCGCAGGTCCGTGTCGTGCTTCGCGCTGATGAACACAATCGGCGCGAAGCTCATGCCTTTGAGCACACCGTCGAGATACTTGACGTATTCGTCCTGGGTGTGCTGCTCGCGGACAAGATCCCACTTGTTGATCACGACCACCGTCGGCTTGTGGTGGCGCAGCAGCTCACCCACGAGCTGGCGATCGACCTGGCTGACGGCCACGGTCGAGTCTATGAGCAGTATCGCGACGTCGGCCCGGCGGATCGACCGCAGCGAGCGGTGGTGGCTGTAGTACTCGATGTCGCTCTCGATGCTCTTGCGCTTGCGCAGTCCGGCGGTGTCGATGGCGATGAACGCCCGGCCGTCCATCTCAAACCGCACGTCCACGCTGTCGCGCGTCGTGCCGGGAACTTCACTGACGATGACGCGCTCCTGCCCGGTCAGCGCCCCCGCCAGCGCATTCACCAGCGTGCTCTTGCCCGCGTTGCGCTTGCCGACGATGGCGATCTTGACCGCGGCATCCTGATCCCGCGCGTCGCTGACCGCGGGCATGGCGTCCGCCGCCGGCAACTGCGACAGAATGGTGTCGATCAGTTCGCGCTTCCCGTGCCGCGTGATCGCCGACACGCACAACGGATGGCCGAACCCCAGCCGCCCCGCCTCGGCCGCCCCCGGTTCCTTCGAGGCGTCGTCGCACTTGTTGGCCACCAGCAGCACCTGCTGGTTCGCCTTGTCGTGCCGCCCGCCCTGCCGCCGCCCGCCCGTCCTCAGCAGCCGCGCCACCGCTTCGTCCAGAGGCAGCACGCCCGTCTGGGCGTCGATCACGAACAGGACCAGGTTCGCATCCGCCAGCGCATGAGCGATCTGGGCCTCGACTTCGACGGTCAGATCGGCCACGTCCTCGATCCCGTGCCCGCCGGTGTCCACCAGTTCGACAGGCCGGGCCGGGTGCTCCATGTCCGAGTCCTGCAGCGTCGCCACCGTGCTCACGCGGTCGCGCGTCACGCCCGCCTGCGCGTCGACGATGCTGATCCGCGTTCCCGCAAGCATGTTCAGCAGGCTCGACTTGCCGACGTTGGGCCGGCCGACAATGGCGACCACCGGCTCGCGGCGGCGCGGCGACAGCGCGGGCGAGGCGTCGGCGGCATGGGCCGCGTCCGCGGCGTGCGGGGGTGGCGGCGTAGGTGGCGGCGTGGATTGGGTCATGATGTCGCGGCCGGGGCGGGTTTGCGTTGCTTCCATAGTTCCACGGCTTCGGGGGGGCGAACATACAGCGGCGTCAGGGCCGCGGCATCCGCGTAGCGCCCCGCGGCAGCCCCTTCGCGGCCCAGTTGCCAGACGACCTCCGCGCGGGCCGTCAGCCACGCGTCGTCCAGCACGGTCACGTCGCCGCCGCCGGCCGCCTGCTCCACAAACTCACCGGGGCCCAGCACCGCCAGCGGCCGCGGGGCTTCGGCCAGCAGGTCGGCCGCGCTGCGCAGTGCCGGTTCACGCAGCGCCCGCCAGCGGTCGTCGCCCCAGGCAAACAGGCCCGTGTATGCGGCCGCACGCTTGAGGTTCAGCGCCACTGCCAGGTGCGGACAGCCGTGCTCCGGCTGCCCCGGGCCGTCAGGCCCCGGCACGTTGGCGACGGTGGCATCCAGCGTCGGCACGGCCACGATCCGTACCCCCAGCGCCAGGGCCAGCATCTTCGCCGTCGCCGCCGCCACGCGCAGCCCCGTGAACGAACCGGGACCGATCGAGACGTACACTTCGACCAGTTCGGTCCGCGCCAGGCCGTGCCGCCTCGTCAGGGCGTCGATCGCGGCCGTCAGCTCCACGTTGTGCCGCCGCGCCTGCGGCAGTGTCACCGTCTCAAGCAGCCGGTCACCGCGTCCGATCGTCACCGATCCGACGCGGCCGGAAGTCTCGATCGCCACACTGCCCGCCCTGTCCGCCGCCCTCGCCGCCATCGCGGCATTGTAGCGGCCTGTCGCATGCGAACCGTGAGGTGGTCGTCACCTTCAATTCTGCGGTGTCGGATCGGCCCCGGTGATTTCCACCAGGCGGCTCAGCGCCCGGCCGGCGGCGCCGCTGTCGATCGACTCGCGGGCCTGCTTCAACCCGTCGGCCAGGTCCGCCGCCAGGTCGGCGACCACCAGCGCGGCCGCGGCGTTGAGGCAGACGATGTCGCGGGCCGGGCCATCATCACCGGCGATCACCGAGCCGATGATCTCCGCGCTCCGCACCGGGTCGTTGACCTCCATTGCCCCCATGTCGCCCGCGGGCAATCCCAGAGTCGCCGCATCCAGCTCGCGCGTGTTCACCTGCCCGTCGCGCCACTCGCTGACGCGCGTGCGCCCGCTGGTCAGCAGCTCGCACAGCGGCACACCCGTTTCGGTCGTGCCGTGCACCACCATCGCCCGCACCGCGCCCAGTTCGCCCAGCACCCGCGCGATCAACTCCGTCATCGCCGGGTCATACACGCCCATCACCTGCCGCGTGGCCCCGGCCGGGTTCGTCAGCGGTCCCAGCACGTTGAAAATCGTGCGGAAGCCCAGCTCCAGGCGGATGGGCATCGCGTGCTTCATCGCCGGATGGTGCGCCTGGGCGAAGCAGAAGCAGATGCCGGCCTCGTCCAGACATCGCGTGAGCGTCGCGCCACTGACGCGGATCTTCACGCCCAGGGCTTCGAGCACCTGGGCCGAGCCGGAGCGGCTCGTGATCGAGCGGTTGCCGTGCTTGGCCACCGCAATGCCGTGCGGCCGACCCGCGCCCGCGGCCACAATGGCCGCGCTGGTCGAAATGTTGAAGACCTTCGAGTGTGTGCCGCCCGTGCCGCACGTGTCAATGACCGTCAGGCCGTCGGGTACGTCCACGCGCGTGACCTTGTCGCGCATGACGGTCGCGGCCCCGACGAGTTCGTCGACGGTCAGCGGCCGGGCTGCCAGCATGGCCAGCAGCGCGCCGACCTGCGCCGGGGGGGCCGAGCCGGTCATGATCGCCTCGAAGGCGCAGCGCGCCTGCTCGCGGCTGAGCGTCCCCCCACCCGCCAGTGTCGCGAGCGCTTCTTTCATGCGGTGCTCCTGCATTGGCCTGTCATTTCTGTCGCCGGACTGCTTATCGTTGAAGCTTTTTACCCCCAAGGCGCCAAGGACGCCAAGTGACGCGGAACCTGGTGCGGCATCGGGTGTGGCGCTGACGACCAGAAAATGCGGACGATGCAGGGGAGATATCGGCGTTCGTGGCGGCCTCGGCGGGTCAATCTCTTGCGATCGGCCTCATATCAGTTCCGTCACCACCCAGAGCACCACCGCCGCCAGTCCCAGCAGGCTGACGATCTGGATGGACAGCACGGCCACTTCGCGGCCGAAGCGTTCGATCCGTGGCAGCTTGATGGCCTTGTAAACGGCCGCCAGGGCCACGACCAGCGGCGCCAGCAGCAGCAGCCAGGCCCCGTGCAGCGGCAGGGGGTCGAGCAACGGCCGCCAGGCGTGCGCTTCCGCGGCCTGCGCCAGCACAGGGGCTGTCAGGATCACGGCTGACATCATGGCGTGTGGGCCTCGGCATGGGGCGATGGGGTTGACCGCGGCGGTCCCGTCTGGGCGTGCCTTGGTCGTCCCCAGGCCACATCCATGATCGCCAGCAGGTTCAGCAGGCCCGCCAGGGCGGTGTAGAGCGTGCCGATTTCAGCGACGCGGCCGAGAGCGGGGGTGAATACGGGCCGGGGCTGGTCGTCGGGTTGCGGCGTGTGATTGAAGCGAGCCACGCTGACCTGCTTGAGCTGCTGGTGCGCGAGATTGACCGCCAGCGACGGGCTGAGCATCGCCTGGCCCAGAAACCACAGCGAGAAGCGCTGGCGCATCCCGTCGCCGACCGGCTTGTGGTCGATGACGCTGATGCCGCCGATCAGCAGCCCCGCCAGCCACAAGCCCAGGATCGCGCTGCCGATGATCAGCCCGCGGCGGGTTTGGCCGATAAGCACGTGGCCCAGTCCGGGCAGCAGCCAGGCGGCCACAGCCGGTACGGGCCGCCAGTCGGCGGCCGCCGCGGCGCGACTGGAGGTCTGTTCGTTCAGCGGCGATTCGGATGCGGCCATGGTTGTATCGCGCATGCCTGTGGCAGCCCGGGAATCGGCGTCCCGGCCACATGGTCCGGGACTGTTGACAAACCGTCGAGCCGCGATAGTTTAACCGCCGCGCCGCTGAGGCGCAGCCTGGCGGACCAGCCTGGGGCGTATGGGTCGGGATGGTCGATGATCGATCGGACCGATCGGCCTCGCCTGTGCGGCCACGCGTGGTACGCGATGTCCGGCGTCATGGCCATGAAGCGCGTCGACGTCCTGGTTCAGGCGGTGGCAATGGTGACGGCTGTGCGGGATGTGACCTCTGGGGGAATTATGTCCGCGGCTTGAAAGACGGGTGGCGCGGGCAGCGAAGCCGCGCCGCTCATCCGACAGAATCTGGCATTCACCGTTCACGGGAGGCGAACACCAATGACCATTTTGACCCGCAGCGAGCAGAGCGTCGAGGAGTATCCGCAGTGGGGCCGCCCTGCCGCGTCACCCTGGTCGCCCGGGGCGTTCGCGCCCACCTGGTGGCTGATCGACGACGAAGAGCTTGAGGACGACGACTTTTTTGACGATGAGGATGAAGACGACTTCGACGACGACGACGACTTGTTCGACGACGACGACGAAGAAGACGAGGACGAGGAATTCTTCGACGACGAGGAAGACGCCTGACCCTCCGGCGCTGCCCCCCACGGGCGCTGCCTCGGCCGGTCGGCACGGGCCAACCCGGCCGCTGCGGCAGCCGCGGCCGCAGGCGTCGGTGGGAGATCAGCGCATGAGCGAGAAGTCCTATCCTGGCCCGGAGCGTCGCGGCCGATCCGATCGACGCGCCACCGTGGTCGATCGCCGCACCGAGGGCACCGGCCTGGAGCGCCGCCGCGGCCCCGGACGCCGACGCAACGACTTCGTCAAGGCCGCCGATGAAGGCGAGATGAACAGTGAACAGTTCCTGTTCGTCAAAGCCATCGACGCCTACAAGCGCGTCAACGACAAGCCCTATCCATCCTGGACCGAGGTGCTTGAAGTCATCCGCAAGCTCGGCTACCGCAAGACCTGTCCGTCACAGCTCAACCTGGACGGCGCCGAGGACTGGACCGAAGCGCCCGACACCTCTGCGTTCTGATCCGCCTGCCTTCACGTTCGCACGCCGCGATGCCGCCCGACCCCGCCGCGCGGGAGCGGCTGCTACACTCTCGGCCGCATGAGCGATTCGACGCACACCCCCGCCGCGTCCGACACACGCGCTTCGCTGCCCTACCGCATCGCCGTGCTCTGCTACCTCTTTGACGACCACGGCCGCGTCCTGCTGCTGCATCGCCGCCGCCCCCCGAACCAGGATCTCTACTCGCCAATCGGCGGCAAGCTCGAACAGGACCGCGGCGAAAGCCCCACCGCCTGCGCCCTGCGCGAAATTCACGAGGAAGTCGGACTCGAACTCCAGCCCGCCGACCTGCACCTGACCGGCATCGTCTCCGAAGCCGGCTACGAAGACACCTGCCACTGGCTGATGTTCCTCTATGAAGTCACCCGCCCCGTGGTCGTGACGCGCACACACTTCGATGAGGGCCTGCTCGAGTGGCACGCCCCGGCCGCGATTGCATCGCTGGCGATTCCGAAGACCGACCGTCAGATCATCTGGCCGCTTTTCTGGAAGCACCGCGGCGGCTTCTTTGCCGTGCACGTCCACTGCCAGGGCGAAAGACTCACTTGGCGGGTGGAGCAGGCCATCGACAGGTCATAGCCCGCCTGGCCGCGTGCCCGGGCCGTGCAACGCGCGATGTCGTCGTTGTTTTGCGCTTACTTGTCGCAGCTTCGCGCAGCATCTTCCCGGCTTCTTGACCCGGCAAAAGATGCAGGTACAGCGAAAGTACCGGGATTCTCCGCGTATTCTCAACTCCTTTCGCGCCATCGTGCGGCCGGGAAGAGCGCCTTGACAGTCGTTGTCGCGTGGCAAGTCGATGCTATGATCGCAGCGTATGGTGCAATGATGTTCCCGCACCGTTTCCACTGAGAAAGGCTCACACGCATGGAGCGCATCATCTCGGTTCCCCCCGCGGGCGCCGGCGAACCCTGGGGGCCGCACGACAAACCGGTCCGCGAGCAGGTGGCCCAGTTCCTGAAATTCGACGCCCACGCTCTGGGCATTCTGAAGCTGCCGCGACCCCGGCCCGATGAGATGCTGCTCGTCGACGGCTTCGCCGCCGGCGAGATCGCCGAACTGCTGGGCGCCGGCTTCGAGAAACCGGCCATGATCAAGGCCGCCATGCGCCAAGGCGTGGCCGTCGGCGGCGGGCCCAACGGTTCGGCCGGCGATGTCAGCCTCAAGGGCCGCCACCTCATGACTGTCATGGCGCCCGACGCCATGAGCCCCAAACACTGGTGGTGGTGGCTGGTCGGCCGCAAAGGCGAGGCCTTCAGCGAAACCGAGCAGGAGATCGCCAAGCTCATGCTCAGCCGCTGGCAGGTCGGCTTCTCCCGCTTCGCCGAGCCGGGCATGGGACGCGTCCTGCTGGGCAGCGACGATCGGACCATCCTCGTCGACCTCGACACCCGCATCGCCGCCCTCAAGCAACCCACCCTGCTTGACGAACTGGTCAGCCAGTTCCGTCCAATCGTCAACCAGCGCTATCCCGACCTGCCCACCGGCGAGACCCACGATGTGGCCCTGCGCCTGGCGGGGCAGGACACCTGGATCCGCTTCCTCCGCCGCGCCGCGGTCAAGGCCAAGGGGGCTGACCACTGGTACCTGGAACTGCGGCCGCTGGAGACCGGCGAACTGCCCATCGTCGGCGAAATGCCCGACCCACGCATCGCCCAGGCGATGGCCTATCTGCACGACAACTATCCCGATTCCCCGAGCCTCACCAACGTGGCCCGGCAGGTGCACATGAGCCCGTTCCACTTCCACCGCCTGTTCTCCAAACAGGCGGGGATCAGCCCCAAGCACTACCTGCAGAAAAAACAGTTGCAGACCGCAAAGTGGCTGCTGCGTTCGACCAAGGAGCCGATCGGCTCAATCGCCGCCCACACGGGCTTTGCCAGCCACGGCCACTTTACCAGCACCTTCCACCGCCTCATCGGCGTCAGCCCCAGCGAGTACCGTCAGGCCGATCTGCCCGAATGACGTGCATGATTGCCGCGGCGAAAGGTTGCGGCATTTGACTTTCCCACAACGCGCCTAGAATGAGGCGCAACGATACCCCGGCTGGCCGCGCCCCACAAGGATCGTTCCGATCCCGGGGCGCGGCCCTTTTTTTGCCGCCCTCGCGTCGCGTCACCGCCGCTTGCCGCCGCATTACCCGTTCCGCGCCGCCGGCTCATTCGCCGGTTTGGGCCACACGATGATGCTCGGCGGATCGGTCGGGCACACCCGCTCGCAGACACCGCAACCCGTGCAGCCGTCGCGCACCTCCAGCCGGCCCGCCGCATCCAGCCCCAGGGCCGCCTCGCCGATCGGGCAGTCGTGTACGCACAGCCGGCAATCCTGCGCATCACCCGCCGCCGCGGCCGCGAGCCGGCTGTGCGGCGTCGTGCCCGCCACGCCCTGGCGCGTCCTGGGCGCGAAAGGCTGACGCAGGCACCGGTTGTGATCGAGCACCGCCAGGCCCATGGCGATGTCACCCGCCGCCTGAACAGGCCGCAGCGCCCCCGTCGGGCAAGCGGCCATGCACGCCAGTTCCTCGCAGATCACGCATGGCGACTGACGCGCGACGATATAAGGCAGCCCGCCGGCGTCCCGATCCGCCGCGTCCTCCCGCGCATCCAGCTCGATGCACTGGGCCGGACACGCCCGCACGCAGTCGCCGCAGCGGCTGCACAGATCGGCGAATTCGACCTCCGGCCTGGCCCCCGGCGGACGCAGGAATCGGACCGGCCGCGCCCGCGGGATCGGGGCCGGCGCGTCGGTCCGACCCGTCGGTCCGATAGCCGCCTCGAAACGCTCGGCGACCTTCTCGCCGGCCCGCTGGGCGCCTTCCAGGCCGCGAAGCAGCATTCGCCGAAAAAAATCGCGGCGGTTGGCCGATGTATTCGGTGCCGGTGGAGATTGCTTTGCCATCTGCTGGCCCGCGGGGGTCGATCGCAGTATCGTATGTCAAGGTCGTCGCTGACGGTTCACTTGAAAGGAAACCCACCATGGCCCGCTTCGCCTCGCAACGCGCACGCACACTCGTCGCCGGCCGCGCCCTTGGCCTGCTCGCCCTCTGCCTGGGACTGACCGCCTGCGCCAGCTTCGATCGCCACAAATACTACAGCTCCGTCGATCTGCCCCGCACCGTCCGGGTCGTCGACTCGTTCACCGGCGAGCCGTTCTGGGAGATGGACATCCCCGTACACCACACGCTCGTGCTCGACCTCGACCGGGCCGGTGAAATCGAATCCGTGAGCGTCAGCGGAAAGCCGGCCACCACCATGAAGTGGAGCCTCAAGGGCCCGCGGATCAACAAGAGCGGCTCAGGCCCGCTGCCGGGCACCCCCGTCTATATCGAGCAGACGTTCCGCCCGGCGCCCGAGTATCCCCCGGCCGATGAATGAGCCGCGCGTCCCGCGGGCACGAACAGCTCGCCCGTGCTGCTGAGTGCGAGTCCTCCGCCATGCGCGTCGCCACCCTGCTGCTGATGACCGCCTGCGCATTCGTCGCGGCCGCGCCGCGGGCGATGGCCGACGCCGCCACGTCCTTCATCCCCATCCCCATCCCGATCGACCAGGCCGTCGCCGATCTCGATCCCCTGGCCCGCAGCCTGCGCCGCATGCAGCCGGGCCTGCGCCAGGACGGCGAGCAGACCTCGCTCTTCGCCGTCCCGCTGACCGACGACGCGGGCGCGATCGACGGCCCCATGGAAATCTATCAGCCGACCAACGCCCTGACCGACGGCCGGCGCTATCGCTACTACCGCGTCGGCCCCGGCTTCCGCGCCCGCGTGCAGCGGCTGGATTACCT